>CAYIBD010000012.1:10999-19539 GCA_964361655.1 uncultured Candidatus Saccharibacteria bacterium
CAAGCCAAGAAGCTTTCCCGCTACATCGGATTTGAAACCCCTGCCATCCATCGCCTGGGTGGAATCTCATGGGAAACTACCAAGCGCAAAGCCAAGGAAGAGGCCAGGAAATTCGCCGAGGAACTCATCGCTATTTTTCGCGGCCGGGCCAGAGCCAGCCGGCCGCCTTATCCACTCCACCATGAAATCCAGCGGCACCTCGCGAGCACCTTCCCATTTGAGGAAACGCCGGATCAGCGCCGAGCCCTTGAGGAAATCCATGCCGACCTGTCAGCCGACAAGCCCATGGATCGCCTGCTCCTGGGTGACGTCGGCTTTGGCAAGACCGAACTTGCCATCCGCGCCGCCTGCCGCGTGGCCTATTCGGGCAAGCAAGTATCACTCCTTGCGCCAACCACTATTCTCGCTGACCAGCACCTGGCCACGTTCCACGAGCGCCTGAAGGGACTGCCGATCGAAGTTGGCGGCCTCACTCGGCTGACGCCGAAGCGAGAAGTTCCAAAAATAATTGAAAAAATGAAAAAAGGAGAAACCGATATCATCATCGGCACCCACCGCCTCCTCTCGCGGGATATTGTGTTTCGTGATTTGGGTCTGGTTATTGTGGACGAGGAGCAGCGCTTCGGCGTGCGACATAAAGAACATTTCAAGCAGCTCCGGGCCGAAGTTGACCCCGTTAGAGGCAAGACGCCTTTGGCGTCTGCCGCGCCTGCGGCGCGGGCCTCTAACGGGGTTGATATTCTCTCGCTTTCGGCCACGCCCATCCCGCGCACCCTGTCTCTGGCCTTGGCGAAGTTTCGTGATATCTCCATTATCCAAACGCCTCCGGCCGGCCGCCTGCCGATCCATACCTCGGTCTTGCCATTCTCCAAAGCTATAGCCCGCGAAGCCATAGCTGCCGAACTTAAACGCCACGGCCAAATCTTCTACCTCTGGAACCGCATTGAGAACATCGAGGCCATGCGACGCGACATCGAGCGGTTGGCACCCCAAGCCACGGTGGCTATTCTCCACGGCCGGATGCGCGAACGAGAATTGATCCGCGCCATGCATGAGTTCCGCTCCGGCAACATCGATATTTTGCTGGCCACGACCATTATTGAAAATGGCCTTGATCTTCCGAGCGTGAACACCCTGATCGTGGCCAATGCCGCTCGGCTCGGCCTCTCGCAGGCCTATCAGATCCGCGGCCGGATCGGCCGCGGGGATAAGCCGGCCTATGCCTATTTTCTATATCCGGCTCGCTCACTTACGGAAAAAGGCAAACTCCGGTTAAAAGCGCTCCGCGAAGCCGAGGGCCTTGGCGCCGGATTCCAAATTGCGCTGAAAGACCTTGAAATCCGCGGGGCGGGCAATGTCCTCGGCCGCCAGCAATCCGGCACCATGAACAAAGTCGGCTTGAACCTCTATGCCCAGCTCCTCGGCGAGGCGCTGGAAGAACTCAACTAACACCGTGCACAACAGAAGCAAGCTGTCATGAACGTATTCCGTCGCCTCACTCCTCACTTATTTCACCCGCCTCTGTCCTCACTTACTTCACTTAAACATTTGTTTAAATGTTATAGCATGATGGGAATGTGCGTGACGCAGGTGCGCCCGAAAAATAAATCGCCCACCAAGCGCGCTGGCTCGATGGGCGTAACGGCTTCCCTGCCCTACTTGCACCCGGGGCAATTCCGAACGTGAGCGCTAAGCGCTGCCGGGTACTCCACACATCTACGGCGCAGTTCGTCCGTAATAACTGTTATCCGCTGGTAGAGATCAAGGAGCCACGACCAGTGGTAGACCGCCCGGAACGGACGTCCTGCTACCGGTGCGTCCTCGGGACTCCCCCGATCAATGAGTACTACGGTCCCGACGACCGCAAGCCCCTGCGCCTCATAGAGATCGATCACGGTGCCGAGCGAACTACCCGTACTACGAACGCTCTCTATGACCACAACTCGCTGCCCCAACTTCCATTGACCTGCGATACCTCCCGCCGCATCGCGGTACGGTGAAATCATCGGAATATAGGTCTTCAGCATCACTGAAACGGCAAGGGGGGTCGAGCCGAGTGGTACGTCGCTGATCCGATCAGATTCGCCGAAGAACGCCCTTCCGGCCGCGATGACGAGATCGGCCGCATCGTTGAGGAGACGGGGGAAGCTCAGGAAAGGACCCAAGCCGTCAATATAGAAGGGGGAACGGGGCGCCTCCGGATGTGTATCGTGAGCGTTGAGGCGGAACCCTTGCATGGGTTCAAATTGCACTGCGCCTACTTCGAAAAGGCGCCGCGCAAGGTGATTCTTGCGCTCATCGAACGCCACCACTGGTACCCACCTCCCTTCTTACCTACTCCGCCTCCTCCGCCGCCTCCGGTTCGAGAATTCTTGTCCTGCACCGATAGCGGTAATAGAAAGAGGTGGGGTTGATGGTCTTGCAATCCGGATTCGGACACTCTCGCATCGGCATGTGCTCCTGGAGCTTACGACCGAAGTAGGGCGGGCTCCCACGGTGCCGCAGTAGAACTTTTCTGGCATGCGTTCACCTCCTCTCCGCCATCGCCGCGGCGATCTGGGCGAGGATGACTTGGGCCGCCGCGGCCGGATCGGGCGCGGCGATGATCGGACGGCCGACCACGAGGTAGTCGGCGCCGGCCTCGATCGCCGCGGCCGGCGTGTCCACGCGCTTCTGATCCTGTGCCTCGCTCCCCGCCGGTCGGATGCCGGGCGTCACGATCTTGAACTCCTGACCACACGCCTTGCGGATGACCACGATCTCCTTAGGCGAGGCTACGACACCGTCAAGCCCGGCTCTCTGGGCACGGAGCGCCCGCAGCACGACCAGCCGCTGAACCTCGCCCCGCTTCATCTGCTCATTGGCCAATTCTGGCGAATGCCACCTGCTGACCAACCCCTCCTCTTCGAGTTCTTCGTAACTGTGGCTCGTGAGGACCGTAACGCCGAGTACGATAGGATTCGGAAACCCTGCGGCCTTTGCGGCATCATCAGCCCCCCGACGCGCCGCTTCCATCATGGCCGTGCCGGGAGCGCAGTGGACGTTAAACATCTTCACCCACAGTAGCGCAGCTTCCCGGGCAGCACCCTCGACCGTATTCGGGATGTCGTGAAACTTCAGGTCAAGGAACACCTTCCCCCCGCGCGCCTGGACTGTCCTGACTGCATCCGGCCCCGCGGCCGTGTAGAGCTGGCTCCCCACTTTGAATACATCGACGTAGGGTACCAACCGCTCCACGAGTGAACGGGCCCGATCGAGTGTGGGAACATCGAGCGCCACGATCAGCAGATCTTTCGCTTCCATCTCCACACCTCCTGCCCCAAAAGGGGCGTCGTAAAGGTCTGGGTTTTCAAGAAACTTCCCTTTCGCCGGGTTGCCTTATTGGTAAAGAATCCACATGGCGTTGTCAAACCGCCGTGCCTCTCGTATAGTGGTGGCAACCATGCCTGCGGCGAGCGATAAAAAATTCTTGCACGCGCTGCTCCTGACCGGTGCGGAGTATGATGCGGTTGAGAAAGTCGTTCGAGCGTTCGCTTCTTTTCAAGATGCGTGGCGGGCGAGCGCCGAAGCGTTGCGGGCGAGCGGATTAGGCGATGAGCGTGTTTCAGCCATGGTCACCGGCCGCGAGGGCCTGAATCCCGACGAGGAGATGCGGAAGCTCGTGAGCCAAGGCATTGCGCTCGTTATTGCCGGCGATCTCGAATTTCCGGCCGAACTTGGCGAAATCGCTGCCCCGCCCCATGCGCTATATATAAAAGGAAGGGTTGAGCAAGGAAAACCGCGCCTGGCCGTGGTCGGAACGCGAAAACCCACGGAATATGGGCGCCAAGCCACACAGAAAATCATCCGCGAGCTTGCCGAGGCGGCAGAGATCGCGATTGTAAGTGGGCTGGCCCAGGGCATTGACGCCGAAGCCCACAAAGCGGCGCTTGCTCAAAACCTCACTACTATTGGAATTTTGGGTAGCGGCATGGATCGCGAATCATTCTTTCCCTACGAAAACTGGCAGCTTTCCGAGGAAATCATGAAAAAGGGCGGGGCCATAATCTCGGAATACCCGCCCGGAACTCCGGCCTTGCAGCACCATTTCCCGGCCCGGAACCGCATCATTGCCGGACTCTGCCTCGGCGTGCTCGTGGTTGAGGCGCCGGAGAAATCAGGGGCCCTCATCACCGCGCGTTTCGCCCTGGAGCAAGGCCGAGATGTATTCGCCATCCCCAGTCAGATGTTCAGCCCCAACGCCATTGGCACTCACCGCCTTATTCAGGACGGTGCCAAGCTCGTTACTCGCGCCGATGATATTATTGATGAATTGAACCTCGCGCGCCGAACCAAACAGGAGAAAGCCGCCGCGGTCTTGACAGACGAAACCGAAAAAACCATCCTAGAACTCTTGGCCGAGCCATCCAGTGTGGATGATATTAAGGAGCGCACCCAGCTCGCCACGCCGGCCATTGTCACCTGCCTCTCCATGCTTGAACTGAAGGGCTTCATCCGGCCGATGGGGCAGAACAGGTTCCAACGCATCGCATGAATTTATGACTACGAATTACGAATGTTTTCCGAATTACGAATAGGTGCCCGATCACATACGTAATTCGTTCGAAATTCGTAATTCGTAGTGCCGAATGGGTAAAGCACTGGTCATAGTAGAGAGCCCTACCAAGGCAAGAACGATAAGCCGCTTCTTGAGCGGCGACTTTCAGGTTGAATCCTCCTACGGCCATATCCGCGATCTCCCCAAATCCAAGCTCGGCGTGGATGTGGAGAAGAACTTCGAGCCGACCTACGTCATCCCGACCAAGGCCCGGAAGACGGTAACCATGCTTAAAAAATCTGCCGAGGAAGCGGAGCGATGCATTTTGGCCACGGACGAGGATAGAGAAGGTGAAGCTATTGCCTGGCACCTGGTTCAAACCCTGGGCTTGAACGGAAGCATGAAGCAGGAAGCAAGAAGCAAGAGCGTGGAGCGGATTGTATTCCACGAAATTACCAAACGCGCCATTGAGGAGGCGCTCAAAAATCCCCGCGAGATTGACCTGAAGCGGGTGGATGCCCAGCAGGCCCGGCGCATTCTTGACCGTCTGGTCGGCTACTCGCTCTCGCCGTTTTTGTGGAAGAAAGTCATCCGCGGGCTCTCGGCCGGCCGGGTGCAGTCCGTGGCCGTGCGCCTCGTGGTGGAGCGTGAGCGCGAGCGCGACGCGTTCAAGCCGCAGGAATACTGGACTATTGAAGCCGAGCTCTATGCGCAGGGAAAGAAAAAAGAGAAATTCATCGCCTCCCTCGCAAAAATCAACGGAGAGGCGCTCGATAAGTTTGCGATCAAAAACGAGGCCGAGGCCAAGGCCATCACCACAGAGCTCCACGGCGCCGCATGGCGCGTTGCCAATGTCGAGAAAAAAGCCGTGGCTAAAAATCCGCTGCCGCCCCTTACCACCTCCACGCTCCAACAGGAGGCCTTCCGCCGCCTTGGCTCCTCTGCCCGACAGACCATGCGCGTAGCCCAGCAGCTCTACGAAGGAGTAGAGCTTGGCGAGGCAGGCGCAACCGGCCTCATCACCTACATGCGCACCGATTCCCTGAACCTGTCCGAGGACTCGCTCCGCGAAGCCGCGGTTTTCATTCGAAAAGAAATCGGACCAAACTACGCCATGCCTTCACCCCGCCGCTTTAAGACCAAAACTAAAGGCGCCCAGGAGGCCCACGAGGCCATCCGGCCCACTGATCCGGCAAGAACGCCAGAATCAGTCAAACCCTACCTTGACCGCTACCAATTCCGGCTCTATGACCTTATCTGGCGGAGATTCGTCGCTACACAGATGACAGAAGCGCTGCTCGACGCCACCACGATAGATGTTGAAGCCCAAAGACCAAAGACTAAAGACAAAAGCTACACATTCCGCGCCACGGGCCAAGTGCTGAAATTCGACGGCTTTCTCAAGGTGTGGCCGGCCCAAGTGGCCGAGGTCATGCTGCCCGAGCTTGCCAAGGACCAAGAGCTCGCGCTTGAGAAACTCATGCCCAACCAACACTTTACCGAGCCGCCGCCGCGCTTTAGCGAGGCCTCCTTGATCAAAGCCCTGGAGCAAAACGGTATTGGCCGGCCCTCAACCTACGCGCCGACCATGGCCACCATCCAGGATCGCGGCTATGTGGACAAGGACGAGCAAAAGCGCCTCAAGCCGACTGAAATCGGCTTGGTGGTGAACGATCTTCTGGTTGAGCACTTCCCGGAGATCGTGGATATCCAATTCACGGCCAAAATGGAAGAGGAACTGGATGAGATTGCCGAGGGCAAACTCTCCTGGCAAAACGTCATCCGCGAGTTCTACGAGCCCTTTTCCAAAAACCTCGCCGAGAAGTACGAGGCAGTTGAGAAGCGGAACATGGTTGAGGAAACCGATCAGATCTGCGAGAAATGCGGCAAGCCCATGGTCATCAAGTATGGCCGCTTCGGCCGGTTCCTGGCCTGCTCCGGCTGGCCAGAGTGCAAGAATGCGAAACCCCTGCCCAAAGAACCGCCCAAATCAACCGGGGTCCAATGTCCGGAATGCAAGCAGGCCGAGATCGTCGAGCGTTTCACGCGCAAGCGCCGGCTCTTTTTCGGCTGCTCGCGATACCCCGACTGCAAGTACGCGACGTGGAGTGACCCACGAAAACAGATAACCAGCGTTCGGCCAGAAAGCACGGCAAATTGAAACGCCACCAGCTTGACTGGTGGCGGGTACCGCATCGTGCGGAAGCCAAGGTGCTCGAATTTCACGTTCCGGACACTTCGGGTGTAGCCACGGCCATCCGCTCCGCCAGCGCCATGAGTTGCCGAAAACGCTCCTTCGTCTCATTATCCGGGCGGAGTGGCCGGAATCGGCGGTCCCATGGCTGTTGCGCCGCAAGCCACCTAACGAATGCCAGGAAATTTCGCCTGGAGAACGGGATGCTGCCGATTCTAAGCACCATCAGTTTCCCCATTGGATCCCATTCAATAGCGCCGGCGATCAGCGACGTCTTGAACTCCGCAGTCGGCTGGCAGCACCAGCGGTGGTGATGGAGATCGGCAGTCGCACACCGATCATGCGGCAGGCTGGCAAGCGCCCGGATGAACTCCTCGGCATCAACGAAGAGACGGTTGATCTCAAGGTAATTCGTCGGTTCAGCCCCACTGACGTGATCGCCCCAATGAACAGACCCGAGCTTTACTCCCTCTTCGAATATCTCAAGGCTCATCAGGCCCCTCCTTTCCGAGAATGGCTCTCCTAGCTATTGGTAGCCCAACAGGCGACTACCGTCAAGGGCAGAGGCTTATTATACATACCCCTCCTCGCGCTTGGAGATGCGCTCCAAGATGCCGCGTAACTCCTCATCGGAGTAAAACTCAACTACGATCTTGCCGTGCTCCCCGCGCTTCAGGAGTTTGACCTTGGTGCCAAAGACCTCCTCAAGCTGCTTTAAGATTTCGCGGCTATCCGGATCAAGCCGGATGCGGCCTCTACGCGGCCGCGGCCGGGCCTCTAGGCCGCCCGAAACCCGAGCTGATAACTCGGCATCGCGCACCGTGAGCCCGGCAGTGCGAATCTCGTGGAAAAGTTTCATCTGGCCGCTGGGGTCGTGTTCAAGCATAAGCAGGGTCCGAGCATGGCCTTCGGAAATTACGTCGGACGCAAGCGCGGTTTGAATTTCTTCGGGCAGACGCAGGAGCCGGAGAGCATTGGCCACCACCTCGCGGCTCTTGCCAATGCGCTCGGCCACTTCTTTTTGCATTAGACCGAAATCGCTGACCAACTGTGCGAATGCGCGCGCCCGCTCCAGCGGATTTAAATCCTCGCGCTGGATATTTTCAATCAAGGCCAGTTCGAGCTTTTCTCGTTCCGGAGTCTCGGCTGCTCGGATCATCACCGGCACCTCGCGCAGGCCGGCAAGCTTAGCCGCCCGCCACCTCCGCTCTCCGGCAATCAACTGGTAGCGGACATCGAGGCCGGCCGGGGTCTCAATCTCGCGCTTGGTAACCAGGAGCGGCTGCAGCATCCCGCGCTCTCGGATGGAATCAGCAAGCGAGGTCAACTCCTCGACATTGAAGCCCCTGCGTGGCTGGTAGGGGTTGGGCTCGATTTTCGAAACCTCAATCCAAAAGACGCTCCCCATTGCCCGCCGAAGCCCTGCTTGACCGGCAGACAGGTCGGGCGAAGGCGGGGCCGAGCTGGTCACGGGTGCCGATGCCGTTACCGCCACCGGCTCATCCGGCGGCGCCTCCGCGAGAATCGCCGTCACTTCATCATGGAACCGATACACCGGCTCGCTTATTCTTGTCTGGTGATACAGCACATCCAATGCCGGCTGTTCTTCCGGTTCCTTATCCTTTTTCGGAATCAAGGACTCAAGTCCTCGGCCTAAGATACTCATGCGTGATCAAGTGAAATTATCTCCTGCGCTAACTTCCTATACGCCTTCGCTCCGTGCGAATAAGGATCATATTGAAGGATCGTCTTCCCGAACGATGGCGCCTCGGCCAAGCTCACGTTCCGCGGAATCGTGGTTTCAAACAC
>CAYIBD010000013.1:0-19111 GCA_964361655.1 uncultured Candidatus Saccharibacteria bacterium
GCCTCCTGGTTGTCTCTCTTTACTCTATCCTATCTTGACAGTTTTTACAAAAGTTGATACATTTTCTCCGCTCGTTGAAAAGCATACAGGTCACATGGGTAATGCCACTTCGTATAACTAACTAACGACGTATGCATTGCCCCCAACATCACAGCCGGACGTGGGAAGGAAGGATCGCGATGATCTTGGAGTGAACGCAGGTCAAGCCAAAGGAGGCCGGAAGTGGGACAGAGAAAGTTCCTCATTGCTTCCAAGGACAACGGGGGTGCCGCAGTCGGTGTGCCGCTCACACTCGAAGCGCGGCCGGAACACGGGGTGTTCGCGGTGCTCGAGGGGCTCGCGGCGACGCGCTATATAGCCGCAGGCATTGCCCCCTACTTCAAAGGCTTTGAGAACTTCCAGGAGGAGCCCTTCTCGGTGGATGCCGCTCGGGTGATCGAGAAGATCAACCCCGATGCGGTCATCACCACCCTCGGCGACCCGATCCACCTCGAACGCGAGTTCGGCCGAGCGGCCAACCTCCTCGGCAAACCCCTCATCTTCCTCGAAGACATTTGGGGTTGCCACTGCCGGAGCGACGCCCGGCCGGATCTCGTCTTGACGCTTGACCAAAGCGGCGAGACGATCGTCCAGAAGAACCTCGGCACGAGCGTGCCAGTGACCATCATCGGCAACCACGAAGTCGCGAGCGCCCGCAAGCTCAAGATCCCCGATGACGTTCATACGAAGATGGGCGAGCTGAAGGCGCGACACGGCACGGTGCTCTTCTACGTCGGCGGTGGGACATACACCACGGCCGAGCTCCAGCTCTTAAAGGAGTGCCTCCGGAAGACGCCGGGCTCGCCAGCGCTGATCTCGCGGCCGCACCCCAAGTGGGCGAACGTGCAATCACAGGAGGGTTGGACGTACGGCGCGGTTTGGAAGGACATGCTGAAGGAGCTCGGCGATCAGGTCCAAGTTGTCGAAACCGACGTTCCTGCAGCCATTGCCGCGCTTGCGGATGTCACGCTCTCCGGGTTCTCGACCATGCTGGTCGTACCCGTCATCTACGGGAAGACCGCGATCTCGCTTGCCACCGGAGAGACGCGGACGGACATGAAGCGACAGCTCTCGGTTGCGCAGCATCCTCTGGTGGCTCCGGGGTTCGTTCGCGAGGCTGCGAGTCCGGAAGATCTCACGCCCTTCCTCGAGGAATCAAAGCCAAGCCAGGAGGCCGTCGAGGCCTACCTCAAGCCCTACGATTCCAAGCTCGCTCTTTCCGCCATGCTCGAGTTCCTTGACCGGCTCCAGAGCTAACGCGAGCCAGTGCGAGAGCCGATCCAGCCATCACGCCGCCCCACGGGAGAAGTTCCGCGGGGCCTTTTTTTATCCCTTTCACACCCCATCAACTTCAATTAACCGATCGGTCAATTGAAGTTGATGGGATTGGCTACGCCGACGCGATTGATGCGGGGTCAAACTGGCTGCAGATCGAAAAATTTCTTTTGGGTATAAAGAGGAACGCTCTTCAAAACCTTCCGGATGCGCTTGGAGGTCTCGGGTTTGTAGAACGCGAGGTGCGGCTGGTAGGGACCGTGCGCCACTTGGCGCTGGATGGCTCCTTTGATCTCATCGCTGTCATAGCCGACGTCCATGACATTCTTCCCCCGCAAGGAGCCGAAGCGCCCCTGCTGGCGGGTTCCGATGTTCACCACCGGCACCCCGAAGAACGACGCTTCCTTGAGACCGGAGGAGGAGTTGCCGACCAGGCAGGCCGCGTGCTTGAGGAGTGCGGCGAAGTCCCGTGGGTGGACATCAATCACGAAGCGAACGTGCGGGATGGGATGGGCCTCACGGAAGCGCCGGATGCCTCCCGAAACGGCATCGGTGCCGGCATCGGGGTTCGGCCAAAACCAGATGGCCGGTAGGCCAAGATCGCTGACCGCCTCGAGCGTCTTCATTACATGTTCGAGGTTGTCCGGCTCGCTCGTTACCGGGTGCTGAATGACCATGAGGTAGGGCTTCGAGAAATCGATGTGCCCGCCCACGCCAATGCGGTTCATCATCGCTGCATCGGGCTTCCGCCTCACTTGAGCGGCAAACTCAATGTCCGGCGAGCCGACATGAAAGACGAACTCGGGATTCTCGCCGAGCTGCAGCACCCGGCGGTAGGAATCGTCGTTGGTGACGAAGTGGATGTGGGCAAGTTTGGTGATGGCATGTCTGACACTCTCGTCAATGGTGCCGGTGACGTCCCCGCCCTCAATGTGGGCTACGGCGAGGTTCAGGTAGGCGGCGGTCATGGCGCAGGCCAACTGCTCAAAGCGATCCCCCCGGATCAAGACAATATCGGGCTTCAGCTTCTGGAAGGTGTTGGTGAGTTCGAGGACGGCCAGGCCTGCGGTTTTGGCCATGGCGGCATGGTTTCCGCCTTCGATCAAATTCAGCATCTCCTCGTGGACCTGGAAACCGTGCCGGGCAAGTGATCGCGGCACCTGGCTATACTTCTCGAGGAGAGCCGATGCGCCTACGATCAGTTGGAGTTCAAGGTCGGGGTCGTCGCGGAGCTGCTTTAACAGGATCTCCTGGCGGCCGTAGTGGATGCGGTTGGTGATGATAAAACAAACTTTCCGCTTTTTCTTCTGCGGGAGGATGCCTGTTTTCAGAGCCAGCGTTTTAAGTTTAGTTTTCGTCTCGGCCAGCATCAGATAAGCTCTAAGTCCTAAACCCTAAATCCTAAATCCCTAGGCCCGAAGGGCCGGGATCCCGGTCGCAAAGTGACCCAGGGACAAACCCAAAATACAAAACCCGAATACCAAAAACATGTTTTGAGCTTTGGTCATTAGGATTTGTCTAGGGTTTAGAATTTCGGGTTTAGGGTTTCAGGCGAGGGCTTCCAAGGTTATGGGATCGTACTTACTCAAACTCGTCTTGACCATTTTTCCTAGTACGCGCTCATACTCTTCGGACGGAAGCCCTCGCGCATAGGCCTGCGGCCGCATGGCATAGAGCATCTCGGCGGTGATAAGGGTGCCGGCCGGGATATCTTGGCCCGCCATAAGCGACTTTCGAAAATAAGGCCGGAAGATAGCTTCATCATCCTGGAGCACCTTCGTCCCGCTCCCCATGCCGGCTTTCACGATATCTTTTTCGAGATATTCGGCCCGGCGCGACGGATCTTGCTCAACCCCGCGAATGCCCGCGACCAGAGCCTTCAATTCTCCGGGGGTCATAGAAACCTTGTGATCCGCGCCCCAAAAGTCGCGCGAGAATGAAAAATGTTTCTCGATGACCTCTGCCCCGAGGGCAACCGCGGCCAGGGCCGAATCAATACCAATGGAGTGATCGGAAAAACCGACGAGGATTCCGTAGCGCTGCTTCAAAAATCCGATGGTCGCCAGGTTAAGATCCTCGGCTGGACACGGGTAGCGCGAGACACAGTGGAGCAAAACCACTTTCGCGTTCCGCCGCTTCAGGAAATCAATGGCCTGATCCAACTCTTCAAGCGTGGACATGCCCGAGGACATGATGATGGGCTTGCCGGTTCGCGCAAGGTAATCGAGCGTTACGAAATCGAGGATATCGCCCGAACCAACCTTCCAAAGTTCAACGCCGAGCTCATTGAGCTTCCTCGCCGCGCCGCGCGACATTGGCGTGGAGTGGAAGATGATGCCGAGTTCGTCGCAGTAGGCCTTGAGCGGCCGCCAGAAGGCATCGAGCGGAGTGGCGTTGGTGTTCCGCGTCAGCCACGAGTAGCGATCCGCGCCCTTGAAGTGCGGGGCGACAACGTGGATATTCAGCTGTTCATCTTCGACGTTATGGGTTTGGAACTTCACCGCATCCGCCCCGGCCTCATGGCTGGCTTTCACCAAGGCCTTGGCGTTTTCGAGGTATTCCTCGGTCGGCCGCTCCTCCTGGGTCTGAATGAAGTTCTTCCCGATCTCGGCCACCACAAACACTCGGCCTGATGCCACGAGGTCAAACAGCGAGGGCTCGACTTTTGACTTGAGGTTGGCCTCCACGGTCGAATGCGTACAACCGTTATACCGCTCGCCGTGCGGCCGGCGTTTCAGCACCTGTCCGGGAAAAGCCGGACTACGTTGCTCCTGCGGTAACGAACATGGTATAAGGGACACACTCCAGGTCGGAACAGAAAGCCGCAGCATGGTCAAGCGTCTCTACGCCATGATCAAAAGATTCATTCCGCGGTCGTGGCGGGTGGCTTTGCCTAATTTCCGGTGGATGCGGCAGGGCGATCTCTACCTCTTGGCCAAGCGCTTGAAACAGACCGAACGCCACTACTTCCTGATGAAGGGCTTCGAAATGAAACGTCAATACCCGGCCGTAGCCGCGGACCCGGGCCACGCGCTTGAACTCAACCGCTACGAAGACAAATTGTACTCGCAAAACGGCGAGGATGGCATTCTCCTCTACATCTTCTCCAAGATCGGCCTGACCAATCGCCGTTTTGTTGAATTTGGCATCGGCGACGGGAGAGAATGCAATACCGCCAACCTGTCTCTCAATTTCGGATGGCGCGGCCTGCTGATGGACGGCAACAAGGAGTCCGCTGCCCTCGCCGGGCGCTACTACCGCGATGAGCTCTACCACAAACGCGAACCCCAGGACCGGAGTGCCGACGTCCGGGTTTTGCACGCCATGGTCACGGCCGAGAATATCAATACCCTGCTCCGCGAAAACGGGATCTCCGGGGAGATTGATCTCCTGTCTATAGATATTGACGGCAACGAGTACTGGGTATGGAAGGCCATCACGGCCATTCACCCTCAGGTAGTAGTCATCGAGTATAACGCCTCTATGGGCTCCGAGGAGCCCATCACCGTGAAATACGACCCCAACTTTGATAAGCACCACTACGTCCCGTTTAACTTCTATTACGGCGCCTCGTTAGCTGCTCTGACCAAGCTCGCCCATGCCAAGGGCTATATTCTGGTCGGCTGCGAGTCCACTGGAACCAACGCCTTCTTCATCCGCCAAGATGCCGCCGCCGGGAAGTTCACCGACGTTCCCGTTTCTAAGGCGTTTTTCCCCTTGGCCCGGAGGTGCCGGGTGATGAACGCCCAAGAACAATTCGAGCGCCTGCGCCAGTACGATTTCGAACGCGTCTAAAGCGGCCGGGAGGAGCCCGGGGAAACACGGGATGCTGCCATCAACTGCAGAATCTTTTCCACATGGCGGGTCCAGGTAATCTCGCGGCGGACAAACGCCGCCCCATTCCGGCTTAGGGCCACATAGAGATCGGGATTTTCTAAGAGCCGCCTCACTGCCGCGGCAATGGCAGGAGGGCTATTGGCGTCTACCAGAAGCGCCTCGACCCCGTCGGTCAGCACCTCATGGGCTCCGGCCCCGCGCGATACAATCACCGGCAAGCCGGTGGCCATGGCCTCGCAGACGACCATGCCCCAGGTTTGGGTGCGATGCGGGTGCACCAGGATATCGGCGCTATAGTACTCTTCCAATAATTTATCTTCGGAGACGAGCCCCGGCAGGGTAATCCGATCGCGGACACCCAGCTGCTCGGCCAGCGACAGGAGCCGGTCACGATAGTTCCGGTACATGCGGTAGCGCTGGCAATCGCCGGAGAGAATGAGATGGGGATCGTAGCCCCAGTCGCGGAGCAGTTTCACCGCGGAAATTGCGTCCTCGAAGCCGCGGTCAGCGAAGAACGACGAGTGTGCGAGAAGCGTCACCCGCTTCGGACCGCGGAACTGCCGCGGCCGATAGCGGAAGTGATCGGCGTCAACGCCGGTGCGGTTCACCACGACGGTCCTAGAGAAATGCTCCCTCACGAGCTCTTGGGTCTTGGTGTCGAGCACCGCAATCGCATCGATGTGCCTCCAGTAAAAGCGGGTATCGCAGGCATCAATGGCCTTTGCCAAGAGACGTTTCAAGAGCGGGGCGGGACGGCGTATGCCCCCACCCGCCGCAGCTGGCGAGGCGAGGAGGGGCAAACTTGAAAGGTCCCACACTGTCGGGACGCGTCTTCTACGCGCATTAAAGTAGTGAGCGACGAGATAGCCGGTGCTCGAATGCGGGTTCAGCGCATCGAAATCGCCGTCCATGAGTGCGGCCAGGGCCTTGGCAATGCGATGTCTATTGCGATAGGCCGCGATCGTACTGAACCCGGGGATGGCAACCCCGAAAGGGTAGCGCTCCTTTATGGAAAAACCCTTAGGGAAGGTGATGATGTCGAGCCCCGGCGTGAGGTATGCAAAGGTATAGTCGCGGGCGTAGCGGAAGGTATATACCGTTGCCTGGTGGCCCCGGCGGATAAATTCACGGGCAACTTCCAGGCCGAGGCGAGCCCCGCCGGACTTTGCAAGCAAATCGGGTATGATAACAGCGATCTTCACAGTAGGGACGGCTATCAGGTGACCCCCGCCTACTCTTTAGATGTTCGGAGGCGCTCGACAATTCTTTCGGCAATGAGCTCCTCGGTCTTGGCCATGGATTCAAACGTAGCGCCTCCCAGATGCGGAACGATGATCAAGTTTCGGCGTCTCGTGGCGTAGCGAACCAAGGGGTGATGGTGGATATGGCGTCCCCGCGGATCTTCGTTCGCGAGCACGTCGAGTGCCGCACCGGCGATCCATTTCTTTTGGAGTGCTCTTAGGAGAGCCGGCTCATCGTTGATCTCGCCCCGGGCGGTGTTGATGTAGTACGCCGTTGGCTTCATCATCCTGAAGTGCCGCCGGGTTACAAGGTTGGTCGTCTTGGATGTATGGAGGACGTGGTTGGTGACAATGTCGGCACGCTTGAAGAGGGTGTCCATGGTGACTTTCCGTGCGCCGAGGCGAGCCATGGCGCGAGTCGAAACAAACGGATCGCAGGCGATCACCTCCATGCCAAAGGCGCGGCCGTATCGCGCCACGATTGAGCCGAGGCGCCCAAACCCGATGATGCCGAGGGTCTTTCGGTAGAGCTCGTGTCCGTAGCATTGTTGCTTCCGCCACTTGCCCTGACGCACACCCTCATAACCGGTATGCAGGTTCCGGATGAGCATGATGGCAAGCCCGATAGTTTCTTCGGCCGTCGGGAAAATAGTTTTCAAAAACTTGGTCTCCCCGCGGAGCGAGACCACGCCGATTCCCCGGCGCTTGGCTTCGGCCATATCAATGTGATTGAGGCCGGTGGTCGAGGTGCCAATGATTTTCAAACGCGGCAGCCGATCCATGAGCGGCGCTGAAATCTTCATGCCGAGCTTAACCGCGAGGATCGTGGCGCGCTTCAAGGTCGCTGGCCGGCGTCTCGCCTCCTGCCAGGAGACAACCGGCCCCAGCGTTCGCAACGTCGCAATGGCTTGCCTCGAGTACTCTTTTGGCTCAGTGAGGATGGTGATGTGCATATAGTGAAGACGGACTTACCCGTTTGGAATCGCAGATTTCAAGATCGGCAAGCGACGTAAGCGTTCGCTCCGTGCGCCGGAAGAGGGCGTATTCACTCCCCGCTTCATGAAGGATAAGGTAGTTTCCGAGGTAGCGCTTAAGCGTCTTCACCAGCGAGCGGCGGCCGTCAATATAGACGAGCGCGCCCGGCCTCAAAAACGGGAGCACGCGGATCACCTCGCCGCTCTGGAGCGAAACGAGCTCTCCCGCCCGGTACCAGCCGGCCGGGCCGTCCACCAGGACAAAATCAAACTTGGTTTCGGGCTCGGGACGCCAGGCGTATCCGCAAAAATAGAGCCAGCGCGAGATCGCGGGGATCTGGAAGACCTCGGGGTCGGCACGGAGGAATCGGATCGGGCTCTGGAGTTCGGGCGGGATCAGGTGTTTGGCAAGCTCCAAACACTTTTGATCCTGCTCAATCGTTGTCAGGCGGCCCGCCTGCCTGCTTCGCCCAAGCTTCAGCGAGGCGAGTTGGTCGGGCAGGCCCCTGCCGAGGCGCTCGAGGGCGAGCGCCATCGCCGCCGTGGAAAGCCCGATGCCGGTACCGAACTCGAGTATGTGCTCGGGCTGATGCCGGATGACGAGCCGGTAGAGCCGCAAGACGTCATCGGCTTCCACGCTCCACCGTGACTCTGGAGATTGCTTGAAGGTGGCGAAGATTAAAGAGAGCTCCGGATCGCGGTTAAGTTCCCGACGCAGCCAGGCCCACTCGAGCCCCGCTGCCGCACGGGCCGCGAGGCGTCCTGCCAAGCCCAAGGCGGAGATGGAGATTCGCCTGCCCCTTTGTATCATAGGGTTGAATGCCCCCGGGGTCGAACGGCCGGATCCAGGGCTTCGAGGAGATACCGGGCCAGGCGCTCGCCGGACTTGCCGTCAAGCGGACCGCAGTATTCATCCCGCAACCGAGCGCGAGCGTCCCGATCCCGACCGGGATCTTCAAGGTACCTCTCCACGAACTTGAAAAGCTCCTCCGGACTCCTCGCGAGCTTGGCGCCGCCGGTCTCGAGGATGCGCCGCTGGTGATCATAGTCGTAGTACTGCTGGATGCTCTTGCCGTACGGCCGGCGTGTGGCATCAAAGCCAACCAGGACAACCGGCTTATCGAATACCACGGCGTCAATGATCATGGTCGAAGCCCAGGTGACCACGACATCGGCGTGGGAGATTGAATCGGCGAGATGCCTATCGGCCTCGCGATCCATGTGGACCTCGATGAAATCTGGCGAGTTGGCTGGAGCGTCAAGCACCACCCCGGTTGGGGGCTGGTAGCCGCCAAGCTCGGTCTTGCCGACGAGCGCTAGGCGCACCAGCACCTGCGCCCCTACCGTCTCCAGGGCCTTCAGGATTACCGGGGCGACGGGATCGGACTTGAGGTAGGTGTCGGATGGCGGGGTGAAGAGAACAAGCTTTTGCTTCGGGTCGAGGCCGAACCGGCGGAAGAATTCCTCTCGCGGGGTGCGCCGCTCCTCACGGTAACGCTCGTAGTGCGGGATGCCACAGATGAATACCGATTCGGCCGGCACGTCGCCGTAGCGGACGAGCTCTTCTTTCACCCCTTGGGTGTTGACCGCAATCCTCTCCGGGACGAATGCCAGGAGGGTCTTTGACGTTACGTTATCCCAGGAGCGGACCATGCCGGTAACCGCAATGCCGCGCCGCTCGCCAGCACGCATGAGTTCAACGTCATAGGGCGTATAGACGTCGGTGGCAAAGATAAGATTGGGCTGGTAGCGGCTGATGAGGTCGCGGATGGCGTCACGCTCCGGCAGCCAGCGCGTCAGGCCTCGGAAGAGACGCCGGATGATTGGCGAGCGGCCAAGCCAGCCCACAAATCCGGAGAGGACGTACTCCAACTGGCCTCCGTCGCGTTCGAGCTTGGCCCGGCGCTGAACGCGCCTCGTGCCGGTGGCGAGGAGGTTCGTGGCCAGCACCCACCAGAGCTTGGTGATACTAACGAGCGGTACCGCGGCAACAGCAGCAACGGAGACGCTCGGTCCTCCGTACTCACGCCGGAGTATTGCGGCCCGGCTCTCTGGGGCGATGATAACAATGCGTAGATCAGGGTGAACCCGGAGGAGGTCAAAGGCATCGGTCGAAAGGATGTTCCGGGTAATAAGGCCGGTAAAACAGGTGATGAAAATCGTTTTCATGACCATGGGCTACTTGCAAGAACAAACCAGCATGCCCAAACGAAAATAAAACGTGCGGAGCGGGTAGGGTTCGAATTTTATGATTTTGAATCCGGCTTTTTCGACCTCGTGGATAGAGGCACAGAAGTAATCCACGGTGGCAAGATGCATGCGGTGAAAGATATTCTGGACTTCTAAGAACTCCTCCAGGAAACAGGCGTATTTAGCCGCAATCCGTCTCGCTTGCTGAAAGGCCAGGAGGTAATCGCGCGGGATCTGCTCTATGGCCTGGCAGGTAAAAACGACGTCAAAGGATTCATGAGGGAACGGGGCATTCAGCATATTGCCTTCTTGAAATTTGATATCACCCTCGTCCAGTCGCCGGCGAATCACCTCCTCTCCAAACCCCGTGATGTACCCGAGGCGCTTCATCGGCGGGTCGGCGAGAAGGGAAGTTGCGCTAACCACTCGCGGTGAGGCAAGGTCTATCCCCCGCCATATTTTAATTTCGGGATGCAGTACCCGAAGCGCCAAGAGGTTAAACCCATCTCCGCTGCCTAATTCCAAAACGCTCCGAATGTTGCCGCTCTCCCGGAGAGAAAGTTCTCGAATGATCCGACTCAAATAAGAAATTTTAAACTTGGAGGTATCGATCGACGGCAACTGGACCAGGCGGCCATTAAATTCACGGGTCACCGTTTCCGTCACAATCTCGTCGCGACTCTCTTGGGGCGTACTTCGGGCGTATTGCGCTTTCACAAACTCCTCTGTTCTCTTGAACCCAAACTTTCTAAATATGCGGCCTAACAGCCAGCGCATGAGGATAGCACGGTATACTTTTTGCTTTTTGTATAACAACGTCCGCATACCGCCGTGTTTTCCGCCTTAACGTTACGCCGGGGCTTCTTGGGTCTCGGACTTCCGCCGCGTCACATAGACAATGTTATACGCCCAACGCGCCTCGAGCCGCTTCTGCCACGGCCGGTAGAGACCGCTCATGCGATAGGCCATCTCGCGGAGCTTGCCCTTCGGGCCGCGGAAAATCTTTGCCAGCCGCGCATGGTACTCGATCCCGATGGGCTCAAAGTAGCGAAAAATCGTCTTCTCCATCACGCCCGGCGGGAAGAGGACAATGTGATTATTCGTCCTCCGGTAGCTCTTGAAGTCGCCGTGCTCGGCAAAGTAGTCCCGGCTCGGTTTTGAGGTAAGGAAGGGTGTCGTGAATACGAAGAGACCCCCCGGCACGAGCACCCGCGCGATCTCGCGGACACAGTGGAACGGATTTTCCAGGTGCGGCAGGACGCACCACGCGGTTGCGACATCGAAACTCGCCCCCGGCCATGGCAACTGGCCATTGCTGAAGTCCACGGTGCGGAATTCGCGGAGAAACGTTCTATTCTCCGCCGCCACGTACTCATCAATGTCCACCCCGAAGAGCTCGCGGTAGTTCTCGGCGTGGAGCTGGCGCAAAAAGGTACCGCTGGCCGCACCGAGGTCAAGGATTTTCGTGGTGGCGCGACGGCCAAAGGAGCGATCGTGATAGTTGTTAAAGACGGCAATCGCGAAAAGATCGCGCACACTTTTCCCCGCGCAGTGGGTAAGAATAGCTCGCGCTTCATCGCGATTGGTACTGGTGAGTTCCTGGGGGGTGAGATAGCGCATACCCAGCGGAAAGATTGAACGAGGCCCGCGCCGCGCCCCGGCGCTCGAATGAGAGCTCGACCTGCCCTCACGATTGCCGCTTGAGTACGGCGAGGAACGAGGAGCAGAGCCAGGCGCCGAGCGGGGTGTAGCCCAGCGGCGCCATAAGGATCGAAAGCTTGTTATAGATTCGCGGGAATTCGGCTTCGTAGCGCGGCGGGTAGGGGTGAGCGTGCCAGTAGACCGCGTGCCGAAGGCGAAAGCCGTAACGCCGAGCCGAGGCCTCGAGCACCGCCGGGGTATGCTGGCGCCTGATCATCCCCCGCGGGTATGACGAGAAGCTCGGCCGGGCCTTTGCGAACCACGCCTTCGAACGGCAGGCCTGCCGGAGAAAGGCGTGGATGTCCCGCGATACCCGTGACTGGAGCCGCGGAATGTCGCGGACCGAGAGCGGACTATACCGAGCTACGGCCGCGAACTCTTGAAGGAACTTTGAAAAATCATTCCGGGAAGCGAGATCGGCAGTGTAGCGGTTGGCAGAGAATAGATTGAAGAAGCGGTTGCGGCACTCGACCAGGGCATACCCGCCGCGGACCACGCTTCGGCGGAGGAACGAGAAGAGTTCGGCATCGGTATCCAGATACTCGAGGAGCCCGAGTGCCACGGCCGCCTGATACTTCTCCCTACCAGGTCTAAAGTCAGCCAGATCGCCTACCACCAGCGTCTGGTCGGGTTTGGCGCCGAGGCCGGAAGAGATGAGGTTGGCGCGGGCCCGCCCAATCATCTCTTCGGCAATGTCGATACCGGTTACGCGCTCGCCTCGGCGGAGGAGTTCAATCACCAGTTCGCCCGTACCGCACCCGACGTCAAGCAGCCGGCCGGTGAGGCCGAGCTTGGCTATTTCGCCCAAGGCAACCTCCATCCGAACGCGGTTGGAAGGGAACTTGCGGTAGGTGCGTCGGGGATCATAGGTGCGCTCGTACCATTCGCGGGCCACCTGATTGAAGAAGCGCTTGGTTAATCGTTTTTGCTTGGTCATAGTGAGGGCGTGAGGAGGGAGGGAACGTCGTTGGTATCGAAGCGGGGGATCTCGAAACGGCCATCCGCCGCGCCAACTTCGCGCGCGCCGAGCAGGTAGGCGGCGTCATAGCCGCGGTCCTCGAGAATAGCCAGGGTCTCGGCGGTGTAGCGACCGTGAGGGTAGGCGAAGGCGCGTGGCCGGTGAGCGATAATTGATCTCACGACCTCCTCGCCCCTCGCGATTTCCTCTGATTGCAGGGCGGGCGGAAGCCGATCCAGGGCGGAGTGGCTATAGGTGTGGCTGCCGATCTCCATGCCGCTTGCGTGCATCTCGCGAAGTTGATCCGGAGAGAGAAAAAATTCTTTGGCCAGGCGAGGTTCGTCGCTAACAACCTCACGGAACACCGCCTCGAGGAAGCGCTCCCGCTCGGCCGCGGGCAACGCGATCAGCGTCTCCTTGAGATTCGCAGCGAGAACGTCGTCAAAGCGCCGATGGGGGTTCATGGCTGTGGTGCGATTGATGGGGGCCGCATCAGGGAAGAACCGCTCCAGGCGCCGGACGAGGTCATCGACTGAAAGTTCCGAGAGCAGGATGTGGAGCTTATGCGGCAACGGAATCCGTCCCTCCGAGAGCGGCAGGCCCAAAGGGAAGAAGGTCGCCGGGATCTTGGCGGCCAAGAGGAGCGGGTAGGCCACCCGATAGTGTTCGGCCAGGCCATCATCGAACGTTAGGGCGCAGAAATTCCCCGGCCGATGGGCTTTGGCCGCGGCCACGACCTCGCCCAGGGGGACGATGGAGTAGGATGCGCCAAGCGAGCTGATTTGCTCCGTAAAGGTTTCAATCCTACAGGGATGGATGCCGCCCGAGTTAGTCGGCCGGATGTAGTGGTAGTTGACGATGACCCGCCTCATAGGGCCGCCAGGATATATTCGGCAATGCGCCGCCCCGACCTACCCTCGAGCCTGCCGCACTGTTCATGGACGAGGCGCTTGCGGCCGGCCTCATCGAGGCCGGGGTTTTCAAGGTAGCGATTAATCCAGGCCAGAAGCTCCTCCGGGCTCGAAACCACGCGGATGCCGCCGCTCGAGAGCGCCTTCTGGTAGTGGGTCATATGGTAGTACTGGATAGGCGAAGAGGAGAGTTTTTGGATGGGCTCGAGTTCAAAATTGATGTTGATGACCGGCTTCCCGAACGCGGCCGCATCCACGGAGAGGCTCGAGGTGTAGCAGATGAGGACCGCCGCATGGGTTAGGGTATCGATGAGGCGCTGGGTATCAGCCGGGCCCATATCCCAGTCAATGCCGCGCTCAGGCGAGAAGCGGATCCCAGGGATATCGTAGATGAGCCACGGTCGCTTTTCAATTTCTGCTCGGTCAACGACGTCATTGGGCTGGAAGCGGACCAGAAGCTCGGCATCCCTGATCGCGCCGCCGGCGATAGCCGAATGGAGGAAATCAATCATGACGCCGTCGGCCTTAGCCGAATACTTGCCATTGGGGGCGTAGACAACGAGGCGCTTAGAAGGATCGGCGCCGAGAGCGCGGCAGAATGACTCCCGCCTCGACGGCTGATGCGTGACGTAACAATCATAGTGCGGCATCCCGCCCACGAAAATTTTTTCGGCCGGCATGTCGGCGAGTTCCTCGGCCTCGTGGCGGACGATGTCATTAAACACCGCGAGGCGCCCCGGGAGAAGCCGGAGGATGGCACGGGCGGTGAGCTTATCCCAGGAGTTGATGAAGCCAACCGAGGGGATGCCGCGCCGTAGCGCCTCGCGAAGGATAGCCACTTCAAGATCATCGAAGAGGTGAGCCAGGAATACGGCCGAGGGCTGGTGGCGCTCGAACAGCGGCCGGAGGAACGATTGGCGGACGATGTGGTAGTCGAGCCACCGCACGATCCGCCGCACGGCTCGCCGCGCAACGAGCCGGTTCACGAGCCAATCCATGGCCGCGGCGATGTACCGCCCGGTCTCATCGCGCCGCATGCGACGGCGGAGATCGAATGTTTCGTTCGCGATCAGCTTAAACTTGAGCGCGCTAAAGAAGCGCTCACTCGGCGAGGCGGGGCAGATCGGAAGCACCTCGTAGGATGCCCGCTCGTGGTGGAACTCTCGCTCGTAAAAGACCTTCTTCTCTTGGGAGTTCACCAAGAGGACGAGCCGGAGGTCCGGCTCGGCGATGAGGCGACGGTAGATGTCAGTGCGGAGGATGTTCTTGGCCTCAACGCCCTGGAGGATAGTGATGAAAATCGTTTTCATTCGAGCGGCCGCACTATGCGTTCTATGAATCGAGCCACCCGGAGATAGCTCTTTCCATCACGGAAGGGAAGGTAGGTATCGAGGAGATGCGCTCGTTCGGCGCGATCAAGAGCCGGATTGGCAAGGTAGCGATTGACCATTAGCGCAAGCTCGCCGGGGCTGGAGGCGATCTTGACGCCGCCGGTTCTAACGAGCCCGCGGTTATACTCGTACTCGTAGACGATGCGGCGGTAGGGGGGAAAGGCAATGTTGAGAACCGGCCTGTCGAAAATACAGGCCTCCATGATCACGGTCGAGGCGAAGTTGAGCACGACATCGGCATACTGCAGGGTCGCGGTGAGATTCAGGAAATCCTTCTCCCCCATCTCGATCTTCTGGCCGCCCGCGGCATCGGATCGGGTCTGGCGCCCAGCCCGCTCAATCGCCAGCCCCGCCTCACCGGCAAATTCCCGGTAGAGGGCATGGGGATCGTTGGGGTGCAACCGTACCAAGATATTGGGGCTGCCGCGGATCGCACCCTCGCGTCTCAGACGAAGGAGTTCGCGGAGGAACTCCAGACGCGGAGGGTAGTTCGCCGGTGTGGGTCCGGCAAAGACAACGGTCTTCCGGCTGGGATCGAGCCCCTTGGAACGGAGAAAGGCCTCCCGGCTCAAGAGCTCTTGGCTGTCGCGATCCAAAAAGTAATGGTCAAACCGAAGCGGCCCGACGACGGCAAGCTCCCGATCGCTGAATCCATGCAATTCCCTGGCTTCTTGCGCCATCGGTTCATTCCATACGGCCAGGTAATCGGTGCGGCGCAGCAGTTTGCCGTTGGAGGTCAGGTTGTCGTAGTTGATATTGACCGCCGCGGTTGGGATGCCGAGGCGCTTGGCAAAGACGATGAGTTCGGCCTCAAACGGGGTGAAGCCCGGTGTCGCGGTGAGGAGGAGTGCTGGCCGGGAGCGGCGGACGAGCCCCAGGAATGCCGATGAGGGCCGGGCCAGGCGCACCTCCCAGCGGGTGAGACGATCGACAGAAAAGAGCTTCTTCGGGAAGAGTATCCGGGCGCGCATCAAGAGCTTCCGCGGCCACCAGTGGGGGCGCTCGTAGAAGTACCGCATGTAGGTGAGGTGGTCGAGGTCTCGCGTCAGTGGTACCCGCAGATACTTGTCAGAGATGACCCAGAGCTTGGGGTGGGCGAGGTCGAGCTTCTCGTAGCTGACGTTCGGGTGCTCGAGATAGCCATCGCGCTCGGCAATGGCGCGATCAATCAGGGGGGTGAGCACGACGAGGCGATAGTGGGGGGCGAGTGCCCGGATGAGGTGCCCCCGTAAGACATCGGAGTAGTGGCTGTACTGCGCAAGCCCGAGGAAGACGGTCGGCTGTGATTCCCCACTCATGGGAGACAAATCAATACAGGATGCGGATGTTGCCGTCAAACTGGAATTCGAGCGGTGAGGCCTCGGGCGAGGTGAAGCGTCTCTTGCCTCGGCCGATGACCACCCCGAAGGTACCGAGGGGCCGCTGCCGGATGTTGAGCTCGAACCAGCGATGGAGGGCGGCGATGGTCCCGTTGCGGTAGAACTGCCGCTCGCGATTGATGGCGTGGTAGAGCGAACCCCACAGGCCACGCTCTCGACGGCTCGGCCGCCGCGAAAGCTTCAGGGCGCCGGCGAACTTCTCTACCGCGCGGGCCACGTAGTCCACGGCTTCGCGGCGGTAGCGCTCGAGGGGGAAGGCGGCTTTCTTTGCGACAATGTTCAGCTCGCGGTGGGTGGAAAGCGAATCGTCGGTGATCTCATAGCCGTAGCGATTCAGAAGCTTCTCAAAGGCAAACGGGTTCAGGAGATGCTGGTGGCCGAGGAAAAAGAGCGTTACGCTCGTCGGCTCCCTCGTGAAGTTCGGCAGTATGCTGATGAGATAGTCACCGTCGCTCTGGAGGGCAGTGGTGAGGGAGAGAATTTCCTTCAGATCGTAGGTATGTTCGAGGACGTGGTGGGAGTAAAAAAGCCCAATGGGCATACGATCGCGGAGCCGCGCCTGGACAACCGGGTCTTCAAAGGCGCCGTGCAGCACCTCAAGGCCGTAGGCCTCACGAGCCACGCGGGCGCGATGGCGCGAGGCCTCCATGCCGATGGCCGTGACAAAACCGGCGTCAGCCAGGACCTTCAACGTCGAGCCGTACCCCGTGCCGATTTCGCATACCGGTTTTTGCCTGTCGGCGGTGGTCGTCTTCAAAAGGGCTAACGCGATCTCGCCTTTGCGTTCGTCCTTCCACGTGAAGCCCTGCTGCCGCCGCTGGACCGCCTCGCCGATATCAACGCGATCCGGGTTGTCCCAGATTTCTGAATTGTAGTGGATGAGCCATTCCTTCGGGACCCGGTCAATGTAGCCGATGTAGCCGCAGCTGGGACAACAGCCGATCCGCATCTGCTGCGCTCCGTTGCGGCCCACCAGAGTGGCGACGGTCTGGAGCTCGGTGTCGTCACATGGACAGGACGGAACGTAGCGCATCGGGAGCGACGGCGGGAGTTCGCCGAGAACGTAATCCTCGGAGAGGTAGGCCTTGATGGCGACGCATCCGCTGGGGAGAGCCATGGAAAGAACTCCTGACGTTAGGCCGGGCGGGATGCCGGGGACGGAATATGGTGGCCGTACTGCTTGACGACTGAATGGTAGAGCCCGAGGTTCAGGCGGTACCACCCAATGGTCTTGGTCAGGCCCTCAGCCAGGGAGTGCCTGGGGCTCCAACCGAGGACAGAACGGGCCGCAGCCGGGGAGAGGTGTTCGTGCTCTTTTCGCGTCGTCTCGGCAGTGCCGAGGACGTGGGGCTGCGCTCCCGACCCGGAGACGGTTATGATCGTTCGCACCAGCTCCAGGACCGAGACGGGGGGCTCGGCCGTGATGTTGAAGGCCTGGCCGCTCACCCGGGGATCCGAGGCCATCTCGGCCAGGCGCAAGTAGCCCTCAACAGTGTCCTCGACGTAGAGGTAGGACTTGCTCGGCGTGCCATCGGACTTGATGAGCGGCGGCTCGCCAGCGAGGAGGGCAAGGATTGACGCGGGCACAATGTGGGTGGCATGGGGGTCGGCTCCGCCGAAGGTGTTGGTCTGACGGCAGGCCACGGCATGCAGATTCAGGGTCTTGGCGTAGGAACGGGTCAGGATATCGCAACAGGCCTTGGAGGCGGCGTAGGGATGCTCACCATTTAGCGCCGCGTCCTCGCTAAAGGGATAGCGCGCCTGGGGGCCGTAGACCGTGTTGGAGGACGAGACGATGATCCGCTCTACCCCCGCGGCTTTGGCGGCTTCGAGCACCGACCAGGTGCCGCGGACATTGATCTCAAAGGTCTTGGCCGGCGAGGCAAGACCGGTCTCGATCATGGACTGGCCAGCCAGGTGGAAGCAGACCCCGATCTTGTGTTCTCGGAAGGCCGCGGCCAGGGCCGACGTGTCCAGGATATCACCGCGGATGAGGGTTACCCGCTCGGCGAGGCCGGGGTGGAGACCAAGGGCATGGGCGAGGTCCAGGTCATACCCCACCACCCGGGCCCCGAGAGCCAGCAGGCGCTCGGCGAGCCAACAGCCAATGAAGCCGGTAAGCCCGGTGACGAGCACGCTCTGGTTTGTCCAGAAATTTCTCTCGCTCATACGGCTTGGCCTTGACGCGGCCAGTTGATGGCCTCGGCAGGCACGACAACATCCTCATCCAGGGCCACCGGCGCGACACGGCCGACGAGCGCCGGAATGAACCGCGGCGGAAGACCGCTCCCGGGGCTTTTCACGCCGAGCATACCAGCGCTGATTGCCACGCCCGCGGGGATGGGCTCTCGGGTCACGATGCTCTTGGCCAGCTTTACCCGCAGGGACTCTTCGGATGCCAGGATGCGCTTCACGCCGTCACCCATTGCGGCCTCGGCGTTCCGGATGTACCGGACCACCCGCCGAAGCCCCTCGGGTTCGAGCGAGGCGGCGTGATCCGAACCCCGCATGGTGCGATCGAGCGTGATGTGCTTCTCAACCGCACAGGCCCCCATGGCTACCGCCGCTACGGGGATGGCCACGCCGCGGTCGTGCCCGGAGTAGCCGACCGGCACATCAAAGCGTTCCCGAAGCTCGTTCATCACCCGGAGATTCACATCCCAGTTCTCGCAGGGGTAGGTCGAGACGCAGTGCATGAGTATGAGCTCATCATTCGAGCGCCGGATGGTCTTAACCGCCTCCGCTACCTCTTCCATGGTGCTCATGCCGGTGGAGACGACCATCGGCTTCCCCTTCTTGGCCACGTATTCGAGCAGGGGGAGGTTAATGAGATCAGCCGACGGGATCTTAAAGGCCGGCGCGCCAAGGGCCGCCATGAAGTCGGCGCTGGCTGGATCCCAGACGCTCGCAAAGAAGTGGATCCCCTTGTGGGCGGCGTAGGCAGCCAGCCGGCGATAGTCATCGCCTGAAAGCTCTAGCTTTTCGCGGTGCTCCCCGTAGGTCGGGGCATAGGCATGTTCGCTCTCGTACGGGCGCTCGTAGGCCTGCCGCGTCAGAATGTCCCGCGGGGTGCGCTTCTGGAACTTCACCGCATTGGCTCCGGCCTCAACCGCAACGTCAATCAGCTTCCGGGCAATTTCTGGATCGCCGTTATGGTTGATGCCGGCCTCGGCAACGATGTAGGCCGGTCGTCCCGGCCCGATTTCCCGATCGAG
>CAYIBD010000014.1:0-8698 GCA_964361655.1 uncultured Candidatus Saccharibacteria bacterium
TTTAACTCTTGCAGGCGAGCGTGACGGCGCCGCCGGCACGCTCGCCCTGAGCCGCGTCGAAGGGCCCCCCAGTGTTGCAAACCATAATAGCCGGTTTTTCTGCCAGCCGCGGTGATTGCGGATTCCGTTTCAAAACCTCCTCATCTTTTCTCCCAAGCTCATCACGGAGAATCGCCAAATCCTCCTCGGGGCCCTGGGCTGCTGCCGAGACATTCGGATCAACGAACGCCCGCAGCAAGAACAAGATCGCATCCACGCTATAGATATGTGAGAGAAACTGATTGCCAAGCCCCTCACCTTCGGCCGCACCCTTCACCAAGCCGGCAATATCCACGAATTCAATCGTCGCCGGTACGGTGCGCTCGGGCTTCAAGAGCTCCCGGAGCTTTTCCAACCGCTCATCCGGCACGGCCACCACGCCCACATGCGGCTCAATAGTGGTAAAGGGGTAGGGCGCAATCGGGACGGCAATTTTGGTCAAGGCCTGGAAGAGCGTGGATTTACCGACATTAGGTAAACCGGCAATGCCTATTCTAAGCATAGCGTGAAAAGAGTTGTCCCGATTCGCCCAGCGCAAAGCGCGGCTGGCGAATCGAGGATCCTCCCCGGCCTCGCCCGAGCTCGGCCGAGGGCGGGCGATTTTGCTGCCCCGCTAAAAGCGGGGGCAAAATCGGGAACTTGCCGACGTTCGGAAGGCCGACGATGCCAATGGAGAGCATGTTTAGTACGTCTTTGAACCGCGGCGTTCAATGCGAAAAACGAAAATCGTCCTCTCCCGAGGACGAATTTCGTAAAAAATGCGGTAGTCTCCTACACGCCGACGCCATGCATTCTCTTCATCCTCCAGCTTCACAATGTCGCCGGAGTAAGGATTAAAGACGAGCTCACGCAGGACTCGGGCAATGCGTAGTTGTTCTTCTCTCGGAAAACGCCGGAGGGTCTTGCTAGCGCGCTTTCTTAGCTGTAATTCCCAGTTCACGTTCCAATCGTTCTAGCGTAATATACTCGCCCCGAGCGTATTCTTTCCGAGCCTGCTCCAAATCCCGCTTTTGTGCTGGCGTTAATTTTACGAGCGGCACAATTTTCCTTAACTTGAGCAACTCCTCATACTCTTTGCGAGGAATAACGATAAGGTCATCTTTCCGCGCGAGTTCCCGGGGGATGGTAATAGCCCTAGCCATATAGACGCATTATACCAAGTTCACGCTTCAAAGCAAGCTCTGGCTGAATCCGCCGGCAATAAAAACAGCCCAGGAGGCGGCTTCCCACCTGGACCGGCACATGCCAGCAAATACTGGCGCGATGTATACTGAAGTCACGTATGCCCATCAACCCATCCATCTTTAAGGCCTATGATATCCGCGGGATCGTGGGAACGGAAATCACCGAAGAGACCGCCCGGGCTCTCGGACGTGCGTTTGGCCGCTGGTTGAGACGCAAGGGGGAGGCCGTCCCGCGTGTAGTGTTGGGCCGTGATTGCCGCATGCTCTCGGTAGAACTCATGGAGGCACTGGCTCAAGCCCTCATGGCCGAGGGAGTGGATGTCATCGCTGCCGGAATCACTCCATCACCAATGCACTATTGGATCGTCGGCAGCGAGGGCGCGGACGGCGGTATCCTGGTCACCGCATCGCATAACGCCAAAGAGTATAACGGTTTCAAGCTAACGTCACGGGGGGTCGTACCGGTTGACGGCGCAATGATCCGGCAGGTCGTCGCCGAAGCCGATGATGAGGCGGGGCCGCCATCGCGGCCCGGAAAAATCGCGAGGCGCGACTACCTCGCTGACTTTGCCAAGCGCTACACCCTTCCTGCCCTCCGGCGTTCCTACCGCATCGTTATTGACGCATCAAGCGGGGTCAGCGGCGAGGCGTTCTCGGCAATCCTCCGTCAATCGCCAGAGATTACTCTCATTCCTCTTAACTTCAAACCCGATCCGTCGTTCCCGGCGCACGAGCCAAATCCGGTTGCACCTCACGCCACTGAGGAGCTCACGAATCAAATTCGTGCCCATGGGGCCGATATGGGGGCTATCGTAGATGGAGACGGCGATCGCATTCTCTTTGCCGATGAAACCGGTACAATCAGGTATGGTGATGAGTGGGGGTCCCTGTTCATTCAAGAGACGCTTTCGGCAAAGGCCGGTGCCCCAATTGTCGTGACTGCCGCGGCCGGCCGCATGCTCCTTCAAACCATCGCAGAATTCGGCGGGAAGGCCGTTGTCTCCAAGGTCGGCCATACCTTCATCAAAAAGGCCATGCGCGAGGTGGACGCTCCGCTGGGTGTCGAATTCAACGGCCATTTCTACTTTCGAGAAAATTTTTATACCGAGGACTCCTACGCGGCACTTACGCTCTTGATACGCATACTCGATCGAAGCAATGAGCCCTCATCCAAGCTCACCGTTCCATTCCGCCGCTATGCTCGAAGCAGGGATCTCGTCTTCCACGTTCGCGACGCCACAACCCTCATACAAGAGCTCAATAGGCGCTACCGCCAATACGACGAGAGTGAACTGGACGGCATATCAGTCGTGGGACCGAAATGGTGGTTTCATCTTCGACCCTCCAACACTGAACCCGTCGTTCGCTTCAATGCCGATGCTGATGATCCCGGAATCCTCGAATCCCTCACAACGGAGATCTTAGCTCTCATACGTCAATACGAAAGTAGCTGATTTGTGGCACCAATCTCTGTATCCATGACCAGCGGACTCATCATTCTTACGCTGACCATTATTGCTGGTTTTGCAATTCTCGGTTGGCTTCTCGTGCGGCGCGACCGAAGGCCGGAGGAGAGTCAGGCCCTACTCATGCTCCAGAACCAAATCAGCGAGATCGGCCGGGTGATTGATTCCAAGATCCTTGAATCTACGAAACTCATGCAATCGCAAACCTCGGCCATTTCCGAGAGCATGCAGCGCATTATCCGCGATATCACCGAGCGGCTGACAAGAGTAGACGAAGGACAAAAGCAAGTCGTGGGGTTTGCCGATCAGTTAAAGCGCCTGCAGGATATTTTGCAAAATCCGAAGCAACGGGGCGTGCTTGGTGAATATTACTTGGAAACGGTGCTGAAAAATGTGCTCCCCCCGGGCGCCTATCAGATGCAATACGCTTTCCGCGACGGCACGATCGTTGATGCCGCGATTTTCGTAAAAGACAAGATCATTCCGGTTGATTCCAAGTTCTCACTCGAAAACTATAACCGCGTTGCCGCGGCCACGGACCCGGTTGAGCGCGAACGCCTGGAGCGTGCCTTTCGCCAGGATTTGAAAAATCGAATTGATGAGACCGCCAAGTACGTAAAACCAGGGGAGGGGACCATGGACTTTGCGTTCATGTTCATTCCGGCCGAAGCCGTGTTCTACGACCTTTTGGTGAATAAAGTCGGCGCGGTAGAGACAGAGGATCTGATCCAATACGCCTTCCGCGAGAAGCACGTCATTATTGTTTCGCCAACATCGTTCCTTGCGTATTTGCAAACCGTGCTCCAGGGCCTGCGGGCTTTGCAAATCGAGGAATCCGCCAAGGAAATCCGAAAGCGCGTGGAGGAGCTTGGCCGGCACCTTTCGAGCTACGAGACCTACATGAAAAAACTCGGCACCCACCTTGGCACAACCGTCAATATGTATAACACCGCCTACAAGGAGCTCGGCAAAGTGGATAAAGACGTACTCAAGATCACCGGCAAGGCCGCAGAGATCGAGCCGCTGGCGCTCGCAAAGCCAACCAGCGAAGACGAAATCTGACCTTGACAGATACCTGTCTATATGATACATAAGAAAGAGGCCTAAAAAGGCCTTTTATCGCGGGCGCCGGCATGGAGTCGGCAGCCCAACTAGCACCTACCATTCAAGGAGGTAGATATGGCACAGACGGTACGACTGTTTCTCGCCGTCCTGCTCCTCACCGCGCTTCCGGCCTGGGCCCAAGTCCCGCCGCCGCCTCCACCGCCTCCGACGGTGCCCTGCCCGCCTTCGAGTATCTGCGGGGCGGTCACCGACGCCAAGGGAAACCCATTGACGGGTACCTACATCCGGCTTATGGCCCTCGATCTCTCGCGGCGCTGGCAGTTCTCGAATCAGACGGATTGTGCCGCTGGTCAGGGCTGCCCAGACCCGAATGGAGGCCTGTGGCTCTTCAACCGCGACTACTGGGGTCAGCCGCTCGCCGTGGGGTCCTACCTCACGGAGCTGAAGAACTACGGCTATCTCATCGAGCGGCGGACGGTCTACTACGACGGGACGTCCGCGAGTGTGGGGACGGTGGTGCCCCACGCCGAGCCGGTAGCGATCAAGATCGAGGCAGTTCCGAATCCGATCGTTCCCCCGACCGGAGGCGATGTGGACTACTGGTTCAGCTTGGAAAACCAGCTTGCGACGCCGCTGACGGTCGATATTCGCGTCGAGGTGAACTCAGCCGGTGAAACCGACTTCTGGACCTCGTTCCAGAAAGGGTGGCCGCAGCGCGTGCGCCTCGCCCCGAACGAGTTCAAGATGCTCCAGGGCAAGCTCCGAGTACCGGGTCTAGTTCCGGGAGGGTTCGACATCTACGTCACCATCTCCGCTGAGCGCGCCGGCGACCCCTACGGAGTCCTGACGTCTGCGTACTTCAATGTCCTCAAGGACGTTAGAGAGCTCGTGCCGTAGCTTACGGCCCAGTCTCTTACCCGCGGAGGAGGAAGCTCTCCCCGCGGGCTTTTCTTTTCTCAATAAGTCTGCTAGATTCGGTCGGTATGACGTTTGCCGTCATTCGCACCGGCGGGAAGCAATATAGGGTCTCGCCCGGACTGAAACTCAAAATCGAGAAACTTGACGCCCCGGAAGGCAGCACGGTTCGATTTGACGAGGTTTTGCTCGTGGCCGACGGCGAAAACGTTGACATCGGCGCGCCGCTCGTGAAAGGGGCCACGGTTGAAGCAAAGGTCCTGAAGCAGGGGAGAGCCAGGAAGCAAATCGTCTTCAAATACCACCCAAAGTCGCGGTACCGGAAGAAAAAGGGCCATCGGCAGTGGTTCACGGAAGTTGAGATTACGAAGGTAGTCAGCTGACCGAGCACTCAACGCGTTGAGTGCTCGGTTCTCGACTTTCTAGCTGCTCGCTCCGCTCACAGAGAAAATCGGAAAAAAAGGCCATCGCCAGCACTTCACTGAAATCGAAATCACCAGAATCACCGCCTAACTCCGGCGGTGATTTTGTCGAAAGCTCAATCGCAATACCTGCCCATACTTCTATCCAGCGCCCACATAGACTTAAACATTTAAACAAATGTTTAAGTATGTGGACCCAGCGGCCCTGACGAAACGGATGGACCGCTCATGCCGAGGTAAAGAAAGAGGCGCCCCACTACGGAGCGCCGGTTGTCGCCACCCTGGTCTAAAGGGCAAGGAGGAGGTCTTCTCGCAGCCGTAGCGCCTCGATGGCGCGGAAATTACGCAGCACCTTACGGCTGCGTTGCGCCGCATCCTCCCAGGTAGCGACGAGGGCCATGAGGTTGGCCAAGAACGATTCAACCTCTGCGGGCGCAACCCTCGACCCCGGCTGGCTTGGGATTCTTGCCGTTTCGAGCTGCATTGTAAGGTGCTTCACTCGAGCCTCGGTCGCTTTGATGGCGCTCGAAAGGAACTCCAAATCTTTCACATCGTCCACCGCTACGGCCTTAGCCATGCAGCCCTCCCTTCGTGATTCGTTGTACCTCTGCCCGTTTCACTATTTCCGATTCGCGAGAGCGTTGGCAATGGTGACATCATCAGAATACTCAAGCTCCGAGCCGGTGGTCAAGCCGCGGCCCAGGCGCGATAGCTTGAGGCCGGGGTGCTGGTTTTTGAGCGGGGTAAGCACCCGTTCGAGGTAAAGCGCCGTGGCATCGCCCTCGGCGGTAGGGTTGGTGGCCAGGATGATTTCGAGCTCCCCGCCGGTTGGGGAGGCGGCGGCGAGCTTCCGGATGCGCTCGAAAAGTTCCTTGATATGCAGCCGGGCCGGAGCCGATGAATCAAGGGGGTTTATCGTTCCGCCAAGAACATGGTAGAGCCCGTCGTACTTCTTCGTCCGCTCAATATTTTCTAGGTCCACTTCCTTCTCGATTACGAGAATCTGTCGGCTGTTCCGCCCTGTATCACGGCAGAGCTCACAAAGCGCCGTCTCTCGAGCCCGGTTGCCGTCAAAGGTCTTGTAACACTGATTGCAGATCTTGACCTCATCGTGGAGTTTCGCAACCGCTTCGGCAAGCGATTGCGCAACATTCCGGTCCTCGCGTAACAAATAGTAAACAAAGCGGCTGGCCTGCCGCGGCCCCACTCCGGGAAACTTTAAAAACAAATCAATGAGGTTTTGAATCGGCCTCGAGAACATGTATCGATGCTAATATACGAATGAATACTAATGATACGAATGGCGAATTGGTATAATTCGTACCATTCGTATATTGGCATCGATACTCATTCTGCCTCAAAGTGTTTGGCGATGGACCGGAAGCTCACCGTCTCCTCGCTGAAATAGAGCTGCACTTTGCCGGTCGGGCCGTTCCTATGCTTCTCAATCAGTATGTCGGCGACGTTCTTGCGCTCCGTGTTTTTGCGCACCTTGTCCTCGCGGTAGATGAACATCACCACATCCGCATCCTGCTCGATCGTACCCGAATCTCTCAAATCAGAGAGTTTGGGCACGGCATCCGAACGCATCTCCACCGCCCGCGAAAGTTGCGAGATGGCGAGAACCGGCACGTTCAACTCTTTGGCCAGGGCCTTGAGGGAGCGAGAAATTTCAGATACCTCCTGCACTCGGCTCTCGGCCTGCTCGTGGCCACGGATGAGCTGGAGGTAGTCAACAACCACTAAGCCCAGGCCGCCATGTTCGGCCTGCAATCTCCGGGCCATGGCCCGGATCTGCATCACCGTCGGCGAGGCCACGTCGTCAATATAAAGGGGGACTTGGGAGAGCGTTTCCATGGCGTCGCGGATGCGGTCAAAGTCGTTCTCCTCGCCCTTGTCCGAAAGGCGGCCGGTGCGGAGACGCCACAAATCCACGCTCGCCTGCGAGGAGAGCAGCCGATCCACCACCTGCTCCTGCGACATTTCGATTGAGAAGAAACCGACCGCAAGATTCTCTCGAAGCGCCACGTTTTTGGCAATATCAAGCGCTAGCGAGGTCTTACCGAGCGAGGGCCGGGAAGCCAGCACAATGAGATCAGATTTTTGCAGGCCGGCCAAAATATTGTCGAGATCCGCGAATCCGGTCGAGACCCCCCTAAGCGCCCCTCCGCCGGCATGAAGTTTTTCAATCCGCTGCCAGGCCTCATCAAGCGAGCGCCGGACCGGCGAGAATTCCTGGGCGAGCGAGCTTTGAGCCACGGAGAAAATCGTTTTCTCGGCGTCATCGAGCAGTGTCTCAAGATTCTCTTCCTCCTTGTAGCCAAGTTCGGAAATGCGGTGCGAGGCCTCGATCAAGTCGCGGTGGATGCGCTTTCTATGAACCAAACGGCCATAGTAGCTCGCGTTTGAGGCCGTGGGCACGGTATTGACGAGCGAGGCCAGGTAAGCCGTGCCGCCGATCTCATCCAGTTGGTTTTTTTCCTTGAGGCGATTTTGAACCGAGAGCACGTCAATGGCCTCGCGCCGGCCAACAAGCTCAACCATGGCCTCATAGATCATACGATGAGTGCCTTTGTAAAAATCCTTGGCCTCCATGATATCCACCACGCGCCAAATGGCCTCCTTATCAATCAAAAGCGAGCCCAGGAGGGCGGATTCGGCCTCCAGGGACTGCGGCGGCATGCGCACGGTGTCTAGGCGTTGGGTGGCATCAGCCATAGGCGAGAATCTAGCCCGCCCTCGGCCGAGCCGAGGCGAGGCCGGGGAATCTAGAAACTAGAATCTAGACGGAATGACTTCACTATACGCCTCCAATAAAAGGAGTAGCAAGTCGGCCACAAAGCCGTTTTCGGGACAGGGAGTTTATAAGGTGTGTACGCCGTAGTCCCTGAGCGAAGTCGAAGGGCTACCAACGTTTTTGAGTTTGACGGCGCAAAGGTGCCATGGTACGAATCCAGCGATGGCACTGGGGGCCATCAGGTTCTTTCACAATCCTTGAGCCGCAACCTGCTGACGGGTCAAACCGAGGCATGGTGAGCGGCAGGGGGAATCCAATGGGTGAGATAGTGAATGTGCAACGCAAGTTGGTGAGCAGACGGCACGGAGACCTATCTGTCCGTTACGTGAACCCAAGCGGTGATGTGTCAGCAATCGTCGAGGGCTACCCCAAGTTCGTTGCGATGTGCCTTAGGCTCGCGGGGGCCACGAAAGAACGTGTGGATTCGATTTCGATCGGCTTCACGTGGACACCTCACGGGCCGTACGCCGAAATCGCATGGCGGAACGAGGTCTTCGTGGTACTCCAATCCTATGGATCCTGGGCGGGCCAGAAGTGTCTCTACCTCTCCGATCCCCAGCAGCAGGTATACCGCCAACACATGTACACCGAGGAACAGGCGCTCCGCGAACTGCCGACCTTGCTACTTATACACCTCAAGGCCATCTTGCAGAAACACGAACTGAGGGTGCAGAGTGCAAGGGTAGTTCTCGACCTCCTTGAACCAGGCCATCCGCCAGGCCTCGTGCACTAGCGTCTCGAACTTGCCGCACCATGCCCCGCGCTCGGGAAGCCGAGCCGGGGCTTTTCTTTTCACGAACTATTACACTA
>CAYIBD010000014.1:8708-17758 GCA_964361655.1 uncultured Candidatus Saccharibacteria bacterium
CACTATTCGCGCGAATTAGACCACCAAGCAGAAACAATCCTCAGTGACTTTGGCGAACCTGCGGCCCGCTCGGCGTGTCCGGGATCCAGCGCTTGACGGCAGGTGCGGATATCCTATCATGGACGCATGCGGAAACGTTCGAAGAGGCAGATCGCGGTGGAAACCGACTACGGCCAACACCGCTGCGTCATTGAACCGGATGAGAAGCGGGGGTGGATCGTAACCGCTCCTGATCTGCCTGGTGTCATTACCTGGGGACGGAATATCGCTCACGCAAGGAAGATGGCCCGGGAAGCCATTGAGCTTTGTATCGAGTGCCGGGTGAGAGAGAGGATTTCCCCCAAGGCGGTGAGATCGCTATCCCAGAGATTGAAAGCCACCGTGGCATGAGCCTCCTCCCGTCCTTCACGCCGCGCGCGCTCCTTACGATCCTGTTCAAAGCAGGATTTAAGTTTGTCCGCCAGAGGGGAAGCCACATTTGGCTCGAGCATCCCACCACCCGACGGACTACGTACGATGGTTGCCATGCATGCCAAAGACTTGTCGAGGAAGATGGTGCGGAAAATTCTTCGTCAAGCCGGAATTTCAATACAGGAATTCTTGCGCCTCCTCAGGAACTAGGGCGTTTTTTGAGCTTGCCCCCATCATGATAAGGTGGTACGAATCCAGCGATGGCACTGGGGCCATCAGGTTCTTTCACAATCCTTGAGCCGCAGCCCGCTGACGGGTCACGCCGAGGCGCGGTGAGCGGCAGGGGACATGCCATGGACGAAGGTGCGCTCGTTACTACCCGGAGTACCGTGCCGCTGTGGCAACATCCGCTTTTCGTTGAGCGGTGCATGGAAGCTGTAACTGCTATCCACCAGTTGGTGGAGTCCGTCGCACCTGTAACCTTGAGATTCGACAGCGGAGAACGGGGGATCAGAGCAGAGCTCGCCTGCCAGAATCACATCTTCGCTGTTCTCTCGCCACTGGAGCGTATAGCAGGGAGTACCAGCCCGCATCCTCTCCTCATTTATATGGCCCCTGACCTAAAAGCGGCCGGACGACTAACTGTCACTCAATCTGAGTTGGAAGACCTCCTGCGACATTACCTCATCTCGCGGAGCTATGAATTTAAGCTCCATGGTAAGGCGGCCGGGGATCTCTTCGCCTCGATGATTTGGAAAAAGTAGTTTTCCCCTAGCCCCACGCTCGGAACGCCGAGCCGGGGCTTTTTCTTTTTCCGGCGGTTACCCAAGAGATTTCCCAAGAAATATCATTCAAACACTCCACTGACGATCGTCGCGAAATTGTTTGAATGGTTCAGGTGCCGATGAAATGAAGCGGCCGAACGCAACAGGGGGGTGAAGAATCCCTGTGAGATTTTTCGCTTACGTTTAAGCTGACTTGGGGCGGATGAGCGGCCCGCTCGGCGTGTCTTCGATGACATAGCCGAGTTTTTTTATTTGCTCGCGGAGGCGGTCGGCTACGGCCCATTGCTGGCCTCTTCGCAGTTCTTCGCGGCGCTCGACCAGCTTTTGCACTGCGGCCGGGACTTTCAGTGGCTCGCGTTTTTTCAAATTCAGGCCGAGCACGCGGTCGAATTCGAGCGCTGCGGCGCGGATCATCCGAGCGCTGCGCCGTGTGAGCAACCGACGATCAAGCAGCGAATTTCCGTAATGAAGAAGCTCGTTTAGAATGGCAAGCGCTTTTGGCATGTTCAAATCGTCGTTGATGGCCTCGCGGAATTGTCGCTCCGAGGCCGCGATAACCTTCAAGGCCTCGTTTTCGTTTTTGAGGCCGCTATCAAACGGCCCGCGATTGATGCGAGCTAGGGCATTCAAAAGCCCGAGCCGCGCGGCCCGCGCCGAGTCGAGCGCCTTCCAGGTGAAATTCAAGGGTTTGCGGTAGTGGGCTCCGAGGACGAAGAATCGGAAATCCATGGGCTCAAAATTGCGCTTCTCGAGCTCGGCAAGGGTGTAGATATTGCCGAGGGATTTTGACATTTTCTTGCCATCCACCATGAGATGCTCGCCCTCCACAAAGTAACGGACAAAGGGCTTGCCGGTGGCGCCTTCGGACTGGGCGATTTCATCCTCATGGTGCGGGAACAGAAGATCCACGGCTCCGGCGTGGATGTCAAAGGTCTTGCCGAGGTACTTCATGGACATGGCCGAGCACTCTACATGCCAGCCCGGCCGGCCGGCCCCGAAGGGGGCCGGCCAGGAGGGTTCGCCGGGCTTTGCGGCCTTCCAGAGCGCAAAATCGCTGGCCTGGCCCTTCTCGTACTGGTCAGCGGAAACTCGGGCGCCGGCTTTGAGATTACGCTGCTTTACGCCAGAGAGCTTGCCGTAACTCTTGAATCTCGAGATATCAAAATACACTCCATCCTTGGTGCGGTAGGCCAGACGCTTTTTGAGGAGGGCGTGGATGAGCCCGGCCATCTCGCGAATATGTGCGGTGGCGCGAGGGTATTTCCAAGCCGGTAAGATATTGAGCTTTTTGATATCAATAAAAAACTTTCGGGCGTAAACATCGGTAAATGCCCTTAAGGTCTTACCAGCCTTTTTGGCGCCGCGGATGGTCTTGTCGTCAACATCGGTGAGGTTCATCACCTGTTTCAACGCATAGCCGTTGAATTCAAGCGTACGCCGCAGCACGTCCTCGAAAATATACGTGCGCAGGTTCCCGATATGGGCGTAGTTATAGACCGTCGGCCCGCAAGTGTAAAGACCAACTCGGCCCTTTCTCAAGGGCCGGAATAATTCTTTCCTCCTGGTAAGATAATTAAACAGTTTAACCATCTGTATCAGCCAACGTAAACCAGGAGAGCTGCGCCGGCAGTAAGCAGAAGCAATGCGGCTACTTTCAAAGGAGAGAGGGGGTCGCCGAGAAGAATACCGATAAGTGATGCTACCGCAATGCTGCCACCAATGATAATCGGCCCACCCGTGGTGAGCGGTAGACCCGCAGAATAAGCTTTGAGGGCAAAGAAATCAATGAAAAATGCAAGAATGCCGGCTAAAATGACAAACAGTATTCCGCGGTAATCAGTAAAAAGCTCGGTCTGCTTCAACCGCGGGAGCAAGACGATCAAACCAGCCACTACCGCGGAAGCAGAAACGATAATCGCCCCGAAAACTTGGTTGATGTATGGCGAAGCTAACTTATGGAAGACAGTCCACAAGCCGAACGAGATCGCGCCGATGATTGCGAACGCCAATGGGTTCATATGAATTCGTGCATTCGTACTGATTCGTAATTCGTAAAGCTCATAGCCATTTCTTGCTCTTGAAAAACATGAACATTCCGAGCGTAGCCGCGACCATGATGCCGACAATAATCCAAAAGTCGTTGGGCGAGCCGACAATGGGCGTGGCAAGAGTATTCATGCCAAAAAGCTGGGCAAAGAGCACAAGGGGGAAGGTGGTGAAGGCCATGATAGTAAGCACCTTCATGACGTCATTTTGTTTGACGGAAAGGAGGGTGGCGTTGTTATCGTAGAGGGCGTCAAGCGCCTCTTTATTGTTTTCAAGGAGATCCCAGACCTTGGTGAATTCGCCGACCAGCCCCAGGAAGAACGGCTTTAAGGCCGGGCCGAACATGACCACGCCATGCTCGAGCAGCGATTCCAAAGTCATCAGCTGCGGCTTGATGGCGCGGCGGAAATCAATGATGTCGCGACGCACAATGGAAAGCTCCTCCACTACCTCGCGCTCCCGGCCGGAGAAAATTTCCTCCTCAATGCGGTTGATGTTTTCCTGGATATGATCAAGCTCGCGAAGAGCAACGGCATAGAGGCCATGGACGATGTGATAAAAGAGATGGGCCGGGGTTTTGGAGGCAAAGAGGTCTTCGCACGATTTTTCCGTGGAGCATTTCTTAAAGAAGTCCTCCAAGGGCGGCACCGGCTCATAGGCCACGCTGATCAGCTCTTTTTTGGTTATGATAAAGTCAACTTCGCGGGGATGAGTTTTCCGCTCTTGCGTCTCGAAAATAGGGAAGTGGAGCACGAGATAGAGGTAGCCATCAAAGTTATCCACCCGGGGCCGGGCGGTCGGCCGGGTAAGCTCTTCCAGCACGAGCCCGTGGAAGCCGAAATGCCGCTCCAGCCACTTTAAGTCCGCCGGCGACGGCCTCTGGAAATGGTGCCAGACCAGGGTTTTGGTCTTCAGGGTTTGCATGTTTGGGCTAGTCGTAATACTATCATATCAGGACTTCGAAAAACCATAAAGCACCCTTGACCGCAACTAAAGGTCAGTCGGGCATGACCTATCGGGAAAGGGAGAACAACTACGAAAGGAGGAGTCGCGCATGACCGAGGAAGAGTTCTTTCAGCACCTAGCCACTGCGCCCTTTACCTAGAGGAAAGCGACTTACCTGTCGATTAGAACGACTGATGGCAACTGTCCTATCACTGCAGTAGCCCGGTGGCTTACCGGATTGCACTATAATTCGGCCGTGTGGAAACCAGCGGCCAGTGAAATCGGATTGCCACCTGCTATCGCAAGCCGCATCGCGACAGCTGCAGATTGGCCAATAATCTTCCTCATGCACCCGCCGCGTTACAGCCGCACGCGCCGCGACATTCTCCGCGCCACAGGGCTTGCCAGGCCATCTTCAACCCCGCCATCTCCGCCGCCGCAATATCGAAAAGCCGCGGAGCGGCATGAAGCGCCTCAAGAGGAACAAGCGCTCGTATAGCCGGTCCGGATGGAGGCCAATCCATGCGCCCGTCAGCCGACGGGCGCTCTTTTTTGCTTTGCCAACCCCCGTTGTCGGGGATATAGATCGCTCACGCGGAGCAAAACGAAGGAGGGTAGGGTAAAGAGGGTTGGTAAAGAGGGCTGGATGGTTGTAGTACATAGAACGCGATCGCGTCCATAGTACAACTCTGGATGTAGGGCTAATCCCTGGCCAATCTCTGACCATTTCTCTCCCTGACTATTTCTCCCCCCTGGTACTACGCAAGCCTGAATTTATATTTGAGAAAGTTCTCAGAGGTGATGGATTCGACAACCAGGTAGTGAACGTAATGCCCAATTTCAAACACTTCGGCAATGAAATCAATTTCATCCCGACATTCATACGGCCAGGCCCAGAGACTTTTTTGGAGCTGGATCAGCCCTAGCTCTTTCATCTTTCCACGCAGGGCATCGCGCCCGGCTTTCTTTTTCTCTGGAATGTCGAATGCAATGATGCGCCATTTACCATCCCACGATTTCGGACGGGAGAGAGAAAGGTCGTCAAGTTTGTACCGGAGAGCGCGCCGCCGGCCACCCTCCGTAAGCGTGATGGTCGTTGTGCCGTCTTTTTCAATTCGGTGGTCAATGTACTTCTTTCGCCGCAAATAGGCTATCGTCCAAAAGAAGCGTTTCCTGTCTTCGGCTCGCTTCAATTCGTAGCCGACTGCCTTCAGTAGTTTCTTTGCGCCACCAGGAGAAGATAAGACGAGAGCAATAGCCCCACCGGCGAGAAGGGCCAGGAATATACCCCTCACGAGATTCCCCATCTTAGCCATTAGTTGTACTATAGCCGCGATCGCGGCTATAGTACAACTATGCCGGAGGCCCCATGACGATTGCTTCTGGTTGACTAACATCGCAAAGTAGAGACAGCAGCATTACGATCTCTTAACAAGGCAGCCGAAAGACTTGTTAGCACTCTTGACAGGAGAGTGCTAATCGCCCTAGAATGGGTATACCCTATGCCGACCGAACTCACCGAGCGGCAAAAGTCCATACTCAATGCGGTTATCCGCGATTACGTGGCCACGGCCGAACCAGTGGCCTCTGCTGATTTGGTGCGGAAATACCGGCTGGCCTATAGCCCGGCCACCGTCCGGAACGAGCTCATGGCGCTGGATCAGGCCGGCTACCTGGCCCAACCCCACACCTCGGCCGGCCGCCTGCCCACGGATAAGGGCTACCGCTATTTCATCGCGCACCTTGGCGACGCTGACGGCCTCACCGATCGGGAAGAACGGGAGCTGGCGGCCCTCCGCGGCTGTACCGATGCGCTCGAGTTTGCCAAGCAGTCAAGCCGCCTCATGGCCCACCTGACCCGAAACCTGGCCTTAGCCGGCTTTCCTGAGGAGGACCTCTTTTATAAATCCGGCCTCCAGGCCGTGATGCAGGAACCGGAATTCGGCGATCTTGATCTTATGCACGAATTCAGCGCTCTGGTGGATCACATTGAGGAAGCGGTCGTACGGTACTTCGACCCGGAGGATTACGCCGAGCCGCAGACCTTCATCGGGAGCGAGAACCCCATCCGCGAGGCGCGGCGCTACGGCATGATCGTCTCTTCCCTGGCCACTCCCTTTGGCAAGGAGAGTTTGATTGCGCTCGTCGGCCCCAAGCGCATGGACTACCAGCATAACTTGGCCATCCTGCGGCATTTCCGAGAGGTTCTGAAACCTGCAAGTTACGAATGGCAAACGCCGCATTCGTAATTCGACAAAAATTCGTAATTCGTAGGAGTGCGCGATGACGGGAAAACAGGAAAATCAGGATGTTGAAATGATCCCCGATGAGGAGTTGGGGGGCGAAGACGCAAGCGCGCGCCTGAAGAAACTCCGCGAGGAGCTGAAAACGTGCCGTGAGGAACGGAGGGAGTACCTCGACGGTTGGCAGCGGGCCAAGGCCGAGCTCATTAACTACAAGAGGGATGAGGCTAAGCGCTTCGAGGAACTTGCCAAGTTTGCGGCCGAAGGGGTGATTGCCGAGGTGGTGCAGGTATTAGACAGCTTCGATTTAGCGCTCCAGCATCAGATGCCGAAAGACGTTGAGCGGGGAATCGTCCTCATCCGCTCGCAACTCGAGGATATTTTGCGGCGCAGGGGTCTGGAAACAGTGCAGTCAAAGGGTCAGACATTCGATCCGGCTGTGCACGAATCGCTCGGCGAAGTTGAATCCGATGCCGCACCCGGCACGGTGGTCGAAGAACTCCAGAAGGGGTACCTTCTGAACGGCAAAGTGCTCCGGCCGGCACGGGTGAAGATCGCGAGAGTGAAATGGAAAAAGGTCGAGTAGTGATACCACAGCACAACGAACAAAAAAAGGCGCCTCGGATAATCCGGGCGCCACGAGCGAAATGAACCCCCATGGGAACGATCAGGCAGCTTCGGAGACCGCCCGAGCTCCACGCTCACCAAGCTTCTGACAGACGAAGGCGACGGCGCCATCAACACTCGTGACGTTCTCCAGCGCCTCCGTGTCCGGGAGCTCAAGCCCGAAAGCAACCTCGAGGGCAATGATAACCTCCATCTGCTCGAGTGACTCCACGCCAGCCTGTTCGAGAGTGGAGTTCCCAGGCATGGTCAGCCACTCGTCGTTACACAGGGTTTCCGCGAAAACTGAACGAACTTTTGCTTCAATCGTGCCCGTTTCCATTCCTACCACCCCCTTGTTGTAATATTACTAGATAATCTCAACTATGTCAAAAATCCTCGGCATTGATCTTGGCACCACCAATTCGGCCATGGCCGTTATCGAAGGCGGCGAGCCGAGCGTGCTCGAAAACAAGGAGGGCAACCGCACCACGCCCTCCATGGTCGCCATTTCCAAAGCTGGCGAACGCCTGGTCGGACTCCTGGCCAAGCGCCAGGCGGTGACCAACCCCAAGAACACCCTATTCTCCATCAAGCGGCTCATCGGCCGCAAATTTAGCGATCAGGAAGTCAAGCGCGACAAGGAATGGCTGCCCTATGAGATGAAGGAATCGGCCAATGGCGGGGTGGAGGTGAAAATGGGCGAAAAATGGCTTCGGCCCGAAGAAATCTCGGCCATGATGCTGCAGAAACTCAAGCAGGATGCCGAAGAAAAAATCGGACAAAAAATCGAAGAGGCGGTGATCACTGTCCCGGCCTATTTTGACGACTCGCAGCGAAAAGCCACCCAGGCCGCAGGCGAGATCGCCGGATTCAAGGTGCGCCGGATCTTGAACGAGCCCACGGCCGCGGCTCTGGCCTACGGATTCAACAAGAAAAAGGACGAGCAAATCGTGGTCTATGATTTTGGCGGCGGAACGTTTGATCTCTCGGTGCTCGAAGTTACCGCCGATACAGTCGAGGTCAAGGCCGTGGGCGGGGACACCCATCTTGGCGGAGACGATTTTGACCAGAAGATCATCAAGTGGATTTCGAACGAATTCAAGAAAGACCAGGGGATTGACCTTTCCAAGGACACCCTGGCGCTCCAGCGCCTGAAGGAAGCTGCGGAAAAAGCCAAGCACGAGCTTTCCACCACCGTGGAGACCGAGCTCAACATCCCCTTCGTCACCTCGGATGCCGCCGGCCCCAAGCACCTGGTGATGAAGTTCTCGCGGGCCAGGTTGGAGGAACTGGTCGGCGACATGATTGATCGCTCCATTCAAATTACGAGACAGGTCGTCAAGGATTCGGGTTTCCAACTGTCGGACATTGACGAAGTCATACTGGTCGGCGGCCAGACCAGAATGCCGGCCATGGTCGAGGCGGTGAAAAAACTTTTCGGCAGGGAGCCGAATAAGTCCATCAACCCAGACGAGGTGGTGGCGGTGGGTGCTGCGGTGCAGGCCGGAATTTTACAGGGCGACGTGAAAGACGTGCTACTGCTCGATGTCACGCCTTTGAGCTTGGGCATTGAGACTTTAGGCGGAGTGATGACCCGTCTTATTGAGCGCAATACCACCATCCCCACGGCCAAGACCCAGATTTTCTCAACCGCAGCCGATGCCCAGACTTCGGTGGAAGTCCATGTTTTGCAGGGCGAACGCGAAATGGCGGGGGATAACAAGACGCTGGCTCGCTTCATTCTGGACGGCATCCCGCCCGCGCCGCGCGGCATGCCGCAGGTCGAGGTCACCTTTGACATTGATGCCAACGGCGTTTTGTCGGTCAAAGCCAAAGACAAGGCCACCGCTAAGGAGCAGTCGGTCAGGATCGAGGCCTCAACCGGGCTTTCCAAGGAGGAAATCGAGCGGATGAAAAAGGACGCCGAGATGCACGCGGCCGAAGACAAAAAAAGGCGCGAGGTGGTGGAAGCCAAGAACGCCGCGGATGCCATGGTCTACACCGCGGAGAAGGC
>CAYIBD010000015.1:0-17736 GCA_964361655.1 uncultured Candidatus Saccharibacteria bacterium
CGCCGTGCATCCCGGAGATATCCCGCGCGGTACGCTCCACGGCATCCTCCGCGACATCCGGATAACGCCGGATCAGCTGCGTGAAGCGCTCTAGTTGGTTTGCAACGAACTTTATCGTTTCCAACGAACTTTCCCTCCTCTGAACCCGCCACGTCCGTGAATCATGCATCTTGAATCATGAATCATGGGTTGGCGGACTCGGATAAGGTGGGGAGTGATACTGCTTGCGCCACTCCCCGAAGCGCCGCCGTTTTATCCCACGGACACGGGGGGTGCTAGTCCGCTAGAGCGGTAGTCGGCGCTTCCGGGTGTACCACACCACGTACACCCCTCCGCACACCATCCCGAGTCCAGCGGTCCCCCAGAAGGCGCCCGTGACAGAGACGCCATGGGGATAGAAGATGATTGCCTGCGCCGGCGCAATGAACATGCCGACGAGGCCCCCGACGATCGCCCCCATGGCGACACCGATCACCAGGAGTATTCCTGTCATTCGATTCATTTTTTCCCTCCTCGCCCCTCTCGCGTTTGACGCGATGGGGCTCACGGGTGGAATCAAGGAACCTGCCTTGAGGCCGTGAATCCCGATTGACTCATGGTCTCAAGAAGAATCCCGAAGGTAATCCTTCGACTCCGCTTCGCTCCGCTCAGGATATACAATACGCGGCCGGGCAAGAGCCCGGCCGCGCGTGATTTCAATAACATATGGCCGCAGGTGCTCTCCCTCACCGCTGATCCAATTGGTTTTTCAAAATTCCAGCCTTCCACCGTATGCATATATTATACATCCATATTAAAACTATGTCAATAGCTACTTGACGATTTTCTTTTTTCGATGCAAAAAAATACAGGTTGTTCCTATACATTCCGAAGGTGCTGCCCAGAAATCCCATAAATGCTGGAGAAACCACAGTCAAAAAGGGCCCATTTTGGGCCGTTTTTGAAGGTCATTGCCGGCGGGATTGCTTCGCTCGGCTCGCAATGACGTTACCCGCCGGACCCGGCGCTGATGATCGAAATGATGGCAAGCTCAAGCGGTAATTGTGGAATCGGTGAGCGGCGGCTTTGGGCGAGCGCCTCGATCAACTCCACGATCGCATCGGCAATGGCATCAGCCGAGAATGCGACAAGATCGCCAGTAAACTCGCTTGCGGTCGCAGCTTGGGGCGCGGTCTTCGCCAGGAGCGCGTCACGGAAATATCCAATGAGCATTTTGGTCAGATATTCCATTTCGTAGCCGTCGTGGTAGAGGCGGTTGACCAGCTCAATGGCCGGAGCCAACTCTTTTTTGCCGATCATCTCGAAGAGCTGCTTCAACGCTTCGGCCGGCGGAATGCCGAGGATCTCCTCAACCTCGGCTTGGGTGATGGTCTTATCCTCCACGGCCATGATCTTGCCGAGCATGCTCTCCCCATCGCGCACCGAACCTTCGGCGGCAAAGGCGATGGCATCCGCGGCCGTGGGTTCGAGCGCTACCCCCTCCCCTTTGGCAATGGCGGCCAGGCGCTTGGCAATGACCTCTTTTAGCGGCCGGCGAAAATCAAAGTGCTGGGTGCGCGAGACAATGGTCTGCGGCACCTTGTCGAGTTCGGTGGTGGCCAAGACAAATACCACGTGGCCCGGCGGCTCCTCGAGGGTTTTCAACAACGCGTTGAAGGCGTCCTTTGAAAGCTGGTGCACCTCGTCAATGATATAGACCTTGGTGCCGCCGCCAGCCGGCGCAAAGCGCACGGCCTCGCGGAGTTCCCGGATATCGTCAATGCCGCGGTTGGAAGCGGCGTCAATTTCGATCAAGTTCAAGGCCTGCCCGCGGTTGAAAACGTCGCAGGAGGGGCAGGCGTTGCACGGGCGGCCGGTGGCGCTCGTACAATTGCTTGCCTTGGCGATAAGGCGAGCAACGGTGGTCTTGCCGATGCCCCGCGGCCCGGAAAATAGATAGGCGTGGGCCACCCGGCCGGTCTCAAGCTGGCGGCGGATGACCGAGACGATATGGTCCTGCCCCACGACTTGGGAGAAGTCGCGGGGCCGGTATTTCCGATATAAAACTTGGTACGCCATAGCGTATCACTACCACACTCATGGAGCCCCTTCTATAGGCCCTATTTCCGGAATACGACAAGCTTATACCCCAGGAAGTTCCAGAGGAGACCGACCGCTGCGGCCCCGCCGGCGGAAACACTCGCCCAGGCAACGGCGGGGATGCCGAACTTGGGGCCGAGGGCGTCGTTCATGAGCGCGAAGGTCGAGACATTGATGGCGAGCCCCACGGCGCTCACCACAAAAAATTCGACGAACTGGAGGCCAGCGTGCTCGGTGGAGAGCGAGCGAAAGGTCCAAAACTTGTTCCAGAGAAAGCTCGAAGACACGGCCACGAGGAAGGCGGCGGCCTTGAAGACATCGGCGTAGAAGCCGGCGCTGATAGCGGTGGCGGCGATCAAGAGGTTCAGCACGCCGAGGTCAATCAGGAAATTGAGGCCGCCCACGAGGAGGAACTTTGAGAACTGGTAGGCCACGGCGAGCCGCCGCCCGAGAACCGCGCCCGCAGCCATGACCGCAAGCGTAAAGAGCGGAAACGTAAACGGCAGCCACGGCAGGAGCGAGGTCGGGCCACGCGGCAGTGCGAGATTCTGGCTGATGGCCAGCATTAGGAGCGCTGCGGCCTCACCGATAACGAGACTTGCGATGAGGTCAATCCGCTTGAGCATATAGCATAAGGGACATCAACGATTCTGATACCGCATCTGAATCTCCTCTTCAATCTCCTCCCTCCTCCGGCCATAGGTGAGGCGCGAGAACTCCTTGATGCGCTCGGCCATGGCATGATCAGACGTTGCCGGCGGGTAGGTACGGATGTTGAACGGTTGCGAGGTTTGCCCTCGGATCAACAGCTTTACGTAGGCATTGAAGTTGTCGATGTTGATCAGATCCTGCTGCCCAAACACGGGCTGGAACTGCTGGGCCATGAACTCGGCATCCTCGGTCCCGATGCGGAACGCCACCATGGAGCCGGCATTCCCGAAGACCGCCTTCTTGATCTCCTCTTCGAGCTGGCCCAGGAACTGGTGGGCCATGATGAGGTTCAGGCGGTACTTCCGGGCTTCGGACAAAATCGTGGCGATGGAGCGGGTGGTCACGTTCTGGAATTCGTCAATGTAGAGGTAAAAATCGCGGCGCTCCGGCTCGGTGGTATCGGTCCGCGAGAGAGCCGCCAACAGGATTTTACCGACCATGATGAGGCCGATGAGCGCCGAATTCAACTCGCCCAGGCGCCCCTTGGAAAGATTGATCAAGAGGATCTTGCCCGCATCCATGACCTCGCGGAAATTGAAGGCCGAACGCTCCTGGGCAATGATGGGCCGCATGATTTCGTTGGCGAGGAAGGCATCGAACTTGGAGGTGATGTAGGGCACCATGTTGGCGAGCGAGGCCTCGCCCCCGGCCTTCTCGGCAATATCCCGCCAAAAGCTCTTCACCACGACATTTTGCGAGCGCGAGAGCTTGAGATCGCGGAAGGCCTTATCCGCGAACACGCGCTCAATCTCCAAAAGCGTATTCCCGGAAGCCGGATCGTCCATGACCAGGAGGGCTGAATTCCGGAAGTATTGCTCGAACATCGGCCCCAGGGCCTCCGGCACCGCGCCGTAGAGTTTCTGGAAAATTGCAAAAAGCTCGTTCACCACCAAGGTCTTTTGCTCCGGAAAGCGCGGGTCGTACTCGAGCATGTTCAAGCCGAGGGGCCGCTCAATGTCGCCGGGGTTAAAGTAGATGACCTCTTCCAGGCGCGCCTCCGGGACGTAGCCCAGCACCTGTTCGACAATATCGCCATGGGGATCAATGAAGCAAAGCCCGTTGCCCCCAAGGATATCCTGCCGGATCATCTCGGTCATCAACGCGCTCTTGCCGGTTCCGGTCTGCCCCACGAGGTAGAGGTGCCGCCGCCGGTCGTCAACCGTCAGCCGCACCTCGCGGGTCTCACCGCGGAAGATCGAGGCGCCGATGAGCGTCCCCTCTTCCGGCAGGTTCGGCGGCGGTGGCGCTTCGCGCGCCTTCACCACCTTCAGTTTCGGCGTCTCGATGGGAACGTTCGGGAAGTGGTAGATACCGGTGAGCTCCTCCGAGGAGAGCACCATGCTCGAACCCGGATCAAAGATGCGGAAGGAGAACTGGTAGAGCGTTCGCGCGAGGCGCCGCCCGCTCACGGCCTCGATATCAAACTCGTTCAGGGTCGGATCGCGGAACTGCAGGAAAGCACCGGCAATGCCGTGCAATATCTCCTCGGCCCGGGCGGCGGTTTGCGCCGAGGCAACGATGCGAATGTTTGATTCAAAGAGCGGGCGGGACCCTTTGGCTTCGATCAGCCGCACCTGTTCTTCCTCCTTGGGGGAGAGACGCCGTTCGGCCGCCTTCTCCTCGGCCTCCTTCTCCGGCGGCTTGGGCTTGGTTTTGACAATCTCGCCCACGATGCCAATCCCCTCCCTGACAATACCCTTGGGTACGGCCGTTTCCCGGCCGAGGTAGACCTGCTTGGCGTGCCCCATCATTCGCTTGGACCATTCCTTCCCGGCCGGCCGGGCAATGACTTGGAGTGAAGCACCCTCGCCGACCTTCTGCAATTTGGAAAAGGCATTGGCAATTTCGCGCATGGGGTCGGTTTCAAGCGCGCGGTAGGTTCGCAGCGGCAGGGTTGAGGAACGCTTGAGCTTCAGGTTTGCCGCCCGGCTCTCGCCGTCGGGATTGAAGATGTTGTAATCCTCCACGGCTTCAACCTTGGCTTCCGGGAACACGCCCTCAACGATCTTGGTCACCGAGTCGGCCAGCCGCCGCGGGACGGCGACGTAGAACGAAATCTCCTCGCCGACGTGGGGAACGGTGAGCTCGAGCGCAAAACTCGGCTTGCCATGGAGGAGGGCACGGATTCGCGATTCGCGAACGGCCTGGAGCCCGGCGTAGACCTTTTCCATGGCGCTGATCGCGTCGCGGAGTTGCTCCAGCGCCATCCCCTGCTCCGGCACCGTTGGACGCGGGAGCGCAATTTGGAGCAGGCGCAAGTTCAGCGACCGCCACACCTCGTCGCGCCGGCGGAAGCGACGCACGAAAACGAAAACGATCGCGGCTCCGATGAGAAGCAGGACCGAGAACGTGTAGAGGTAGAGGGCGAAGTTCGCGAACAACACGAGGCGAGGCAGTGCTACATGGCTCGAAGCTTACGCGATTGGATCAATTGATCGTAGTAGCGGTCTTGCAGGCGGTCATGGAGCTCGTCCATAAGCCAGGGCGTGGCCTGGCGCGCGACATCCGCAGCTTGGCGGATGCCTTTGGAGAACGCAAGCGCAATCAGCGCCTCCAACTGCTCCTCGCGCTCCTGGGCTTTCAGGGCTTGGGCGTGCTGGTTCAACTCATCCTGTGCTGCCGGCGGAACGTGCGGGAGCTCGCCGGATACCGGCTGCGGCAGGATGACCTTGGGCTGGAAATGCTCGCCGTAGGTCTCGCGGAACGTTTCTCTAAATGCCTCCCGCTCGGTTGCGGCTTTGCCCTCGGCGGCGAGGGACTGTTTCTTTGCTTCAAGCAGCCGCTCGAGATCTGCGATTTCTTCTTGCGCCGATTTTTCGGGTTGTGCCTCGGCCATACGGTTCTACTATACCATAGCTGCTCCCCTCATCGCAGGCAGCGGATCGGGAAAACAAAAACAGGGGACCCGGACAGCTTCTCTGTCCGAATCCCCTTTTGGTTCGCGCGCCTACTGCGTCTTGGTCTTGGGCACCTGCACCGGCGGCCCAGCCGGCGTCTGGGGCGCCTGGCTCGGCTGCTGGCCGGCCGGCGGTTGGGCCGGGGCCTGGGCGGTCTGGATCGTGGACAGGTCAACCTCCACGACCACGCGCCGGTTCACATCCACCGGCCCGAACTGGTCAGTGGGGCCAAAGCCCTGGGCCTCCACGTCCCGACCAGTGGCCTCCTTAAGGTAGGCAGCCACGGCTTCGGCGCGGAGCTGGGCGCACTGCTTATTTAAGCCCGCGCTGTCGGGCAGGATCTTGCCGTCAGGGCCCTTGAAGGGCCGCTCGTCGGCAAAGCCGTACGACTTCAGTGTCGCGCCGCGCTTGCCGTCCCGGATGGCATCTAAAAGCCCAGCCAGCATCCGGTCGCTGGTCTCGGCGCAGGCGATGAACTCGCCCTTAGCGTCGAGCTTGGCCACCGGGAATCCGGTGACCATGAAGGCCCGCAGGGTGTGCTTATAGCCCTGCTTGACCTCCATGATAGCGATCCGCTCGCCAATCTTGGCCTGGCCAGCGACCTGCTGGGCGAGGCGCCGGACCCGATCGTCGAGGGACTTTGCAACCTCGGAGATGTTCCGCGCGTTCGCGCGGATGGCGTCGCCGTTTTCGAGGACGCTTGCCTCGAGGGTGCCGATCCGCTGGCCGTGGATGCCGACATCCACGGATACAGCAGAGAGCTTAACCTTGAGGTGGGCGACCTCGGTTTCGAGCGCCTTCGTGCGCTCATCCTCAGCCTTCGAGGCCTGGGCCCGCTGGCCTTCGGCCTGAGCCGTGAGAACGCCGACGAGACGGTCCAATCCCGCCTCGATCCGGTCGAGCTGGGTCTGGGCGAGCGCCGCCACCGGCGCCACCGCGCAGGCCAACAATACCACCACCACAACCGCTACCAATTTGTGCATGGCTTCCCCCCGGTTTCGCGGTTTGTACTTTGAAGTGCAACACTTCCGCAGCCACAACGGCTACAGAATATGCACTCACCGCCTGTCAAAGGGCGGGGGAAACGCCGGTGCTACTTGCGTTTTCCTCACCCTTCGACTTAGAAGCCGGGTTAAATGTTACCATTCAGGGTGTTGCACTTGAGGGGTCAAGGTGCCGTCCTAGCGTGATTACATTATATACCCTCATTGACAATATGTCAATAGTATTTTACACACATAAAAAGCCGCTTCAAAAATCGGCTTTTTATGCTAAGATCGGATAACTCTTCTTTGGAATGAGGTACCCCTACGAGATCCCCTTGGCGCGTTCGATGAGCTCCCCCTTTACCTTGGCTGTCTCCTCCACCGTGATATCCTGGAGGTTTTTGCCTCGGGCCGCGGCAAAGGCAGCGAGCGCCTCGCCGTCTTGCGATTCTGCAATCTTGGTAAACTCGCCAAGCTCGGCTTCCGAGAGGCCTTCGATGAGCCGAGCCGTCACCCGCTTCTGGATGAGATCGACCATGGAAGCGAGGAGTGCGGCTTTCTTATCATCGGGCAATGATGCGATACCGAGTTCAGCGATGATGTCGGCATCGAGGAGTTGCTGTTGGTCCATAATCCGCTAATGAAACGGGTAATGATTCGAAGCGACGTTTGATGTGATCTTATGGCTGTGCCAACGTATAGCGGCGGAGGAATGTTTCGACCTTGAGCCCGAGCGCTTCCTCACGCCCCTCGGCCGGCAGTCCTTTGATGATTTCAGCAAGCTTCTCGCGGAAGCGGACTTCGCGCAGTACCGCCGCGGTCTCTTTACTCAACCGCTCGGAGGGCTGCGCCTTTTGGAGAAACTCGAACATCCGCAGTTCCCGGAGCGAGCGGTATTCCTCGGGGCTCAAGGAGGCAACCTCTCGCGCCACGCGCTCGGTTGCCTGACTCAACGCCGCTTCGTACTCTCCCGCCGCTCTTTCGGCGATCTCTCTCGCTGCGGATGACGGTGCTGGCTCGGATACGTCACCGGACGATTCGAGAATTTTTACCACCCCGGGCTCATCAGCCCCGCTGCCGGTTGTATATACCATCTCCGCACTCGGTGCCGCCAGGCGCGTCCAAGCGCCGAGGCCGGCTTCCCGCGACGCCACGCCGACCGGAAGGTAGCTTGCCACCTCTCGCCCTATCCCCTTCGTCGCTTTGGCCACATGGCGAACGCCCTCATCCCAATCCCAGGGCCGGACAATACTGCCGTCATCAAACATGCGTACGGCATAGCGCGACCACTTAACCTTTTCGACAAAGGGCGCAAAGTTCTTGTCGAGCACCCGCACCTCGGCCGGCGACTGCTTGGAAACTTCGGCCAGCGCTGACTCCACCGCGCTTCGCGGGATGGAAACCTTCACCCCGGCCTGCCAGCTTGTCGGCAGCGCTGGTTTCACGCTCCGGTAGACCTTCCCCTCGGCCAAAATCCGCTGCGCTTTGGTCAGGCCCTTGAGTTTCTGATCGCCGCTCTCCGCAACGTACACGGCAACGGCCTTCCGCGCCTCGTGGAGCGGGCCCTCGCCGTGCTGGATGGTAAACTCAAAGGCCTCGGGGAACTTTGAGGCAACGCCGGGCGCTGCTTCGAGGGCGCCGACGAGAGCAAGTTGTTCCATCTGCTTTTGCCCGAGCGTATCTTGCACGAGCTGGACATCATCCAAATCCAAAGAGAGGCCGGCGGTCCTCGCCATGGTCTCAATTTCAGACCTCGGCTTCCGCCGCAACATCTCATCCCACTCTTGGGGCGAAATCGGTCCAGGTCTTCTCAATTTCTCGCCAAGCTCGCGAAGCTCTTCCTCGGTGAAGGGCTGCTGCGGCTTTACTTCTGGCGCTATCGCCGCGGCTTCACCAGCGCCGTAGAGGAGCTTCAGCACCGGAGCAACTCCGATTGCGGCCCCAACCCCAGCCGCTAGGGCTACCCCGCGGCGGATATCCTGGCTCTTCTTGCTCCGCTCCTGGGCTTTGGCAAAACTCGTCATGAGGTTTGATCCGGCCTTGGCCAGGTACTCCTCGGCATTCCCGGCACGCTTATATTCATCGGCGATCAATGCCTCGTAGCGAGCCATGAGCTTCTGGTAATCTTCTGATTCGGCGGTGCGCTTCCCCTGCATGCGAAGTCCAAACGCCATGACACCGAGAAGTGCCACCACCTCGTGGATCGGCATCTCGGCGAGCATGGCCTCCTCCCGGCCGAGCGGCGCGCCTTTGACCTTCGGATATCGAACCGTTGTCCGGCTCACTTCAGCCCGGCGCTTGAGCCACTCTGCCGTAAAGACGGTCGCGCCCACACCGGCCATGGCTCGCCGCGCTCCAAGCGCTCCAATGGCCGCAAACGTACCCGCGCCTGAAGCAAGCGCAATTCCCATCAAGCCAAGGCCAATGCCCATGCGGAAGTTAACGCTCCTCGCCACCCACCGCCCGAACCGGCCCTCGGGTTTCCACCCCAGTTTCTCGAGATTCTGGTCGCCGAGCCACTTCCAGGTCTTGGTAATCGTCTCCCACGCGACGTTCTTGCCTTCGATCGCCTTACGAACTCCGTCATCAGTGAGCGCGTTTTGCTCCGCGACGAACCTTTTGAGATCAGCGCCGACCCGCTCGGCCCGCGCTTCCTCATAGTCCTTGAGCGCGCGCTCATACTCGGCCCGGGCAAGGGTCTTCCGGCCGCGGCCAAACCAGCGAGCCAGCCCCTCCACCCCAAGGTATTTCTCCCATTTCTGCTCGGCCACGATAAATGCCTCCCGGGCCTGGGTGAGACGCTCGGCGAGGTACGCCTCGCCAAGCTCTTTCTCGCTCCGCTCGGCGGCGTGGCGGACTGCCTCGGCCTGCCCCGCGGCGCTAGCGGCCTGCTCCTGCTCCCAGCGCTCGCGTTCTTGATCACGGGGAGCAGCGCCAGGGACCGGCGCGGCTTCAGGCGCGGCAGGGGGTGGTGCCTCCGCTGCAGCCGCTCCTTCAATCAGTTCAGCGCCCAGCGGCCGCGGCCCAGAGGGCGGCACTTCTTTCCGCTCCTGTAACCAGCGATCAAGCGCTTCTTCGGCGCGCTTTTCTTCGGCTTGGCGCTTACGCCGGTATTCCTCATTGACCTCGCGCTGCTTTCTTGCGGCTTCCCCGGCGATCTGCCTCTGTTTCTCGGCTTCTGCTTCCTCCACGATTGCCTGGGCTTGCTCTTGCTGCCACGTCTCCAAATCAAGGTCAGGCGATGCCGCAGGGGCGGTGGGGGGCGCTTGGGGAGGAGGCGCTGGAGCGGGAGTTGGCGCTGGCCTCGGCCTCTCGCGGCGGCGAGCCCCTGCCGGCGGGGCTTGAGGCGCTTCTTTTGCCTTCCACATCTGGAGATAGCCGGTCTCACCCATGATGCGATTGCGGAGATCCGACTCGCTGAGGCCAAGACGTTTGGCCCTAGCGATCAGCTGGTCTTCTATGGCCTTATCCTCTGGGGACTCGGCTGTCGTCACTTCCCGCTGTGTAAGCCGGCCGTAGAGTTCTCCCAATTCGTTCTCGAGCGCTTGTGTCTGCATTCTGATTCGTTCCGCGGAGGAAAGCCGCAGGCGGATGCGCCTGACGGGCTCGCGAGTGGGTGGCGGTTGAGGTCTTGGCGCACCCGGCGCTGGTGGTGGTGGCTGGCGTGTCTTCTGCCACTCGGCAAGCTCGCGTTCCATCTCGGCACGCGCGCGTTCGAGAAATTCTCCTTCCTGGCTGGGTCGCGCCTCGCCTATGGCCGCCTCGGCTGCTTCACCCCCAAGGGTCTTGGTCGGCTCCTCGCCCACAAAAACCCACTCTCCTTTTTCGTCCTTGTACGCCTCCCCGCGACGGCTCGCGCCGGCCAAGGTCCGGCCGCGGCTCGCGGACTTTGCTGCTTTTACTTGTTCAGGGCTTTTTACGCCGGTGGGCGACCCTTCGGCCGGGCCCTCCTTGGCACCGGCCTCCTCCCCCTGCGTTTCGCCTGCACCGCCATTCCCGCCCGCTATAGGGGGTGACGCCTCTTGCTCACCTTCAGGCCGAATGCCAAGTTTTTCCGCATCTTCTTTGGAAATCCGCGGACGATTGAATGGTTGGCGCTCTCCTTCGCTCGGCATAGTTCGCTTCCATTGTAGCCAAAAATCGAAGCCAAGAGAAAGGCCTGCGACCAGGGGCCCCACGCCTATTCCCTCATCCGAGCCACCACAGCCGTCATGGTATACTGGACCCATGCCAGCGCACGTAACCCGCACTCCCATTGCCATTGCGCTCCTCGGGCTGATGCTGCTCCTAATGGTCGCCTCCTCCTGGAACGACTCGACGACCACGGACGAGCAAGCCCATATTCCGGCCGGCTACGGCTACGTCTTTCTCCAGGACGCCCGACTGAATCCGGAACACCCGCCATTGATTAAGGCCTTGGCCGCCTTGCCGCTTGCCTTTAGCCGGGTCTATTTCCCGACCAACACCGCAAGCTGGCAAGACGACGTAAACGGCCAATGGGAACAGGGCCGAATTTTTCTATTCGAATCCGGAAACGATGCGGACCGCATCATGCGGCTTACGCGCCTGCCCATGATGCTCTTGGCCCTCGGCTTTGGCTGGTTTTTTTGGTCGTGGGCTCGGAAGCGCTTTGACGATCGCGTGGCGCTCTTGGCGCTCACCTTCTTCGTTTTTTCGCCAACCATCCTGGCTCACTCGCGCTTCGTCACCACCGACGTTGCCGCGGCCTTTGCCTTTTTCATTGGCATCATCGCTTTCCTCCGCTTTCTCTCCGATCCGTCGCCGAAAAACATCGCTATCGCCGGTCTGGCGTTTGGTGTAGCCCAGCTCCTCAAGTTCTCACTGATCCTGCTTGTTCCGGTCTACGGCCTCCTGCTCCTGGCTTGGGTGGTGAGCCAGGTGCATCTCCACTGGCACGAACGCATCCGGCTCTTCGGCAAACTTGTTATCAAAGTCATAGGGATCGTCGTTGTCGGCGTCATCCTCATCTGGCTCGTCTATGCGCCGGTCATCCTTAACTATTCGCCGGAGCGGAACCTGGCTGATGCCGAATATAACCTCCGCACGTTCCGCTTCCGCACCTTCGTCGACTTTGACCTCGCCCTCATCCAAAACGGTTTCCTGCGGCCGCTTGGCCAGTACTTCCTCGGGCTCTTCATGGTCTTGCAGCGCGCCGCCGGCGGAAACACGCAATACTTCCTGGGGGAGGTTACAAACGTCGGCGCGCCGCTTTACTTCCCGATCCTCTACCTTTTAAAAGAGCCGCTCGCCTTTCACATCCTCTCGTTGATTGCCCTAGCTTTTGCGCTTGGCCGGGTAGGGCGAGCGCAGGGAAAGTCGCTTGCCAAAATCCTGCTTTGGATTCGGGACCATTTCATTGAATTCAGCTCCATGGCTTTTGTTGCAATTTACTGGCTCTCCAGTATCACCTCGCCACTGAACATTGGCGTTCGGCATGTATTGCCCACCTTCCCGTTCATCTTCGTCCTGGTCTCTCGCGAGATGATCTCCTGGCTCCGTTCCTGGCCGCGCCAGGACGTACGGACGTGGTGGGAATGGGTGAAACGCGCCTTTGACATTTACATCGGCTCCATTCCGCGATATCTCCTCGTCGGTGCGCTGATTCTCTGGCAGGCCGCAAGCGTAATTGCCGTCTTCCCCCACGTTCTTTCGTACTATAACGAACTCGGCGGCGGTGTTGAGAACGGGTACCTGGTTGCGGTTGACTCCAACTATGACTGGGGCCAGGACTTAAAGCGCCTGGCCGACTTTGTGGGGCAAAACAACATCCAGAACATTAGGGTAGATTATTTCGGCGGCTCAAGCCCGGCCTACTACCTCGGCGAGAAGTTTAACCCCTGGCATTCCTCAAGCGGCTATCCGCCTGACGGCGGCTGGTTTGCGATCTCGGCCACGTTTCAGATGGGCGGCTACGGCACCACGGTCAAGGGCTTCGAGCGCCGGTCCGAGGATGACTACGAGTGGCTCAAGCCCTTCCGGCCCGTGGCCCGCGCCGGAAAATCCATTTTCATCTATCAGCTGCCGCTCCCAAATTCGGCTCAACCGTGATTGACAGGGAGCGCCGGGGAGGATATAGGGAATATGCCGAACGGTACGAATGTCGAAGGAGGTGAGGAGGGTGAAGTGCCCATTTTGCGGTCATGCGCAAGACGCGGTCGTTGACTCCCGTAGCTGCAAGGAGTACATCCGCAGACGTCGCCGCTGCCTCGGCTGCGGTCGCCGGTACTCGACGTACGAATACATCGAGGATACACTCCTCGAGGTAACCAAGCGCGACGGCCGCCATGAACCCTTTGACCGGATCAAGCTCCGCGAATCCGTACGGCGCGCCTGCGGCAAGAATTCGCCCGCCATATCGGCGGTTGAGGACATGGCCGCCGCTATCGAGTCGCAGCTCCGCGAAAAATCGGAAGAGCGCATCTCTAGCCAGAGGATTGGCGAGCTGGTCCTGGAAGGCCTCGCGAAAATTGATCCAAAGGCCTACATTCGCTTCGGCCTTGGCTTCCACCGCCTGACCACAGCGCCAGAGATGCTCCGGTGGCTAAAACAGCTCGAGAGTGAACAGCAGATGCCCGTACCCGCAAGCGGTAGGCGCGCCTCTCCGCGCCGGTAGTGCGACAGGCCGTGGGAACCCCACCACCGTCAAGCCCACGGCCTTTTTCTTTGCCTGACAAATCCAAAAGCTCAGCGATACTTGTAAAACACCTTGTTCCCGAAGCGGAGGTCAATATACTCAAGCTCCTGCCGCCGGGCGCCGATTTCCGCTGCGAGCAGGGTCTCGAGCGCGTCAAACCAGCTCGGTATCGGCCGGTCCATGACCACCAAGAGCTGCCATCCTTCGGCGAGCCGGAGCGCGCCGTCAGTCGGCGTTGAGGTGCTGAGCACGAGACCGAGGGGATACGCGCCAACGTCGGCGAGCGCTTGGCGCGCCTGCTCGAAGAATTCGATAGTTGCTCGGGAAACAGCCGCAGCACCTATCTCCGGCGCTGCCGCGCCGTAAATAACGGGCAGGAGCCAACCCTCGAAATACGCGAGCTCCTCATAGGCAGTGCCGTTCTCGTCAAGGTAGGAGCAAGGCCGTGCCGCAACGCGCGGCAGTTCGCCAACGCAATACACCCCCCAGAGCATCCGCTCTTCGATCGTCGCGATCAGGCGATCCGGAAAGCGCTTGTTGACATCGATCTTCCGAATCTGGGGGAACTCTCCTCGAAGCCGATGCTCGATGGCCTCGCCTGATACAAGGAAGAAGTGATCGCGCGGGACAAAACCCCAGGTGGTGCCGCCAACTGCTTCCCGAACCGCGGATGCAACCGCCGCGTCGCGCAATTGGACGAGGCCGTGGAGCTCAACTTGATCTACGCGGAGCCGATCCAACCTCGCGAGATAGACAAGAGCGCCGCTTATTAAAAAGGCCAGCAGTACCGCAAGCAAGGTATAGCGGGCCTTCCTCGGAAACGGCGTTCTTGGCTGCGACTTGGGGGAGTAGACAATGCGCGAGGGCGGCGGCATTGGCTTATTTTAGCACGTTTTGCCATCAAAAAATTACGCCACACTGTGGATAACTTGACAAGATTTCGGCACCCCTAGCCAGGGCTCTTTCTTTTTACCGGACTACACGCCGAATGAGCGGATTCACCCGCGTCAGCACCTCGTAGGCGGTTGTTCCAATCTTCTCGGCCATCTCATTAGCACCGATGAATTCCCGCCCCTGCCGTCCGACAATGACGACCTCATCACCAATCCTTACCTTCGAGTTTCGGGTTTCGGGTTTCGGGTTTCCGTTGATATCGGTGATATCAACGCAGGTCATATCCATCGAAACCCGGCCCATGACTTTGCATCTCCGGCCGTGAATCAGAAGTTCGCCGGTCGAGGAAAGCCCGCGATCAAACCCGTGCCAGTAGCCAATGGGAAGAATCGCGATCGTAGAATCGCGCCGGAATCGCTCGGTGAGATCATAGCCGATTCCTTCTCCTTTCTTGACCTGCTTCACCTCGCCGACAATGGTCTTCCACGTCATCACCGGCCGCACCCTGATGCGTGCTACGTATCTCGTGTCTCGTGACGGTAAGTAGCCGTATAATCCAAGACCGATGCGCACCATGTCATAATGCGCCTTGGGGTAGTAGCGCGTCCCGCCGGTGGCCGCGAGGTGCCGGATGCCAGGCCGAATGCCGGCCAGCCGGAGCATAGCTAGGCAGCGCCCAAAGACCGCGATTTGCTTTTGGGAGAATTTTCTATTTTCAGCCGCAGCAAAGTGTGAATAGACGCCGGCCGGCACCAGGCGATAGCGCTTGAGCGCGGCAATGAGTTCCAGTATTTCATATTCCTGAAACCCCTGGCGGTGCATGCCAGTGTCGAGCTTGAGGTGAAAAGCCGGGGGCTTGTGAAGCTTGGCCAACAGAGCCAGCCCTTCAAAGTGCGAAACCGTTACGGTAATCCGCTGCCGAGCCGCCTCTTGAAGCCGATGCGGCAACGTATAGCCAAGGACAAGGATCGGATTTTTTATTCCCTCCCGCCGCAACCGCAAGGCCTCAACAATGGAGTCAACGCCAAACCAAAGCTGGTTGCTGGGAGCTGGTGGCCGGTAGCTTGCAAGTTGCTTTGCAACTTGCACGAGCCCATGTCCGTAGGCATTGGATTTCACCACGGCCATCAGCGAGACCTTCGGCCCGATGAGCTTGCGAAACTCCGCCACATTGTGGCGGAGGGCAGCGGCATCAATTTCAACCCATGTCCGCGGAAATGCCGGTCTCATAGAGCGTGCCCATTGTTTTGTTGTAATATTCTCACGATCGTGAAAATATTACTACAAGTCAAAGACGATAGAATCACCGCGCCATCACTCATCTTCGGATTTCGCTGATGCCGTGCATGTGCGGCCGGAGCGCGTCGGGAATTTTCACCGAGCCATCGGCCTGCTGATAATTTTCCAAAATGGCTATGATGGTGCGGCCGATGGCAAAGGCCGTGGCGTTGAGCGTGTGGGCGAAGGCGAGCTCGCCGCCAGCGGTCCGGTAGCGCGTGTTCGTGCCCCGGGCCTGGAAATCGGTTGTGGTTGAGGCCGAGTGCGTCTCGCGGTACGTCCCTTCGCCGGGGAGCCACGTCTCAAGGTCATAGAGCTTGGCCTCGGGCCAGCCCATGTCTCCGGCCGCAATCAGCACCACGCGGTACGGGAGCCCGAGCCCCTGCATCAGCCGTTCCTGCCACGCGACCATGCGCTCGAGCTCCGGCTCGCTGTCTTCGGCGCGAACGAATGAAAACATCTCAACTTTGTCGAACTGGTGGACACGGAGGATGCCGCGGGTATCCTTCCCGTAGGAGCCGGCCTCGCGGCGGAAGCAACTCGAGAAGGCAAAGTAGCGGAGCGGGAGTGCGTTCTCATCCAAAACCTCACCGGCGTGCATGGGGGCAATGGTGTGTTCCGCGCTGCCGGCCAGGTAGAGGTTGTCGCTGTGCAGAAAATAGCGCTCCTCCTCTTGGCCGGGCGGGATGCGGCCGATGGCCCGGAAATGCTCGGGCCGGAGCATCACCGGCGGCACTATGGGGATGAATCCCTCCGGGAGCAATGTATCGAATGCATAACGAACGAGGGCAAACTCGAGCAGGGCCGCCTCGCGCTTCAGATACCCAAACCGCGAGCCAGCGACTTTTGCCGCGCGCTCCATATCAATGAGATCGAGGGCTTCGGCGATCTCGAGGTAGTCCCGCGGCTTAAAGTCGAACTGCGGCTTCTCCCCCACTTCCCGAATGACCCGATTATCTTCTGGTCCGCCTGCCGGCACGTCATCGAGCGGCAGGTTTGGGACCTTTTGCATAAGCTCGGTGAATTCGGCCTCGAGTGCTTTTAGCTCAAATTCAACATCGCCGAGTTTTGCCTTGAGCGATTGCATCTGGGCAACTTTTGCCTCTTTGGCTTTATCCGTTAAACCCACGATCGCTTCAGAGGCAACATTCTGCTCCGCACGCAAATCATCTACTTCCTTTATCTTGGCTCGCCGCTTCTCGTCAAGGTGCAATAGATAATCCACATCGAACTCCACGCCCTTTTTCTTGAGGCCGGCTTTGAGCGCATCTGGATTGTCGCGGATGAAGTGGATATCGAGCATACTAGCTAAAGTATCCGCTGCTGAGAAGCCAAGAACGGTGTTATTTCTGTCTTAGAAAGTAACGTTTTCGCATCGCACCGCTGTAAGAGGGAAATTGAATACGCATCTTGGAAACCAATGTATTCGATAAATACCCTCCTATTCTCGTGTCGAGATTTGTTGATCTCGCCGACCTTATCAATGGCCGGTGAAAGATCAGAATCATTACTCACCAGTATAATCGTCCCACAGCGTCCGGAGTAGGCAAAATCGACTATATCCAAGGCAATTTTCACATCGATGCCTTTTTCCTTCCATACACTGGTGACAATTTGCAGCCGGTCAAATGGAACAAATGGCATCCCCTGTCGGTAAATTTTCAAAACCTGTCTCAACGGCGAAGATTGATCAAGGACGATAACTGGCCGATACGTGTTGCACAGTCTAAGGATCAACTCTGCCCTGTCCCTTTCCATCGCTTCCTCCGATCTGCCTTCTTGTAAGAAGAAGCCGGCGGCTGTTTCGATCCGTGGATTTTTCAACATCCGCCCTCGTTTTATCTCCCAGCCGGAGGATATCAGCCTGGCGAACAACCTTTGCTGACTGGCAACCATGTGTTCGCTCTTGGTGCTGCCAACCTCTTTACTGATAACTCCTTTGTAGTAAGCTTTGCAACAATCTCGCGACCCTTTGTAAGGTAATCGACGAATCGATCGTAATCAAACAAATGCAAATCTTCGAACCCCAAGTTTTCCAAGTTCTTATAGAAGTTGGAGCCATCAATGAGTATTGCAACCCTTGATTGGGGTGGAATATCCATACGCTCTCAGTAGTAAAGAAAAATCCCGTCATTAGCCGATAAGGCTAGGGACGGGGATCGTATGCCTAGAGTATATACCTGCCTCTGTACCGCATCAAGGGCTGTGGATAATGGAAGCATCTCGTTGCAGATAC
>CAYIBD010000016.1:0-11775 GCA_964361655.1 uncultured Candidatus Saccharibacteria bacterium
CTCGGTTGCTACGGGGCGGGCCGGCGAGAAGCCAGAGCAGATTGACGTGGTCAATCAGTTTACCGGAGAAAAGTGGTATTACAGCGACATTGTCAAGGAGCACTTTTTCAACCCCCGGAACCTGATGCTCGAGGATCCGGACGAGGCGCAGTATAACGCTGTCGGCATGGTGGGGAGCCCGGCCTGCGGGGACATGATGAAGATGTGGTTGAGGATTGATCCCGAAACAGAACGGATTCAGGATTTGAAATGGCGGACGTTTGGGTGCGCCAGTGCCATCGCCGCGACCTCGATGTTTTCGGTCATGATAACCGAAAACGGCGGCATGCCGATTGCCGAAGCACTGAAGGTCAGGCCGCAGGATATTATGGTGCGCCTCGGCGGACTGCCTAACCGCAAAATTCATTGCTCGGTGCTTGCGGACAAGGCCTTCCGCAAAGCGGCCAACGATTACTTTCACCGCACCGGACAGCACGGGCGCGTGATCGTGGAAGGAGCGCGGGTCGTTGATTCCAAGCTCAATATCACCGATCATGACATTGAGGAGGCGGTACTGGAAGGCGCGACTGACCTTGATGCCGTGCAGAGGAAGCTGAAAGTCGGAGTCGGCTCGCCCGAGATCATCGCCGAAGTAGAGCAGCTGATCCGGTTCTATAAAGAGAAATACTACGGATAAAAGAAAAGGGCTTATCACGGTGATAAGCCCGTTCAACGGATGCCAAGGCTGGTGGTGAGAGCGATCAGGATGGCCATTCCAATGGCGACGGCCAACCATGCGGCGGGGATTTCACCCGAGATCACCGTCGCGGCCACTACGGCGATCAAGGTTGCAACGAACATGAGGCCGGTGGCGCCCAGCACGACGAACCAGATGATCCGACGCAGGCCTCCAGCGGACCGCAATCGAGATCGGCGAGTGGCGGAACCCTTTCGGCGCTCGATGACACTCCAAGCGCCGGCGATGAGGAAGAGCGGTGCACCAGCAATGAGCGTGCCCAAGAGGAAGAGCTGTTTATACGCTCCGCTCGCAAGCTGGGGTGCGGCTGACTCGCTGTTGCCTGACCGCTCGATCCAATTCAAGAGCCGCCAGTGGTTGGCGCCGAGGTAGAGCAGGATGGCCAGCGTTGAAGCAATCTTGGCGGTAATGGACCACCCTCCGACCCAGAACCAGGTGAGCAGTCCGAGGGTCACGACATCAACGGCGATGACGATCGGGTGAGTGAAAAGAACGCCGAGCACAGAGATCACCTCCCAATGACTTTGGTCTCTCTACATAATTTCTACGCCTATTCCGATGGAGAATCAACTGCCGGAGAAAAAACCGCTCCGCATTGGCAAGCTCATGGTTGACCGAAACCTGTGTATTGGCGCAGCGAGCTGCGTGGCGGTCGCGCCCTCTACCTTTGAGCTTGACCCGCAGAATAAGGCCGTGCTGCGCCGCAGGCAACCGCCGCCATCATCGGACATGACCGAGCGGAAGGACTTGGAGGATCAAACCATTGACGATGAAACGCTGCTTCTTGCAGCGAAGAGCTGTCCCACCCAGGCCATAATCGTTTATGATGAGGAAGGGAAACAAATCTATCCATAAAACATAACGCCAATACGCGAATGATACGCAAATGACGCTAATACCGATCGCCAATTTGCGTCATTTGCGGATTAGCGCGCGATTCGCATTATGTACATAAGCATATGACGTACGAAGCCAAAACCTACGATCACCTCCTTGGCACGCCGGGGTTTTCGGATCAGCTCCTGAAAAATCACTTTGCCCTTTACCAGGGCTATGTGAAGAACGTCAACACGATGGTGCAGGAACTCGATGCACTGGTGAAGGAGGGAAAAGCCGGAACCCCTGCCCATTCGGAAATCAAGAGGCGCTTTGGCTGGGAGTTCAACGGCATGCGGCTGCATGAGTTGTATTTCGGAAACATGACCAAGGCGAGCACCGCGCTGGCCAGCGATTCCGCGCTCATGTCGGAACTTCTCCGCATCTACGGCGCGTACGAAAACTGGGAAAAGGACTTCCGGGCCGTGGCAGCCATGCGCGGCATTGGCTGGGCCATTCTTTACCACGATCCAGAGTCGCAAGAGCTTTTCAACGTCTGGGTGAACGAACACGACGTGGGGCACCTGGCCGGCGCGATCCCGCTCCTCGTGCTCGATGTCTTTGAACACGCCTATACCCTTGACTACGGCATCAAGCGGGCTGACTACATTGAGGCCTTTTTCAAGGCCGTTGATTGGGGCGCTGTTGTCAAGCGTTTCCAGGAACCGAGGTCTGGTCTATAGCCGTCCCATCCCTGCGTCGAGCCGGCGCGGGTGGATGAAACGCCAGAGGTGCGCCCGCGCCCCATTTGGCACAAGCGGCCCTTTTCGCTAGAGTTATAGCGTATGGCAGAGGGAGCAGTCAGGAAAAAGATCCTCATTATTGACGATGACCAGCCGTCGCTCGACCTCTACGCCGAACTTTTCCGGGGCGAGGGATTTGAGGTTTCGCTCGCCCATGATGGCCAGGAGGGGTGGGACGAGCTCCGGTCGGGCAAGATTCCGGATGTGGTGTTCACCGGCATCATCATGCCCCGCATGAGCGGGTTTGATCTCCTCCGGCGCATGAAGGCCGACCCGGCGTTCGCCAAGATCCCGGTGGCCATATCTTCCCACCAGGGAATCCCGGAGCACCGCAAGCTCGCGGAGGAACTCGGTGCAAGAGAGTTCATCGTTCGCGATCTCACCCCGCCCCGCGAGGTGCTGCGGCGGATGAAGCTCCTTTCCGGAGTTGGGGAGAAGTTCACGATCGCCTTTCTCGTGGATCGCCATGATGGGAGGACATTCACCGACTACCTGGGCCGGTTACACGGAACGCCGCGCACGCCGGGCCAGGAGGCGACCCTCGAAATCGAGACCGGACACGAGGGAGGAACATTCAAGATCGAGCTCGGGGGGTAGCAATGCGGATTCAGTACTCTTGCGATGGAGCGCGCATCGATTGCCAAAAACCGATTATTCTTCTGGGCCGTGATCATCGCCATTTTGAACCCGGTATTCTCCGGCCTCATCCTCGGTTTCGTTATGGCCTCCGAGCCGGATTTTAAGAAAGAGGGACGGGCGGTGATTCTCTTTTCGATCGCCTGGGGAATTATCGCCATGCTCCTGGTGGCGAAGTTCAAAGAGTTTCTCTTCGCATGAACGAGCGCATTGAGCAAGTTCTCGAAAACATTCGGCCGATGCTGGCGTTACATGCCGGCAATATCGAGTTGGTCAGTTTTGAAGGCGGCGTGGTGACGGTGCGGCTCTTGGGTACCTGCCAGGGCTGCCCGCTCTCCTCACTCACCCTGAAAGCCGGCGTGGAGGAACTGTTGCGGGAAGCCATACCCGAGGTCAGTCGCGTCGAGGCGGTCGGCTAGGGAGTGCCGAGATTGCCCCCTACCCGGTTGTTTTTTGTTGCGACATCGATTATGGCCTCAAGCAGTAATAGAAACGCATGGAAAAGCTTAGTCCTCGCCAGCTGATCCTCACCGTACTCGTCATTTCGCTCGCAACCTCGCTCCTGGTCTCGCTCGTCACCGTAAGCGCACTCATCGGCATCCGGCCGAGCGAAATCGTGGAGCGGATTCTTGGGCGCACAGCCCCGGCATCCCCGAATGGGCCCGAGATTGCTGAACGCGTTCTCCGCCAAGATGAGCTCGTGGTTTCAGTCGTCAAGCGCGTCTCGCCGGCGGTGGTGTCCATCGTCGCCACCCGGGACGTTCCGGTGATTGAGCAATTTTTCATCAACCCCTTCCAGGGGGATCCCTTCTTGGAGCGGTTCTTCGGCGGCGGGCAGTTCCAGATACCCCAGTTCCGGCAGCGCGGTACCGAGGAGCGCCAGGTTGGTGCCGGCACAGGCTTTGTAGTGGCCGAAGACGGGTTGATCCTCACCAATAGGCACGTGGTCGCTGATACGAATGCCGATTATACCGTGCTCTTCAACGATGGGGCGAAAGTCCCCGTGAGCACCATCGTCAGGGATCCGGTCCAGGATCTGGCGGTGATTCAGGTCAAGCGGGGGATCAAGCTCGTTGCGGTTCCGCTGGGCGACTCAGCGAAGATTGAGATCGGCCAGACGGTCATTGCCATTGGCAATGCCTTGGGCCAGTTTTCCAATACCGTATCGGTGGGCGTCATCTCCGGCCTGCGTCGGAATGTTGTTGCCGGCGGCGGAGCTGGCGGGCCGGAGCAATTGGCCGAGCTGATCCAGACCGATGCGGCCATCAACCTCGGCAACTCCGGCGGCCCGCTCCTGAATTTGCGGGGAGAAGTCATTGGCATCAACGTAGCCATGGCCCAAGGGGCCGAGAACATCGGCTTTGCCATCCCCATTGCCAAAGCCCGGCGCGACATTGAGAGCGTCAAGGCCACCGGACGCATTGTCTACCCCTTCCTCGGCATACGCTACGTGATTGTGACCACGGAGCTCGCCGCCAAAGAGAAATTACCCGTAGAATACGGGGCGCTCCTCATCGGCGACGATGAGGGGCCGGCAGTTGTGAAGGGCAGCCCGGCTGAGAAAGCCGGGCTCAAGGAGCGGGATATCATCCTTGAATTTAACGGCGAGCGCATTGAACCGAGCCGCACGCTCGCCTCGCTCATCCAGAAATACAAAGTCGGAGACACGGTGACCCTCGAGGTTCAACGCGGTGAGGAAACCCTCACCGTCTCGGCGATCCTCGAGGAGCGGAAATAGAGTTGATTTTTCTCTCCACTGCAGTAGGATGCGATGTATGAGGATGAAGATGCGGAATGTCCGTGGTCGAGCTATCCGGTCAACGGTGTACACCTATACGGTGCTGTTTGAACCTGCGGTGGAGGGAGGGTATACCGTATCAGTCCCCCTACTCCCCGGCGTGATCACCGAGGGCGACACGTTGGCCGAAGCCCGCGAACGGGTTCGGGAGGCCATTCGCGGATACCTGAAGGTATTGCAGAAGCGCGGGGAATCTATCCCGCGGGAACGTGGAGCTGAACTTCGCCGCCCGGTGACCGAACGAGTGGCGATAGCCGTGTAAGGGCGTGTGAGCCGCGTCCCTGCGTTGAAGCCGCGGAAAGTGATTCGGACGTTCCAAAACGCTGGCTACCGGTTGGATCACATTGAGGGCAGCCACTACTACTTTACCCATCCGCGCGACAAGACAATTCTCTTCTCGGTAGCCCATCATTCGGGGGAGATGAAACGCTCCACCTTGGCCAAAACGTTTAAGCAAGCCAAGATCAGTTTAGAAGAATTCCTCCGGCACGACCCCTAAGCTCCCTGCGGCTCGCCGACGCTCTCGGTTACCGTAGAGGAGCGGAAGTGAAGCATTGGTTTGCGAGCGCGTAGCACGAGCAACGACCAATGCTTCATCTTTTGGTGGACGTATCGGTATTGATTTCTCCAAAATTTTCTGCTACATTGGCTGGTAGTAGGTTCCCGTTGAGGATAAGAGATTCTTCGCTAACGTTCAGAATGACCGGGTAGGCATTGTCAGGATCCGCGATAATCCGCGTAGCTATCCGCGTGAGATCCGCTTCTACTGCCGGGAAACAGAAATGCCATCGAACGTGTCCTAACCAAGGCAAGCACTCATGACCCCATTTAATAATTTTACGATCAAAGCCCAGGAGGCGCTCAAGAAAGCCCACGACCTTGCCATTGAGCGTTCGCACCAGCAGATTGATCCCCTGCACATCCTGGTCGCACTCGTCCTGCAGGAGGAGGGGACGGTGGAAGCGGTGCTCGAAAAGCTCGATCGAGATGTTGCCGCATTCTCGGAGAAGTTGATGGACATCCTCGATCGCCTGCCGCGGCTTACCGGCGGGGGTGGCATCGCGTCTCTCTACCTCTCTCAAGAACTCGGCCGGGTCATGGAGCAGGCGCACCGCGAGGCGGCAGGTCTGAAGGACGAGTTTATTTCGGTTGAGCACCTGCTCTTGGCACTGGCCGTGGTGCCATCCCGCGCCCGCGATGTCCTCTCGGAGCAAGGCGTATCCCACGAGGCCATCCTGAAAGTTTTGAAGGAGCTTCGCGGCTCCCAGCGCATCACCGACCCCGAGCCGGAGGCGAAGTACAACGTTCTCGAAAAGTACGCGCGAAACCTCACCAAGCTTGCTCGCGAGGAGAAGTTAGATCCGGTGATCGGCCGCGATGGAGAGATCCGCCGCGTCATGCAGGTGCTTTCCCGTCGCACAAAAAATAACCCGGTGTTGATTGGGGAGGCCGGGGTGGGGAAGACCGCGATTGTCGAGGGGCTGGCCGAGCGGATCGTCGCCGGCGATATTCCCGAGCTCTTGAAAGAGAAAGAATTGATTAACATCGACCTCGGGGCGCTCGTCGCCGGAACAAAGTACAGAGGCGAATTTGAGGATCGCCTGAAGGCCGTTTTAAAAGAGCTCGAGCGCCAGCAAGGGAAGTACATCATTTTCATTGACGAGCTCCACACCATTGTCGGTGCGGGGGCGGCCGAAGGGGCGATTGACGCCTCCAACATGTTGAAACCGGCCTTGGCCCGCGGTGAGCTCCGCGCCATCGGCGCCACCACGCTTCGCGAGTACCATAAGTACATCGAAAAGGATCCGGCGCTGGCCCGTCGCTTCCAGCCGGTGTATGTCGAGGAGCCATCGCCCGAGGAGGCCGTAGCCATCCTCCGCGGCTTGAAGGCCAAGTACGAACTCCACCACGGTGTCCGGATTTCTGACTTAGCGCTCGCATCGGCGGTGCAGCTTGCGGCGCGTTATATCACCGACCGCTTCCTGCCGGATAAAGCCGTTGACCTTATGGATGAAGCCGCTTCGTCGCTGCGTCTCGACATGGACTCCATGCCGCAGGAACTCGAAGCGTTGCGCCGCGATATCGCGGCGTTGGAGATTGAGCGCGAGACGCTGAAGAAGGAAGACGCTCGGTCGGCAAAGACGCGCTTCGGGGTCGTGGCGAAGAAGCTCGAGACGCTGAAGGCGAAAGCGAAGAAAGCCGAAAGTCGCTGGCAGAGCGAGAAGGATCTCATCACCGAGATCCGCGCCATGAAGAAGGCCCTCGACGAGCTGAAGCAAGAATCCGATATCCGCGAGCGCGAGGGCAACTTTGAGAAGGTAGCCGAGATCCGCTACGGCCGGATTCCCGAGGCCGGAAAGAAGCTCGGCGAGGCCGAGCGGAAGCTGGCGCGACTCCAACACCGGCGCAAGATGCTCCGCGAGGAGGTGACCGAAGAGGATATCGCTCATGTCGTGGCCCGCTGGACCGGCATTCCGGTCACCCGCATGCTTGAGGCCGAATCCCAGAAGCTGATGCGCCTCGAGGAGGTGCTCGGCAAGCGCGTCATTGGCCAGGCCGAGGCCATCTCCAAGGTGGCGCACGCGGTCAGGCGCTCCCGGGCCGGCATCCAGGACGAGGATCGACCGATTGCCTCTTTCATCTTCCTCGGGCCCACCGGCGTGGGAAAGACCGAGCTTGCCAAGACGCTTGTCGAGTTCCTCTTCAACGATGAGAAGGCGCTGATCCGCATTGACATGTCCGAGTACATGGAGCGCCACACCGTGGCCAAGATGATCGGCTCGCCTCCCGGCTACGTCGGCTACGAGGAGGGCGGCCAGTTGACGGAAAAGATCAAACACCGCCCGTATTCGGTGATCCTCTTTGACGAGGTCGAGAAGGCGCACCCCGAGGTGTTCAACCTCCTCCTGCAGATTCTGGACAACGGCCGGCTGACCGATGCCAAGGGTCGCACGGTGAATTTCAAGAACACCATCATCGTGATGACGTCGAACATCGGATCCGAATTCGTCCAGGAGATGGCGCGGCTGGGCTTTGCTGCGGCGGTTGAAGAAACGCGCGAGCGCGAGGAGTCCGACCTCAAGGATAAAATCCGAAAGACCCTCGAGAAGAGTTTCCGTCCCGAGTTCCTGAACCGCATCGATGATGTCATCATTTTCAATTCACTCTCCCGCGAGGTGCTCTTGAAGATCGTGGACGTGCAGCTGGAGCGGCTTCGCGAGCGCTCGGTCCAAAAGGGGATCGAACTTTCCTTCGCACTGAGCGTGAAGACGTTCCTCGTGGAGCGGGGCTTTGATGCCCACTATGGAGCGCGGCCCTTGAAGCGCGCCGTGCAGACGCACATCCTGAACGCCCTGGCCCAGGAGGTCATTGCCGGCCGCATCAAGCCGGGCGACCAGGTGACGGTCGAAGTGAAGGGCGAGGAGGTTTCCTTTGCGAAGCCCGTCCGGCCGCGTCAGGCCGCCAAGCGCGAAATGGCTGCAGCCAAATAGTGAGGTCCGGCGATGCGAGAGGTTTACTATGACAGGGCGTCCGCTCAAGAGCGGGCGCCCTGTCCGTTATGTGTTTATCCAGATACCGCGCTCACGTAGCGCGGATGAATATGGAGTTGACGGCCCGGGCATCACCCGTTACAGTACCGGACGAATCATGGACTCCCTCCCCGAACATGAACTGCTCGCGGCCAAAGCCATTGCGGCTGCACAGGCGGTCTGGCGCGTGAGTGCCGCCAATGGTTTTGATGCGACGCTGAAGCAGGCATTGCGCACCCACGCCGCCACGATCACGAGCGGTGTTGCGGGTCTGCCCGCCTCTACCGGCCGCCAGCAGCGCGAACGCCGAGAGCATCTGGCAGCCACGAGCGCCGGCATCCGAACACTCCTCACTCTGGCTCGCACCCTCGGTTTGATCACTCCGGAGAACGCATCGCGCATCTCGGAAACATATGAATGGATTTTCCAGCATCTCGCGTCTCGTGGCGCGGATGATCGCATGGCTCGGTGGGAAGATGGGGGGCAGCGGATGAATGGCCGTCAGCGTCGAATTCTTGATCATCTCGTGGCAAATGGCAGGGCCCAGATCAAAGAGCTCCGAGAGCTCTTTGACACGGAGATCAGTGAGAAAACCATCCGGAGGGACTTATGGCACCTCGTGGCAACGGGATTTGTCCGCCGAACTGGAGATAATCGCTGGGCTACCTATGTCTCTATCGGACACTAAATGTCCGATAGACGGCTTTAGGTCAATAGATATGGGGATTTTATATGTCCGATAGATGTCCGATAGGAATAGACCCAACTGCTGGGCTTGGTCCGCTGCCTTCTTGAACAGAACAATGGAAGGCAAGGCAAGGGCCTTGACTAGGGTAGCGGCGAGCGGCCGCGCCCGGGCAGTCAGCTGCCCTTGGGACCCCCGTAACCTAGTGGCCTAGATTAGGCCAATTTTACTTATCCACACCGCTTTTGCTTGCCCGGCTGCGCCGGCCGTATAATGAAAAGCACGGCGCAAGAGCCGTTTCTCGAGGAGAGAGAAATATCGCCGATTCTGGCAGTTTTTCTGCTGCTTTCTACTTATCCACACGCATGGATTGCGCGGCCGGAAGGCGCTCCTATAATGGGAAGAGTATCACTGAGACGGCACGTGTTATATTGATCCGATTGCCCGATTTTTGGTTGGCTGGGAGAAGCGAAGAAGAATGTTTCTCTCAAAAGTCAAGTTGCAGCCCGGATTTTAGGTTGCTAGTATTCAGAGATTCGCGCCTAGCAGCTTAGAATCTGGCTGAAACGATTGAGTGGACAGGGGCGCAAGAACTTTGACAACCAAGATCCTTCCTTCATCTTCTCGATACTACTCTTTCCTATCCCCCTCGGTTTCACGAATGGTCGAAACTCAGCCGATGGCTGAGATGGCGTACCGTGGGCCGGGACGGGCATGGAGCAAATCTGGTAGACTGCTAACTAACAGTTAAGTAGCGTTCATCGCCTGCACGGTGTATGTCGATGCCGTGTAGAGCGGTGGATCAACTTCTCGGTTGCGGTTATTATTAACCGTCACCGAGAAACCGTAATGTAATTATTCCTATGAATACTATTCCTATACCGGGCGGAAGAACGACGCGAGTCATTCTTTCGCTCTCGAGCGTCATGTTGCTCGCGGGGGTTGCAGCGGTCACGCCGCTTGCGGCGTTGGCGGATCACAGTGCCATCCACACCCTGGAGCAGCAAATCGCAAAGTTGATGGACGAGCTGAACGCCCTCAAGAAGCAGCAGGCGCCATCAGGCAAGTGCGCGTTTACCCGTAGCCTCTCCCAAGGGGTGAGCGGGGATGACGTCATGTGCTTGCAGCAGTACTTGAACTCGGCCGGCTTCCAGGTCGCCGCGAGCGGCCCGGGGTCGCCGGGGAACGAGACAAAGTACTTCGGCTCGCTGACGCGAGCGGCAGTCTCAAAGTGGCAGGCGGCGAACGGCGTTTCCCCAACCGCGGGGTACTTCGGTTCGATCAGCCGAGCCAAGTACGATAATCTCGTGGCTGGCGTACCGCCACCGCCACCTCCGCCGCCACCCGGAACACCGCCACCCCCGCCAACCGGGACTGGTTTGACCGTGGGCTCGACCGCGCAGCCGGGTGATTCAATCGCTCCCTTAAATGCGGCGCGCATCCCGGCCACCAAGTTCACACTGACGGCAGCGGCGGATGGCGACGTCAAAGTGAATTCCGTCACGGTGGAACGGCAGGGGCCAGCGCAGGATTCGTCTGTCAATGGCGTTGTCATCCTCGATGAGGATGGCCTGCAAATCGGTCTCTCCAAAACCCTAAACTCGAACCACCAGGCGATCTTGAATGAATCCTTCACGGTCAAGGCCGGCACGACCCGGACGCTCACGGTCGGCGTGAACCGTCCAGCTACCGGTTCTGACGGCGGCGACATCGCCAAGATGGCCGTCGTGGCTGTGGATGCCGGTGCAGCGACGGTGAGCGGTACCCTCCCGATTGTAGGGAGCCCGATCACCATGAACTCCACGCTCACCATTGGGACCTTCAGTTTGGCCAAGGGCGTGAACGACCCCGGATCCTCCCAAACCAAGGAGGTCGGTACCAAGGGCTACATCTTCACCGCCCTTCGCGGCACGCCCTCCAACGAAGATGTGACCGTGAAGTGGATCAGTTGGAACCAGTCCGGTTCGGCCGCGGCCTCTGATCTTGCCAACGTCGTGGTGAACGCCGGCGGCACCGACTATCCGGTCACGGTTTCCTCGGACGGCAAGTACTACACCGCCAAGTTCGGCGCGAACGGTGCTGCCGTGACCAAGGGCAACAACTTCGAGATGTACGTCAAGGGTGATATCATCGGCGGCTCGAACCGCGGGGTTGACTTTGACCTCTACCGCCTGACCGATATCTATGTCGTGGGCAAGCAGTTTGCCTTCGGCATTACGCCGACCTCGCCCGATGACAACGACTCTCAAACCGACGATGACGGTACGTTTGATGACGACGTGAACCCGGTGTGGGACGCCTACGAGGGGACTATCGGCAACGGCACCATCACCGTCACCTCTTCGACCGCCATTCCGGCCCAGAACATCGGGGTGAACCTCAACGATCAGCCCTTGGGCGCCTGGGACGTAGATATCAAGGGTGAGGCGATCACCGTCTCCTCGATCGTCATCCGCGTGTCTACGGATCGGAACGACAATAACGTCACCGAAGCCGACTTTACCTCAGTGGGGCTCTACGACCATGCCACCGGCAAGATCGTGGCCGGGCCGAAAGACGGCTCCGGTACCGCCGACGGCCAGATGATCTTCACCTTCACCGACGCCGTTTCCTTCCCGACCGGCAAGCGGGTCTACGCCCTGAAAGGCAAGCTCTCGACCGACTTCAACGCTGACACCCTGGTGTCGGCCTCGACCACGCCGAATTCCGACTGGTCCTCGGTCAAGGGAGATGTCACCGGCGCCTCAATCACGCCGGCCAACACCGGCACG
>CAYIBD010000016.1:11875-15479 GCA_964361655.1 uncultured Candidatus Saccharibacteria bacterium
CTCGGTCAAGGGAGATGTCACCGGCGCCTCAATCACGCCGGCCAACACCGGCACGGTCTCCGGTTCATCCTACACGGTGAAGACCGGTGCGGTGACCGTCGCCTTGGCAAGCTCGCCGACCGCGCAAAACGTGGTCCGCGGAGCCAAGGCCTTCACCTTCGCCAACATCATCTTCGATGGCTCGAATTCCGGTGAGGACATCCGCTTCACCTCTGCCGGAGTCCAGTACGATGCGGCGGTCGCGGGCGACCTTACCAACTGCCAGATCTTCGATGGGACGACCGCACTGAACACCGGCTCGAATATCCAGAACCCCTCGACCACCGGCGATAAGACCTTTACCTTCGACAACAACCTGACGGTGCCGAAGGCCGGGTCAAAGACCGGAGCGTTGAAGTGCGACGTCCCGGCCTCCGGAACCGGCGGCTACGCCCAGTGGACATTCTCTTCGAACGAGTCCTTTGGCGCGACCGGCCTTACCTCCGGAAACTCGATCACGCCGTCGCTAGCGTCTTCAACGGTGACGAACAAGATGACGCTCACCGGGGCCGGCACCCTCACGGTCACGCTGGATCCATCCAGTCCGTCGGTGCGTCTGGCCCAGGCCGGAACCATGGTGGACATTGCCAAGATCCGCCTGACCAGCGCCAACGAGGCCTTGGACGTCAAGCAGATTGCGCTCCAGCTCTCCAACACCGCCTCCAACACGCCGCAGGATATTGGGACGACCAACCCGCTTAAGGGGATTGAACTGTGGGACGGCGCGACCAAAGTCGGCGAGGTGATCGCCACGTCCTCTGACACCGGTCTCATCATCCAGACGACCGGCCTCCAGGTGCTGAAGGACGCTGACAAGATTCTTACGGTCAAGGCGCAGCTGGCCAACATCGGCACCAATGAGCCGGGCCGGCCGGGACACCTCGTGACCATTAACTGGGATAGCGTCAGTATGGGCGGGAACAATGCCACCTACGCCGTTGGCCTCCAGTCCTCGTCCAACATCTACGCCTCCGGGTCAGACACGGCCGCAAGCGGGATGCGCGTGATGCGGGCCTACCCAACGGTGAGTACCAGCTACACCCTGCCGTCCGGGACGTTGAATAACGGCACGAACGTGCTCTACCGCTTCTCGGTGTCGGCACCCTCCGGCACGCTCGGCGTGTCGCTCTACAAGGTGACCTTCAACATCGCGACCAGCACCCCCAAGGGCGACAGCACGCCGATCGCTAACTTGGCGCTCTTCGCCTTCTCCGGCTCCGACTTCCAGACCGGTCCGAAGTTCTCCTCCTCTGGCCAGCTGAATAACGGCACGACCATGTTCAGCGCGGATAACGGCATGGACGGTCTTGACTCCGGCAAGGCGACGACCTCGGACTTCGCCATCTACTTCAACCCGGTGTCCGACACCAGCGCCGATCCGGAAGCCATCGCGGTTTCCGCCGGCGAGACGATCTACTTCGAGTTCCGCGGCAACGCGAGCGGGGTAGTGAGCGGATCCACGGTCTCGACCGTGCTTGAAGGCGACAAGTCCTTCTTCGGCATTGCCAACACCTCGGGCGGGACGATCGCCTACTCTGATGCGGGGTTCTTGGCCGGTTCAATTGACTACGGCTTTGCCACCGCAGCGCCGAAGCTCGATAACCCCGATGTCTCGGCAGGCGCCGGGAGCACGGGTGTGCTCGTGGCCGCCACCCAGACGTGGACCGATGATCCCGGTGCCGGTGATAACTTCATCTGGTCCGGGAACTCGACCACGACCCATAGCGGTGCTGCTGACGACAGCGGTCCTGACTGGCATAACGGCTTCGTGGTGCCGGGGCTGCCCGCAAGCGGCGGGAACCCGCAGTCGCTATCGAAGTAACCTATCGAAGTTAACGAGTGTCCTTGTACTCGGGCAAATCCCCTCCGATGGTCATCGGAGGGGATTTGTTATTTGTTTGGATTGGCGCGGCCGGGGTTGTTCCCGTGTTCGCCGTTTGCTAGGGTGGGTAGCGTATGGTTTCGCTAGCCCGTAGCCACCTCGTCGGGCTGGTCGTTGTTGGGATGATCATCTTCGCGGGCTTGCTCCTTGTCGAGAGCCGGGGCACTATTCCTCGGGAACTCGAGACAACACCCTCGCCGCTCCCCATGAGCGCATCTCCCAATGACAACCGTCCTGCGATCGGGGGAGGCGAGCGCATGGTTCCAACCGCCCCGCTCTACCGTGGCCTCCCGGTAAGCCAGCTTGACGGCAATCCAAAGGCCATAGCGCAAGTACCGGATCGCTACCAAGAGGCCAAGGCCGAGCTGGCTCGGATTGCGGTGGCGCTCGCGGAAAACTCTCGCCAGCCGCCGCTCTGGATGCGGGTGGCCTACCTCAAACACTTCTTCGGAGACGAGCCGGGAGCCGCCGACGCGTACGAGTACCTGAACGCGATTGCGCCGGGCGATCCCATTCCGTTCTACAACCTCGCCGCAATCTACGGCTACTACTTGAAGCGGCCGGAGAAGGCCATCCCGAAATACCGGGCCGCGATTGAGCTCGACCCGGCTACGGCGGAGTACTACTACGGCTTCGGTAATTTCTGGCGCGAGGTCATGCAGGAGCCAGCCGCCGCCGAAGCGACCTTCCTCCAAGGACTCTCAAGGGTCCCGGATTTCCCCCCTCTCCTTACCGCCCTCGGCTCGCTCTACGCCGAGATGGGGGAGATCGCCAAGGCCATCGCCTCCTATGAACGCGCGTTTTCCCATCCGTCGTTGGGATCGGGCGAGCGTGCGGCCATTGAAGCCGAGGTGGAGCGCCTGAAGCAGCGGTTATCGCCTTGACGGAATGACCGTGGCAAAACACCCCGGCTCGCATGCGAGCCGGGGTGTTTTGGCCTTCTTGTCGGACATTAGGGCGGAGAATAGGTGAAAGTAAGCTCGTTCGATTTTTGCTTCCGCTGGGAGATCTGGCCGCTATCGTTGTCGAATACATCCACCCGGATGCGATAGGCGGCACCCCTGGCAAATGGGTAGCCGTTCAAGTTCGCGAAGTCGGCCCGTGCGCCGACGCGGTCGGTCTTGGAGACATAGCCGCTCGTCCATACCTGCCGCGTGCCATCGAGGAGGGTGTAGAAATACTCGAGCTCGTCAAAGGCATCCCGGGTGCGAATGCCGATCGGGAACTTGGTTACGGTGTTATTCCTCACCACCTCATCGGACGTCCCTTCGAGGAAATCGTCGAACGTCGGCGGCTGATAGAGTGTTTGCTGGCGAGCGGCAGAGGCCTGGCTCTCCACTCCGCCGTTGCCGACCGCCGTGACAAAGAGCTGGTAGGCGCCTTCGGGCTCGGTCGAGAGGGCCACCGGCCGCCGCCATTCCCAACCGGTCTGGCTTAATCGGATCAAGGCCGTGCCATCCGCTGCCGTGCTCGAGGCGCCGATGGCCGGGATCGCATAGGGGGCGGACTTCGTCGCCTGGAGCTCGCCCGGCTGTTGGCGGTGTATGGCGTAGGCCTTGGCGTAAACGTCGGGATCATGGGTGAAGCGAGCGATGAAGGTAGCGCTCTCCCAGCCAGCCGTGGAGAGAATTGGCAGACCGAGTTGCGCTTGGCTGGGGATGGGCCCCGGCGGCGGAGGCGGCG
>CAYIBD010000017.1:0-1797 GCA_964361655.1 uncultured Candidatus Saccharibacteria bacterium
GGCCGAGCCCCCGGCCTCGCCCGAGGCGAGCCGAGGGCGGGCGAGGCGAGGCCGGGGAATCTAGAAACTGAATAGTTTCATTACGGCGTCACGATAATCTTTCCTTTTACGCCGGGGTTGAGGTGGTCGTGGAACGGGCATTCCTTGGCTGTAGTGAAGGTGTGGGAATAGCTCTCGCCCGGGCGGACCATGCCAAGAGCGTCAAAGCCCGGGCAGACCTGATGGGTGGGATGAACGGCTGATGCCGGCCAAAAGGTCTTGACATCGTCATTCTTGAAGACCACTGTGTCGCCGACCTTGATGGTGATGGTATCTGGAGAAAAGGTGTTCGAGACCATTGAAATGGTGTGCAGGGTCGGCTTCCCGCCGGTTCCTCCTACTGGAGGCGGCGGTGTGCCGTCTGCGGGTGGTGGTGGAGGAGGTGGTGGTGGAGGCGGCGGGGTACCGGCTGGCGGCGGGGTTATTCCGGGTTCACTTGCGCGGTTCCAGGCGATAAGAATTCCTCCGCCCGCCACAATGACGGCGAGCAAGATAACCGCGATGACGAAGGATCTCTGGTTCATATACGGGTATTATATTCAAAGGCCGGAGCAATTGCCAGTCCCGATTTTGCCAAAATCTTGGAAAAGATTTTGTTGCAAAATCGAGGATCCCGCTCCAATTTTACCCGCCGTCGCAGAAAGCCCAGCCTTCGCTAAAGCTTCGGCCGGCAAGCACGGGCGTATAGTATGCTCCGTGGATGCTTGCCCTTCCGAAGTCCCGCTGCAAGCGGGACGGAGGAGGGAATGCGGGAACAGCGGAAGTTGCGGGACGCGCCGCTATGGAGTATCTCGTAAAATTGGAGCGGGACCGGCTAAAGCCCGGGGCAGTTGCCGGCAGGTTTGTAGCCGGCTTTCCGGGCCTCCTCAACAGTAGAAAACCATATTTTGTTTTCTGCCTTTATCTGCTTGGCCCCGGGGCAGTCCGGGAGATGGTAGGAGGAACCATTGCGCGAAGCAACGAAATTGCCTCGGCTAGAATCTGGAATCTTGAAACTAGAATCAAGGGATTGATTTGCCCGTTGTCGTTCGGATGACAGCGTGCCTTGATTCATGATTCCTGATTCATGATTCTCGATCGTGATGGGTTCTTTTTGGGGCCAGATGGCCGAGAGCCGGCCAAGGCCGAAGCTGGCTACCGACACGAGGAACACGAGCGCGGCAAGGTACAGGTCGCGTTGATTCTCCTTCAGAAAGGACTTGATTTTGGTCAGGAGGTCAGTTAGCATTTATGTGATGCCAATATGCGAATCTTATGCTAATCTACAAATTGCGAATACGGATTAGCATCACATTACTATGGCACATACCAAATCTGGCGGCACAACCCGCTTGGGGCGCGATTCCGGGCCCCAATACCTCGGTGTCAAACGCTATGACGGCGAACAGGTGAAGCCGGGCGATATTTTGGTGCGCCAGCGCGGGTCGTCCATCCTCGCCGGAGCCAACGTCCGTACCGGGAAGGACTACACCCTCTACGCCGTGGCTGAAGGGGCGGTGAAGTTTTTGGAGAAGCGGAAGACCCGATTTGATGGCAAGGTGCGGAGGGCGAAGGTCGCGAACGTGGTGAGTTCTTAGTTTAAAGTTTCTGGTTCTGGTTGGTAGTTTTTGGTTTTGGTTAAACCAGAACCGATAACCTGAAAACTATAACCGACAACTAATAACCATGAACTACTTCCGCGCTTTAATAGCCCCCCCGCTGAAAGCGCGGCAGCTTGGGTGCGGGCGCCACGGGCGCGCATTTATTTAGGGGTGAAAA
>CAYIBD010000017.1:1807-14775 GCA_964361655.1 uncultured Candidatus Saccharibacteria bacterium
AGCAACCCATGCTTATGATGTGACGACGAATGGAACCCCAAAAAAAAAACCCATCACCCCCTCCCGCGGTTGCGCCGCCCCGGGTTTTAACGCGCGGAAGATTGGGTGCGGCCGCAAGGGCCGCGATTTTAGTTCGGGGTGAAACTGCGTGCCCAAGAAGAAGGGGTGGTCTTTGAGCTCCATGATTTCAACCAGGTTTCGCTCCTGATTGATGCCCGAGGCAATGAGTCCCCGCTTTTCCAAACGCGGCAAATATTCGTTATTGATTTCATAGCGATGGCGGTGGCGTTCCTGCACTGTCGGCACCCCATAGGCCGCGCGAGCCTTGGTGCCCTGTTTCAGGCGGCAGGGATATGCTCCGAGGCGCATCGATCCGCCCATGCGCTTTTCCTTAATGTTCACCAGCTGCTCGGGCATGGTGCGGATGACCGGATACTTCGTTTTGGGGTTGATTTCGGTGGTGTGGGCGCCTGGCATCTTGGCCGCGTGCCGGGCAAACTCCACCACCGCGAGCTGCAAACCATAGCAAAGCCCGAGGTACGGGATTTTGTTCTTACGCACGTACTCAATGGCTTTGATCTTGCCCTCAATCCCCCGCCCCCCGAAGCCGCCCGGCACCACGATGCCATCAAATTGCAAGAGCTCTTTTAAGGCCCTGGCGTCGCGCTCATAGAGCTCGGAGTTGAGCCAGGTAAGCTCCGGCTTTCGGTTCCAATGCCAGGAGGCGTGCTTCAGGGCTTCGATGACTGATATGTAAGAATCGGCCAGGGTGAAGTCGCCGCTCCCGAAATATTTTCCGACAATGCCGATTCTGACCGGCCGGCTGGCCCGGCGGATGCGGGAGACGAGCGCCCGCCACGGCCCAAGATCGCGCCTGCGCCGCTTCAATCCGAATTTTTCAAGCACCCGATCGCCGAGCCGCTCCTTTTCAAAGTTCACTGGCGCCTCGTAGATTGATGCCACATCCGGGGCCGAGATAATGTCCTTTTCGTGGAGGTTGCAGTTGACGGCCAGCTTCTTTTTCCGCGGTTCATCCATGGGTACCACGGATCGGGCGATGATAAGGTCGGGCTGGATGCCGACGGCGTTCATGGAGCGGACCGCGTATTGGGTCGGTTTGGTTTTCATCTCGCCAATCATTTTGGGGATCGGAAGGTAGCTCACGAGAACGAACAGCACATCCCTTGGACGCGCCAGGCGCATCATGCGGGCCGCCTCGAGAAAGAGAATGTTTTGATATTCACCCACCGTGCCGCCGATCTCGACCAGCATGAAATCGGCCCGGGCCTTGCGGCTGGCCCGATCCAGCCGACGAATGACCTCCCGCGGAATGTGCGGCACCACCTCAACGCACTTGCCGTCGTATTCCAGATTCCGCTCCCGCTCAATGACCGAAAGATAAACCGCGCCGGTGGTCATGTAGTTTTCGCGGGGAATGTTCTCGTCCAAAAATCGTTCGTAATTCCCCACGTCCTGGTCGCACTCCATGCCGTCTTCGGTGACAAAAACCTCGCCGTGTTCAATGGGGTTCATGGTGCCGGCGTCCACGTTGATATAGGGGTCAATCTTGAGGGCCGAGACGCGAAAACCGCGCGATTTCAAAATGCGGGCGATGGAGGCGGTGGAAACGCCCTTGCCAATGCCGGACATGACGCCCCCGCAGACAAAGATATATCGCGCCATAGCGCTCTCCTACGAATTACGAATTCCCATCGAATTACGAATGTGAGATATTAACAATGGCAGCCTCCATGAAGCTTTTAGTTGGATGCTTCATGCTTACTGTTCGGGTATCACGGCCACCTTAATCGTGGCGGCGATCTGGTGCGGCAGCCGGACGTTGACCGTATACTCTCCTGTTGCCTTGATGCCCTGCTCAAGGTCAATCCAGCCCTTCTCGACTTCGATTCCCTGCCTGGCGAGTTCATCGACAATATCTTGGGTGGTGATGGAGCCAAAGGCCTGGCCTTTCTCCCCTACCTTGAACGTAAAGCCAAGCTCGAGCGAGCGCAATTTCTCGGCCAGGGCCTCAAAGCCGGCCTGCTCGCGCCGAAGCCGGGCGGCGACTTCAGCGTGCTTCCGTGAGAGATTTTTCAGCGCGGCTTCGGTCGCCAGCTCGGCGAGCTTTTGCGGAATAAGAAAATTCCGTGCATAGCCGTCGGCCACGTGCTTTACTTCGCCAGGTTTGCCCAATTTCGGAACTTCCTTGAGCAGAATAACTTTCATGTTACTCATGGCATTTTGAATCTTGAATCAAGAATCATGAATCATGGCGTGCACCTTTCGGTTCCTTGATTCCTGATTCATGCTTCATGATTCAGAGCCATCATAGGATCTCAAACCTACGAAATTCACCCGTGGCTCTCTCCCAGGTAATTTGGACATGATCTACACGTGCGAGCGGCGGGCCCGTGCGGCACCATTCCAAGAATTTTTCGAGAGCCGAGGCCTCGCCCTCTGCCACTACGCAGAGGGCGCCGTCGTCCTCGTTCCGCGCCCAGCCGGTGAGCCCGAGTTTTTCAGCGTGCAACCGTGCGGTGTGGCGAAAAAATACACCCTGGACTTGACCCGAGACCCTAACGACCAGGCGTTTTGCCCCTTTTGGCATAGCGGTCCTTATCTCTTCCGTAGCATTTGTCCATAACTTTCCGGAAGCTCTCGTCAAGGCCGATCTTCAAGGGATTGGCGAGGCAAGTCGGGGTGAAGATAATATCGCCGATCTCCTCGCCGATATCCTTTTCGGCTTCGGAGGATTTCTTCTTTTTTGGGCCGAAGCGGCGGTTGATCTCGCGTGCAAGCTCGCCGGTTTCTTCCATGAGTCGGGCCAGGATTTCATGGGGCTGCCAGTACGGTACCTCGAATTGTTGTGCCCACCGGTCAACTTCGCGCTGGATCTTCCTCATGACGTTTCGAGCGGCAGCGATTTTACCACCTCGAGCGCTTTTTCGAGCTGCAGGTCTCGTGTCTCGGCCTCGTTCTTGATGACGATGTCCGGCTCAAGGCCCTTATCGTTGATCGAGGCACCCTTTGGCGTCAGCCACTTGGCAACGGTGATTTTGAGCGAGGCGCCGCCGTGGAGGTTATCCACCTGCTGCACCGAACCCTTGCCGAAGGTTTTTTCGCCAACGAGCTTGATGCCGTTGACATCGCGCAGCGCCCCGGCGAGGATTTCCGCGGCCGAGGCCGAGCCCTGGTCAATGAGCACGACCACCGGCGTCTTCTCCAAGAGGCGATGGCCGGTGCTGCGGTACACCACCTCGCTGCCGTCAGCGAATTTCTCTCGCGCCACCGGTTCCCCGGCCGGAATGAACCAGGAAGCGATCTGGACGGCGGCATCGAGGAACCCGCCCGGATTGCCCCGCAGATCAAGGATGATGCGATGGTCCGGCGAGCCGAGGTACTTGACGAGCGCTTGGCGGAATTCTTGGGGGGCGTTCTCGTTGAAATTATGCAGGCGGATGTAAAAGACATCATCGGCCCGCGCTTCGGAGTTAACGGTAGGGATGATGATGACATCGCGGGTGATGGTGAAATCCTTGATACCGTCGTCGAGGGAGTCGCGGGCAATGGTCAGGGTTACCTTTGTTCCCACTTCGCCGCGGATGAGGCCTACCGCTTCTTCCAGGGTCAGGTCGGCAGTGGAGGTGGCGTTGATCTTCAGTACTTTGTCGCCGGCTTTGAGCCCGACCCGCTCAGCGGGCGAGCCGGCGAGGGGCGCGATGATCGTGAGCACGTCTTTCCGGATGCCGATCTCCGCGCCAATCCCTCCGAACTGGCCGCGGACGTCTTCGCGGAACTGCTTGGCCTGCTGCGGCGGCAGGAAGACGGTGTAGGGATCACCGAGCGACTTCACGAGACCGGCAATGGCGCCTTCAACGAGTTTGGCTCGTTGGATGTCAGCACGGTCAACGTATTTGTCCTCGAGCCGAGCCCAGACCTCCCAGAACTGGCTGAAATCAACGGCTTCGGGCTTGGCGGTCTCTTGGTTCAATATGGCCTTTACCTTCTCAATGGCTGGACGCCGCTCGTAGCCAACATAGACACCGCCGCCGAAAGAGGCGGCGATGATGAGGATTGAGATGCCGACAATGACTGCTGGCTTGGCGAGGCGTTCGAGCGGAGGCATGGGGAGATTATAGTGGCTTGAATGACTAATGTCTAATGACGAATGACGAAGGCCATCGGTCCCTGCTGGTACAGAAGTTCGTCATTCTTCATTCGGGTTTAGTCATTCATGAGGGCCTTGGTCATTTCCCAGATGGAGCCGGCGCCCATCATGAGCAGGACATCGCCCGGATGGAGCCAGGTCTTGAGGAATGGCTTCAAGCGGCGTTCCGGGTTTGTGAGGTAAAGTGCCGGCGTGCCGCGGCGAGTGATGGCTTTGGCGAGCGTGGCCGAGGTGACGTTCCTCGATTTTTGTTTGCGCTCGCGGCCGGCGACCTCGTAGATATCAAGCAGGATGAGCGTATCGCAATCGCTGAAGGCGCGGGAGAATCCCCCAAAGAGATCGTGCGTGCGCTCGTAGTGGTGCGGCTGGAACACGCACCAGATGCGGCGTCTTGGGAACTTTTCTCTCGCCGCCTGGAGCGTGGCTTTGATCTCGGTGGGGTGGTGAGCGTAGTCGGCCAAGACCCTGGCGCCGGCCAATGTGCCCTGGTAGTCAAACCTGCGCCAGCTTCCGCGGTAGGCATGGAGTGAGGCAAAAATTTTCTTCACCGGGACGCGGAGGGCGCGGCCAACGGCGTAGGCCGCAAGGGCGTTGGAGACGTTATGCCGGCCGGGGATCCGCAGCACATTCTTGATGCCTGCGGCCTGCGGCTGATGCTGCGAGTACCAGATGACTGACCTAGGCGATTTTTGCTTGGCTAGCTTCGCAGCGATGCGACGGAGGCGCGGGTCGTCGCGGTTGAGCACGGCCATGCCGCCGGGCTTAAGCCGCTTAAGGAATTTCAAGAATGCCGCCTCAATGTTCTTGATGCCTTTGTAAAAATCAAGGTGCTCGCGGTCAATGTTGGTGATGACGGCGATGGTCGGCGAATAGTTGAGGAACGAGGCGCGGTATTCGTCGGCTTCGAGCACGAGCCAATCCGATTTTCCGGCCCGAAAATTTGAGTTTTTCAATTCACGGAGCTTGGTGCCGACGATGACCGTCGGATCGAGGCCGGCCTTGGCCAGGATGAGCGCAATTAGCGCTGTGGTGGTGGACTTGCCGTGGGCGCCGGCAACGGCAATCGTCCCATACTGGCGGGTAAGTTCGCCAACGGCCTCGGCGTAGCTCATGACCGGCAGGCCGCGCCGTCTTGCTTCACGGATTTCCGGGTTATCGGGTTTGGCAGCGGCGGTATAAACAACGTTGGTTACTGATGGGGTGATGTTACTTTGCCGGTGCGGTCCAATAGAAACGTGAATCCCTTCTTTTTTGAGGGCGTCTGTAATTTCGGAGCGGGAAAGGTCCGAACCGGAGACGTGCCAGCCGCGGGACTGGTAGAACCGCGCAAGCGCGCTCATCCCAATCCCGCCGATGCCGATCAGGTGGACGTGTGGCCGCCTCATGTTGGGCATGGTATCAGGTTTGCTCTGCATCTCGCAATCCAGCGACGCATGATATAATCACTACATGAAACTTGTGCCGGACAAGTATCTTCATACTCGAGAGCATGTACTGGCTGATGATCTCTCGCGGATGATGCTTGAGCCCAAGCGCTTTGCCGCCTACCTTGGCATTGCCAAGATGTATCACGAATCCGACCTTCGGGCGCTGGCCAAGCGCGTGGCGGCCAAGCCAGACCTTGAGCCCCAAAACCGCGGCAAGTACTTTTTCGGGGCGCTCAAGGGCTTGCCCAAGCAGGCCGATTGGATCCGCGAGGTTCGGCGCCGGTTGCGCCGACGGGCTCGGTTAAAGCTCCGGAAGAAACGCAATGCCAAAGAAGTCCATCGTTCACGAACCTAACCCCGTCCTTCGACAGCCGGCAGCCGATATCCCTCCGGGTGAAATTCGGAGCGCAAAGATCCAGCGGTTGATTTCCGATATGCGCGAGACGCTCGCTGCTGCTTGGGATGGAGTCGGCCTTGCCGCACCGCAGGTGGGCGTGCCACTCCGGATCTTCCTCGTGTCCGATGAAGCGGCGAGTATCGACACCAATGCCGGTGGTGAGCCGAGTCGAACCATGCGAATGAATGCGAATGATGCGAATAGCGAGAGACGGACGTGGGAGTATCATGCCTATGTTAATCCGGTATTGAAAAAGCGCTCGCAGAAGAAAATTGAGATGGCCGAGGGCTGTTTGTCGGTGCCGGGGAAATTCGGCCTGGTGCCCCGCGCCGAGAAGGTGTATCTGGAGTGGCTGGACGAGCGCGGCCGGAAGCACAGCCGCGGTTTCACCAAATTTTTCGCTCGCGTCATCCAGCACGAATTGGACCACCTCGATGGGAAGTTGATCCTTGATAGGGCTAAGCGACTTTTCACGGCAGAGGCGAAAAAGAAAGGCGCCCCTCATCGTGAGTAGGCGCCGAGTGCCGTAGGCCGCACCGCGCTACCGCTTGGTTACGACCGATGGCGTGGCGGCCACCTTTCGGCGGTCGCGGAGCTCCAGGGTTAAGTGGAACGTATCGTGAACCTTGACGACTTCCGCGCAGAGACGGCCATGGAAAATCACTGCATCGCCGACGCGGATACCCTTCCCTAGAACTTCGAACCGCCGCGACAAATGCATCCGCAGCTGGTGGAGGAAGTCGCGGAGCACCGTGATTGAGGTGCGGAACTCATGAGGGATCCCGAGGTGGTTCGCGAGGTCGCGTAGCGTTTCGGCCTGTGCCGCCTTCTCTTGGGCGGTCCGCAACCGCACGGTGAGAGGAAGACGCTCCTGGAGGAGATCCAGGGTCTGCCGCGTATCGAGGTCGCGGCGTCTGGCAAGAAACTCTGCGGCAATCCTAGCGTTAATTTTCAAGGCCTTGCTCCTTTCGTTGCGGTAATGATACCATACAATCTATGGATTCTGTTGTCAATAGAAGGTGCGCCTTTTTTGGGACGTCGGAGTTTATCGGCTCTATCCAGAAAGCCAGGTTCCTGCGCGGTCTCATCCGGGCTGGCACAAAACCCGTCGTGGTGGTAACGGCACCCGACAATCCCAATCCTCGCGGAGGGGGGCGGACATCAGTCCCCCCCGCGGTGAAATTAACCGCCCTTGAATCAGGGATCCCCGTGCTTCAGCCGCGGTCACTGAAAGGATTTTCAGAAGAGCTCGCCCGGCACGAGGTCGAACTGTCGCTCGTCGCGGGCTACGGCAATATTCTGCCCCCCGAAGTTCTCGCAGTTCCGAAATTCGGCTCATTGAACGTTCATCCCTCTCTCCTGCCCCGTTGGCGGGGTCCCACGCCGATCCAGGCAGCCATTGTGGCGGGTGACCTCCTGGCGGGGGTAACAATTATTCAGATGGACGAGCAAATGGATCACGGTCCCATCATCGCCACGCGGGAGTTTCCACTCGGTGAGCGGGCCTGGACTGCGTTAGCCATTTCGGATGCCCTGGCTGATCTTGGCGTGGAGTTGTTTTTGGAAATTCTTGAGCCGTGGGTCCTCGGCAAGATACCCCCGGTGGCACAGAATCACGAAGCCGCTACCTATAGCCATATCCTGAAAAAGGAGGACGGACACATTGACTGGTCAAAGTCGGCCAACGCCATCGAACGCATGGTGCGGGCCTTCCAGCCCTGGCCGGGCACCTACACCTTTTGGCGGCGCGGCGGCGATCAGGTACGATTGGTCATAGAGGAGGTGGTGGCGGTTCCGAATAGACCCGATAGACCCGGGCTCCTCGAGGCGCAGGGTAGGGTTATGGAGGTTGAGGCCGAGATAGCAGTTGGGGCCGGTCGCGGCTTACTCATGATTAGAACGCTCCGCCGTGAAGGAGGGAGGAGCATGCCGGCGCGGGAATTCTTGCGCGGCCACCGCAATATTGTCGGCGCGGCACTCGGTCCGAAGCTCCTATGAATCCCATTGCCGTGATCGGTTTCATCGTAGCGGTTGTGGTGGGTTACTTTGCGTTTACGGGCGGCGATAGGGTGGGAGGCGGGGGGCCGATTGCCACCGGACCCGGCACGGGCGAGATACAGAATCCCCAACCAGTCGCGAAGAGCCGCGGCCGGGCACCGCCGGCCCGAACCACACCCGGCGCGCCGTCTCCAGCCGGAACGCCGCTAGCACCCCCGGGCCAGTCCCCCTACGCCGATTACATCAGCATTGCTTCGCTCCAGCGCTCAAGCGCAACACCGGATAAGGAGTACATCGTACTCCAGTATGGGGGGAGCTTTTTTGGCTCGGGCGGCCAGAAACAGCCGATTGATGTCACCGGCTGGACCATCAGCACGGTAGAGACCGGACAGGTGGCGACCATCCCCCGCGCCTTCAACATTCCGGAGATTGATGCCACTGAACAGGATGTTTTTCTTCCGCCCGGCGGGAAACTCATCGTCGTCAGCGGCACGCCCGGCTACCAACGGAATTTTCGAGAGAACGCCTGCGTGGGCTATTTCAACCAGTCGTTCTCGTTTACGCCCTCGCTCTCTAACTCCTGCTTTGATCCTAACCCGGGGAAGTCCGCCCTGATTAGCCTCGGCCTTTCGGGCGTTTGCATTGATTTCATTGACAGCATTCCTGGCTGCCGAACGCCGACTATCGGCTTCCAACAGTCCGGCATTGGGCAGGAGTGTGTGGACTACATCCGTGAGCATTTCAGCTACGTGGGTTGCGTGAAGGATTTCCGGAGCGATCCAAAATTCCTCAAGAATACCTGGCGGGTGTTCCTCGGCCTGCCGCGGAAATTCTACGATCCGCGGCACGGTCGGGTGTCTGTCCGTGACCGAGATGGTCTCTTGGTGGACGAGTTTGAGTATTAGACCGCCGCGGAGGCGAGATGGTGTTGGTTCAAAAAAACGCGCCGGCGACTTATTCGGCCGCCGGCCTGCTTAGTGGCACTACACCCACGATCTCTGCGATCCGCCCGAGGGCGAAGGCCGCCCGCATCGGATCGATGTTTGCGGCGACGGCTTCATCCACCACGGCGCGGATTCGCTTAAGTGCGTGGACTAGGTCCGCGGTCGCACTCGGGGTTTCGGGTTGCAGGGCACCGCCTGGTAGTCGTGCGGGTGCCTCCGGTATAACTCCGCCGGTCTCACCGGCCGTGGGAGGCGCTGCTCGCGACCCTGGCTCCTTCTCTGCTTGCCGCAAGCCGTAGCGCTCTCTCCGCCGTAGCTTGCCGGTTGGCTGATACTTCCCCGGGTAAGATCGGAGAATGTTCAGCACGGCACGGTAGTCCGCCGTTTCACCCCATCCGAGATACCTGCAAACCTCCATAGGAGTTAGCGGGCGATCTGATTCTCGGAGCGCGCGATCGATGAGCGGTAGCCGTTCATTCACCCCCATGGCCCGTGGCCTCGCCGCTATCCCAGCTTCCTCCTCTTCCATGTCTCCCCCTCCTCTTTGCGCCGACCTCCAGCCCGCATCCTCGGCTATGTTCCAGGCAATGATCTCCTCTGACGTCGCCGGCGGAGCATGACGAGCGTGTCTCGCCATGTGCGCCAGCCGCTTACCCTCCCGCGCGCTCGACACGGGTGGCAGGACGCTCTCTCGGCGCGGAGGGAGCAGGCCCTCTTCCCGTGCGGTACGAAGGATTTTTGCGCGGTAGTTTTGGAACTGCCGGTCCTTCGTTATGGCGTGGCCAAGGGTGACGATCCTTTTGCCGATTTGCCACACGTCGTCCACTCCGTGCCTGACCAGCGTTGCGCCAATCGACTCCAAAAGATCCTCGAGTTCCCGCCGTTTGCTCAATCTCCATCACCTCCTTTCTTACCTGCGCTTGTAGTCGGATGGCTGACGTAATAGGTACCACGCCGATGTGAAGAAATCAATACCATCAACGATTCCTGTAGCCCTCGGCCTCTTCGAGCTGCAACGATAGGATTTTCGAAATGCCGTCATCCCCCATGGTCACGCCGTAGAGCACGCCCGACACCTTCATGGTTTCGCGGTTATGGGTAATCAGGATCAGCTGCGTCTTCTTGGAGAGTTCTTTCAGGATCGCGGCGTATTTTTGTGAGTTGGCTTCATCGAGCGCGGCATCGGTCTCGTCGAGCACGAGAAACGGCGGCGGGTTGACGGCGGTGATGGCAAAGAGCAGGGCCACCGAGACGAGCGCCCGTTCTCCGCCCGAGAGCATGTCAAGTCCCCTGATGCGCTTCCGCGGGATATCCACGCTGATCTCGACACCGTACGTAACCTCGCCTCCCTCGCCTTCAGAGAGTTCCTCGTCCATTCCGGCCTTGGGCCGCCGGAGTGCGACGTACTCAATTGTCCCTTTGCCGCCCCCGAAGATGATGCGGAAATAGTGCTGGAAGGCCTCCCGGACTTTTCCAAAGCCGGTTTTGAAATCGCGCTCGATCTTGGCATCGAGCTCGGCGATCAATCGCTTGAGATCCTTTTCGGCGCTTGAGAGGTCAGCCAGTTCACGCGTCAAGAACTCGTGACGCCCCTTGGTGTCCGAGTACTCCTTGAGGACGACAAGGTCAATGCCGCCGGTCTCTTCGAGGCGCACCTTGAGCTTCTCAATCTTCCGCCTCAGCTCTTCCGAAGGAACGGTATCGTACCGCGTTCCGGTAGGTTTGAGGTCGCTCGGGGAAAGACCACTGTCCCCGATGATCCGCTCCAGCTCCGCGGCCCGGGTCCTGACCCGCTCGAGCTCAAACTCGCTTCGCTGGAGCGCGTTGCGGAGGGAGCTTGCCGTCTCCTCTTGTTGGCGCAACCCCTGCCAGTATTCTCGGAGTTTTTGCTCGCGGGCGCTGGCGCGCTCGCGGGCATGGGCGAGGTTCTTCCGCGCTTCACGGATCGCCGCTTCAGCAACGTGGAGATCACGGCGGATGCGCTGCTTCTCGGCTTCGAGGGCATGGCCGCCCGGCCGAGGTCCCGGGCGGCTGGCCTCATGGTACCACTGCTTCAGCAGGGCCTCGATTTTGGCTGCGATTGAGCTCACGCGACGGCGAATCTCATCAATGGCGTCCAGGGCCATAACTTCCCGGAGGGAGGCGACGAACGGCCGCAGGGCGGATTCAGCCGCACTAACATCAAGACCGCGCCACCCCGGGGGGCGGCTTTGCGGCTCGGATTCGAGGCGGCCTTCAATGCGGCCGAACTCTCGCTCCAGGCCTCGGCGTTTGGCTTCAAGCCCTTCGAGCAGTTTTTCTTTCGAGGCGAGCTCGGCGGCGTCATCAGCGCCGGATTCCGCGGCCGCGATATCTCGCTTGCGGTCGGCACTATCGCGTTCCGCTGCGGCGAGGTTATGGCGGAGCGGTTCCTCGTCGCGTTCAATGCGTTTCCGGTCTTCTCCAATCGCCTGGCCCTCGCGCGCCGCATAGGCGCCCAACGCCTCTTCGAGTTCCCGTCTTGTTGCCTCGCGCTTCTCGGCCTTCTCGGCCTGTGTTTTCAGGAATTTCAGGTGCGGCGCTATCTCGCGAATCAGCCCCTCGATCTCACGCCTATTGCGGTCCGTTTCCTCGAGTTTCCGTTCGGCCTCACGCTTCTTCAACTGGGCGAGGCGGAGGCCAATGGCTTCCTCCAGGATCTCGCGGCGCTCCCGCGCCGAGGCGCCCAGGATGTGGTCAACCTCGCCCTGGCCGATGATGTTATGCTTCGTTTCTCCGAGGCCGAGGCGGGCCAGGAGCTCGATGATGTCCTTCAGCCGTACGGTCGAGCCGTTCAGGAAGTATTGGCTCGTACCATCGCGAAAGATTTTCCTCTCGACGGCGACTTCGGTGAAGTCCAGGGGCAGACGGCGGTCGCGGTTGTCAATGGTAAGGGAGACGGTGGCGCGGCCGAGCCGCGGCGTTCGCGGGGAGCCATGCCAGATCAGATCTTCCCCCCGCTTGCCGCGAATGGTTTTCAGCGACTGTTCGCCCAAGACCCACCGAATGGCCTCCGCGACGTTGGACTTGCCAGAGCCATTGGGGCCAACGATGGCTGCGACCGGCGCTGGGAAGGCGAAGGTGATTGATTTGGCGAAGGATTTGAAACCGGCAAGGGTAAGCTTCTGGAGACGCATCGGTGGGTGCTTATGCTCGATCAGCATGCCCCAGCATAGCATGGCGCTCTCTCGGCCAACAGCAATCGCTGCTGCTCGTGGACTATCGGTCTCTGCGACAGCGTAGCGTGAACCCCGTTGCAACCCGGCCTAACCCCGTTAGAGGCTTCCTCTCTTCCCGAATCAAATCCCGATTGGGCAGATTGTGCTCCAATGAGCGAGCCTCTAACGGCGCTAAAGGCCGGCGCATCCACTGAGCACTTTTGGATTCCGCTCTCCTCCCCGCACTGAAGGGGGTGCACGGGTTGTAACGGGTGAATTCGGCTCGGGCGGTGTTAGCCGCGGCAGGCCAGTGCTGCCTGGAAAATTTTTTCCACGGTTCCGCTCGATACGCGCCCGTCCCGGAACTCGACGGGGTGGCGGAGTTCGGCAACGCGGAGGACAAGGTTCAGTATACTCGTGGCCCGGTCCTGATCGCCCCCGGCCGCATCAACAATACGCCGGAGCGCTGATTCCGGCACCCAAATATCTTGGGAAATGGTAACGAGGACAAGTGCTGCAAGCGTCGGATCGCTCGCGGCCTCATAGATCCGCTCTCGGTGGTCGCGAGCCGCTATCCGAGGAACCGCGAACAAAGCGCGGTGTCGTGCCCTCCACGCGAGCGACACGGCAGCACTACCCATGAGAAGGGCGCATGTCCAGAGGGCGATGGCGATTGCGTCCCCTGAACCGGTGTACGGGATTTGGGCAAGGGACACCAAGAGGTACGGCTCTTGCTTGAGCGTCACGAACGAAGCGGGCTGGATGTCTTTGCGGATGGTTATTGCTGGAGGCGGACCTCCCCCGCCGCCACCGCAATTTTGCTGGCAGCCAGGTGGAGGCGGAGGCGGAGGAGGTGGT
>CAYIBD010000018.1:0-11318 GCA_964361655.1 uncultured Candidatus Saccharibacteria bacterium
CCTCGCAATGACGAATCACAACTCCTCCGCCAGATCCCTCCACTCCGGATTCAAGGAGCTGATCAAAGCAAGTTTCTTCTTGCGGGAACCGGCCTTGATTTGCTTCTCGCGCTGGATGGCGTCCACGATCGACCTGAATGCTTCGTAGTAAACAAGCTTTGTGATGTTGTATTTCTTCGTAAACCCTTCCATCAGCTTCTGCTTATGTTCGGATACGCGTCTCAGTAGATCACTCGTGACGCCGGTGTAAAGAACCGAATGGCGCTTGTTCGTCATGATATAGACGTATCCACCCTTTGCCTGCATATGAGATTGCTTCGGCGCCTGCGGCGCCTCGCAATGACGTAAAACACCTAGCCTCGTATCTCTAACAGCGTCCCCCGTCTGCCGGGTACTGCGCCACTTACCGCGATCAACTGCTTCTCCGGATCAATCTTCACCACTTTCAAATTTCTTACCGTTACTCTCTCCCCTCCCATTCTTCCGGCCATTCTCCTGCCCTTGACCACTCTCTGGGGCCAGGTGCTCCCGATGGAGCCGGGCTCGCGGTGGGCGTGTTTGGTGCCGTGGGTTGCCGGCGCGCCATGAAAGCCATGCCGCTTGACCACGCCCTGGAACCCCTTGGCCTTGGAAATGCCGGACACTTTCACAACGTCCCCTTCCTGAAACTGCGTTACATCGAGCTTCTCCCCGCGGTTCTTGCCGGCCATGCCCCGGCCCTCGCGCACCACCGCAAACGTGCCGAGATCCCTCCACTCCCCGCGCTGGGGCTTCGCCACGCGCTTTGGCTTTCTCGCGCCAAACCCAAACTGCAGGGCCTGATAACCTTCCTTTTCGCTGGTCTTGGCTCGGATTACGACCATAGCGCCCGACTGAATCAGGGTTACCGGCACGGAATTGCCGGCGACATCAAAGACCTGCGTCATGCCAATTTTCTTCCCGAGCAAGAATTTCATGGCCTGCCAACAAAAAAACGGGCAAAGCCCGGCTTTTTGCTTTGCATCAAAAGCCGGCTTCTGAACTAACAAAACCAATACATATTCATGCCTCGCAACTAAGGCCCCTCCTGACAACTGGAGGTGAGTGATCTGAATCACTCCCCGGTTTCCACGCTTTGTGATGGAAACTGGGCAGCGATCCACTTTCTTTTGGTAATCCGCCGTCGCCCTGCGGGCTTGGGCGGATGAGCGTTTGTGGCTGCCTCGCTAACGTGCGGCAGACGAGATCCCTCGGCCTCACGGCCTCGGCTTGAGATCCCTCGCCCCGATTACGATCGGGGCTCGGGATGAGCCATTTGTGGCTGCCTCGTCAAACTCGGCAGACAAATGGCTCACGTCTTAATCTCCACGTCCACCCCGGCCGGAAGTGTTAAATTCATCAGGGCATCAATGGTTTTGGGCGTGGGGCTGATGATATCAATGAGCCGCTTATGCACCCGCATCTCATACTGTTCCCGTGCGTCCTTGTGGACAAACGTCGAACGGTTTACCGTATATTTCCTGATCTCGGTCGGGAGCGGCACGGGCCCAATGACATCCGCGCCGTGACGCCGGGCGGTATCAACGATCTGCTTCACTGAAACGTCAGTGATCTTATAGTCGTAGGCGCGCACCCGAATCCGGATGCGCGGCTTTACCTCTTCTTCCTTGACCTTGGGCTTGGGTGATTTGGTCGTGACCATTGTCTGGAAAAGAGCTACCAATCGACTCTAATATACGAATTCATTCGAATGACGCGAATACGTCACCGCCTATTCGAATCATTCGCATACCATTCGCATATTGGCGTCGCATTATTTAAGAATCTTGGTCGCCACTCCCGCCCCAACGGTCTTCCCGCCTTCCCGGATGGCAAAGCGCTGCTTCTCTTCCAGGGCTACGGGCACAATCAACTTAACGGTAAACGGCACGGTATCGCCGGGCATCACCATCTCCGTTCCCGGCGCAAGCGTCACCTCGCCGGTGACGTCGGTGGTGCGGAGGTAGAACTGCGGCTTGTAACCGCCAAAGAAGGGTGTGTGCCGGCCGCCTTCCTCTTTGGTCAGGATGTACACTTCGGCTTCGAATTCGGTGTGCGGCGTGACTGAACCCGGCTTGGCAATGACCTGGCCGCGTTCGACATCCTCCTTCTTCAGTCCGCGCAGCAAAATGCCGGCGTTATCACCGGCAATACCCTCGTCGAGGGACTTATTGAACATCTCAATGCCAGTCACGATCGTCTTTTGAGTATCGCGGAGTCCCACTACCTCAACCTCATCATTCAACTTCATCTTGCCGCGCTCAATCCGGCCCGTCACCACCGTCCCCCGTCCTTCAATCGAGAACACGTCCTCAATCGGCATCAAAAATGGCTTATCCACTTCCCGCACCGGCTCGGGGATGTGTTCATCCAGGGCCTTGGCCAGTTCCAGGATGGGCTTTGCGGCCGGGTCATCTTTGGAATTAGCTTCCAAGGCCTTCAAGGCCGAACCGCGGATAACCGGGATGTCATCGCCAGGAAATTCGTATTTTTTCAGGAGTTCCCGCACCTCGGCCTCAACGAGATCCACGAGCTCTTTATCTTCCACGGCGTCGGCTTTATTCAAAAACACCACGATCGCTGGCACGCCAACCTGACGCGCGAGCAGAATGTGCTCCCGGGTCTGCGGCATCGGTCCGTCCACGGCGGAAACCACGAGGATGGCGCCGTCCATCTGCGCCGCACCGGTGATCATGTTCTTGATGTAGTCGGCGTGCCCCGGCGCATCGATGTGGGCGTAGTGACGCTTGGCCGTCTCGTACTCGGAATGGTGCAGGGCAATGGTAATGCCGCGCGCCTTCTCCTCCGGCGCGTTATCAATCTGATCTACCGTCTCGACGCGAGCTTGGTAGCCAGCCAAACTCAACATTTTGGTGAGCGCGGCGGTGAGCGTCGTCTTGCCGTGGTCGACATGCCCGATGGTACCAACGTTCAGATGAGGTTTGGTACGTTCAAATTTCCCAGCCATAGAGTGCGTATGACATTAGGTGTGAAGTGCGAGTAGACAACAAAACTCATCCTAGCAGAACCGCCGCGAGGGGTCAAGGGTCGCTACCGCCTAGAGGGGTAGGTCTTCGAGCCGGATCGTGGTCGGGTCGGGGGCGGCCGGGCGCACCTCGGGCGAACCACCGAACTCTTGAGCCCCGTACGGTTCGCGGGCGCGAACCTCTTCCAAAACCGCATTCACGCTCTGCCAGTCCCTGGAGTGATCATCGCCGGAAGCGGCCTCGCCGGGATTCTCCTTCCGGTAGGAGACGAGTTGGACGTAGTCCTGGAAGCGCATGAGCACGTACTCCGGCCTCCCACCCTCGACCACAATATACCGTTCCCCATTTTGCATGATGGGCTTTAATTGATCGAACATGCCAATTTTACTTATGAGTGCTAGTGGATTGAGCATCCGCCGAAGCCGAAAGGCGAAGGCGGATAACCGCTATTTGACCTTTCCTTCTACGATGGCCTGCGCAATGCCGGCCGGCACCTCCTCGTAACGGGCGAACTCCATGGTAAATGACGCTCGGCCCTGGGTCAAGGAGCGAAGCGCGGTCGCGTAACCGAACATTTCAGCCAGCGGTACGTGGGCGGCGATCACCTTGATACCGGGTCCGCGATCATGCATGGCGCCAATTCGCGCTCGCTTCGCGTTGAGATCGCCACTAACCTCGCCCAAAAACTGTTCCGGCGTCACCACCTCAACCTGCATAATCGGCTCCAGGAGCACTGGGCGAGCCCGACGCGCTGCTTCCTGGAGAGCTATGGAACCGGCGATCTTGAACGCGGCTTCGGAAGAATCCACCTCATGGTAGGAACCGTCGTAGAGCGTCACTGCAAGATCAACGATCGGGTAGCCCGCCAGTATCCCCTTATCCATCGCTTCCCGCACCCCTTTCTCCACCGCCGGGATGAACTCGTTCGGGATGATGCCACCCCGAATGGCATCGATGAACGCGCAGCCCTTGCCCCGCTCTCGCGGCTCCACCCGGAGCCAGACGTGGCCGTACTGGCCGCGGCCGCCGGACTGGCGGATATACCTCCCCTCGGCCTCTGCCGTATCGCGGACCGTTTCCTTGTACGCCACCTGCGGCCGGCCGACGTTTGCCTCGACCGAAAACTCCCGGCGCATTCGATCCACAATGATCTCGAGGTGCAGCTCTCCCATGCCAGAGATGATTGAATCGCCCGTCTCGGGGTCGCCCTTCATGTGGAACGTCGGGTCTTCATCGGAGAGCCGCCGGAGGGCAAGCCCCATCTTCTCCTGATCGGCTTTGGTCTTGGGCTCAATGCGGAGTGAGACGACCGGCTCCGGGAAGGTGATCTTCTCGAGCACGATGGGCTTGGCGGGGTCCGAGAGCGTGTCGCCCGTGCGTGTCGCCTTCAAGCCGACGATCGCACCGATATTGCCGGCCTGGATCTCCCTCAACTCCTCGCGGTGGTTGGCATGCATCCGGAGGATCCGCCCCACCCGTTCCTGCTCGCCCGTGGCAGCGTTCATAACATAGGATCCAGCCGAAAGGATCCCGGAGTACACCCGGATGTAGATGAGCTGACCCACGAAGGGATCGGACTGGAGCTTAAAGGCAAGCGCACTAAACGGCGCATCGTCACTGGCCTGGCGCGTTTCGGGCGCCCCCGTCGCGGGGTTCGTCCCCTCTACCGGCGGCATATCGAGCGGGGAGGGAAGGTAGTCGGCAACGGCGTCGAGCACGAGCTCCACACCCTTATTCTTCAGCGCCGAACCAGAGAGCACCGGCACGAGACGGTAAGCGAGCGTGGCCCGGCGGAGGGCTGACTTCAGCTCTCGGGGCGCCATCTCCTCGCCGGCGAGGTATTTTTCGGTAAGGGCGTCATCGGTCTCGGCGATCTTTTCGATCAGGCGGTGCCGCCACGTTTCTGCCACGGCCTCCAGGGCCGGAGGAACAGCACTCCGTTGCACCACCTCCCCGTGCGTTCCAGAAAATCGGACCGCCTCCATCGCGAGCAGGTCCACCACGCCCTCGAAGGCCTGTTCAAGGCCAATGGGGATGGCGAGTGCGACGGCATTCGGTGTCAACCGCTCCTGGATAGAGCGGAACGAACCCTCGAAGGACGCTCCGGTGCGGTCGAGCTTATTGATGAAACAGACCCGCGGGACCTTATACTTGTCGGCCTGGCGCCATACGGTTTCGGATTGCGGTTCCACCCCGGCCACACCGTCAAAGACCACCACCCCGCCATCGAGCACGCGCAAGCTTCGCTCCACTTCGACCGTAAAGTCCACGTGGCCCGGCGTATCAATGATGTTGATACGATATTCGTTGGCCCTGGTCCGCTCGGCCTCGGGGAGATACGACGGCGTCCAGAAAACGTTGGTTGCCGCCGCGGTGATGGTGATGCCGCGCTCGCGCTCCTGGGGCATCCAGTCCATGACCGTGGTGCCTTCGTGGACTTCACCAATCTTGTGGGCGATGCCGGTGTAAAACAAAATGCGCTCGGTGACCGTGGTCTTGCCCGCATCGATGTGGGCGATAATTCCTATGTTGCGGGTGCGTTCGATGGGGTATTCTCTCATGGGATTGAAGTAGAAGCCATGCTAAACGCCAGCGTGTCACGCCATGTTAGACGCCAGTCAATATGGCGTTTTGCATTGCGTCCACCACTGGCGTTTTGATTGGCTTCTAAAATCACCAGGCAAAATGCGCACCCACGCACAAATTTTGCGGGTTATTCAACGGCAGTCCGCTTCGCCCATGCCGGGATGGCCTATTCGGCCACGCGGACTGCGCTAGTAAACTAACGAAGAATTTTAACTTACCCATATTGCTAGTCGAGGCAAAATTTGTGCGGGACGCTCCATTTCGCAGCTGGAAAATCTGCGCCTCCAGCTTGATTTTACCAGGCGAAATGGGCGAACGCCTTATTGGCCTCGGCCATTCTATGCATGTCTTGTTTACGCTTAACGGCCAGGCCCTCGCTCTTGGCGGCGAGGATAATTTCCTCAGCGAGCTTCTGGGCCATGGGCTTACCCGTCTTGGCTTTGGCGGCATTGATGATCCAACGGAGAGCCAACGAGACCCGGCGCTTGGGGCGCACCTCACGCGGCACCTGGTAGGTGGCCCCGCCGATGCGCCGAGCTTTGATCTCGAAGAGCGGGGAGGTGTTCTGAACGGCACGCTGGAAAACAACGACCGGGTCCTCGTTGCTCTCCCGGGCTACAATACCAAAGGCGCCATAGACGATCTTCTCGGCCACGGTCTTCTTACCCCGGCGCATGACGGAGTTGATGAGTTTAGCCACCAAAGCGTTGTCGTACTTCAAATCAGGTTTTATCTCACGTTCTGTTTTTCTTTTTCGCCGCATAGTGACATCAACGAATAACGAATTTATTACGAATATACGAATACGCCAACGTACGAATCCATTAGTGGATTATTCGTAAATTCGCACCAGATTCGTTATTCGTTGATTATTTCGGCCGTTTGGTTCCATATTTAGATCTCTGTTGTTTTCTCGCCTCCACCCCGCCGGCATCCAGCACGCCCCGAACAATGTGGTAGCGCACTCCGGGCAGATCCTTGACTCGGCCGCCGCGGATTATGACCACCGAGTGCTCCTGCAGGTTATGCCCCTCTCCGGGGATGTAGGCCGTAACTTCCATCCCATTGGTCAGGCGCACCCGCGCCACCTTGCGCAGCGCCGAATTCGGTTTCTTTGGCGTCATGGTGGTCACCTTGATGCAGACCCCGCGTTTGAACGGTGAGGGATAGAAAGCCGGCCGGTTCTCGAGGACGTTAAAACCGCGCTGGAGTGCCGGGGCCCGCGATTTGTACCGTCGCGGTTCGCGGCCATGTCTGATCAATTGACGGATTGTTGGCATACCCGGTAGTACAACTTCGACCGGCTAATCTATGGTAATCGGTTTCCGCCGGTACTGGGAGTGCCTATCGAACTCTATACCCACTAGTACAACGGCCAGAAAATTTCTACCCGGACAGGAAGAGACGCGTTGCCGCTACTCCACGAGGCGCCCTGTTCGAAGTTGTACTACCGGGCATACAAAAACGCATTGCCCATCGTAGCCGAAGGAGCCCGAGGGGTCAACCGTATCAGGGGCCGGCACCGGCAATCAGGCGGTAGAGAAGTGCCACCACCGGCAGAATCCAAGCCGAGAAGTAGAAGATAAAAAGGAGGAGGATGAAGAAACCAAACTGCTCGAGCATCCGGCGGATTCCCTCTGCCTGCGCCGGCAAGACCGCAAAGAGTACCTTCGAGCCGTCGAGCGGCGGAATGGGTACAAGGTTAAATACCGCAAGCACCAAGTTGATGAGCGCAATAGCCGCCATGATATCAACGAGCGCGCCACCAGCTTGACCGATCCCTGGCGCCCAGGTGCCGGCCGAGCGAACGGCAAGCCCGAAGATAATGGCCAGGAGAATGTTCGAGGCCGGGCCGGCCGCGCCGACGATGGCCGACCCAAGCTCTCTATTTTTCACTTGGAGGTAGTTTGGGTTATAGGGAACGGGTTTGGCCCAGCCGATGATAAAGCCACCGAGAAAAAAGCTGGCTACCGGCACCAGGACCGACCCAACGGGGTCAAGGTGCTTCACCGGATTCAGGGTCAGGCGCCCGGCGTACCGTGCGGTAGGATCCCCGAGGGCATTGGCGGTTAGGCCGTGCGAAACCTCATGGATGACCACGGAGAAAATCAAGATCACGAGCTGGAAAATCATTTGGATTGCAGGGTCCATAGGAATATGATAGAAGCCAAGGTAGACGCCAGTGGCGTTTTACATGGCGTAGGTCTCTCTGGCGTTTAGCATGGCTTCTATGAAAAAGTGTGCTATCTGCGGCAAGGGCTCGATCATGGGCGGGAAGAGAAAGCTCCTCCGCGGACACTACAATCTTACCAAAACCGAAAGAAAATATCCCAACTTGCAGTGGGCGCGGTTGGTATCGGGGAAACGGGTGAAGGCCTGCACAAGCTGCATCAAGAATTTGTATAAAGCGCGGTAACAGACGGGACGTAGTATATGGGTATTACACCGGGCTGGGGGTCCGGTAAACCGGGTTCAAGCCCCGGCGTCCCGAATAGCACAACACGCCAAAACCGCCCGCCTGCGGGCGGTTTTGGCATTGGGCTGCATAGGGACTTGATTTTTTTGACATTTTAGCTAGTATGATTTTGGTGTTGAGTCCGATTGTCGGGCTTAAATCGTACCTTCCCAACCAACGAGGAGGCGATGAAATGCATAAGGTTGAACCCCAGGTTTTTCTCGTAGGCGAGACGAGAATTATTGAGAATGGTCTTCAGGCATACCTTGATTATCTGGGGATTCCTGACTGGATGTCCGATGCCCCGACCGACAGCGAGAAAATCGTGGAAGTGATGGGGCGATTATGTTATAGAAGTTTCCAGCCTGGAATGAACCGGAACGTCACCAAAATCCGAGAACACAATAGCGACTACCTTGCGAATGTCCTGAACGTCAAACATGGTTCGGTCATCGAGCACCCGGTGATGAACTTCATCTTCGCTGACGTAAGTCGTGTCTTCACGCATGAACTCGTTCGGCATCGAGCTGGCGTGGCGATTTCGCAAGAGTCTCTCCGGTTCGTACGTCTCGAGGACCTCGGTCAATGGCTTCCGACCGCGATACGCGAGAGTCCGGAAGCTATCGAGATGTTCGGTGAAACTTTCCGACACCTCGAAGGCCTTCAGGTACAGCTCGCAAAACTGTTCCACCTTGACGATGAGGGGGTTCCGTTCACACTTAAGAAGGAAATCACATCAGCGATGCGACGGATTGCTCCTATAGGTCTCGCCACGACCATCGGGTGGTCGGCAAACCCACGAACCCTCCGTTGGACGCTGGAGATGCGTACTCATCCGACGGCAGAGGAAGAAATCCGCTTGGTGTTTGGTAAGGTTGACGAGATTGTCTGCGCGCGCTACCCTCATCTGTTCGGCGACTTTGAAGTTGCGACAGAAAAAGGGTTACCGTGGTACAAACCGAAGAACAGTAAAGTGTAGTTCGCAACGAGCTCCAACCGGGGCCGTCATCGCAAGGTGGCGGCTCCTTTTTATTTTTCAAAATTTCAAAGAGCAAATTATTGGGTGGTTTCAAACTTTTAACGCAACGGGTTCAATCAACGACCCTGCGCCAAGGGCGCAGGGTCGTTGATTACGAGGCAGGCAAGGCTGGGAGGCGAAAGGTGAAAGTTTTCACCTTTCGCGGGTATTGCGAGCACACCGAAATTCGGCGTAAGCAGAACGATAGTGAGCGCAGTACTATACCCAGGAACTTGTAGACGGAGTTCGATTCTCCGCACCCCGATATCTTCCCAAAAACCGCCCGCCGGGGGGGTTTTTGGTTTAAGGCCTTGACTTTTGTCTAGCGACTCCCATAATGATACTTACCCTGCGGAGGCCCTACGCTCCCAGAAAGGAGGAGGGCTCATGAGAAAAAGCATTGAAGATATCCTTGAGGACATCCTGCGGATGATCCTTGACACGGTGAACGAGAAATTTGGGCCGATGCTTACGGCCATCGAAGGCTCGCTCACTCAGTTTCTCCTGAATGCGCACGAGGAAGTTTGGGTCCCGGGCGGCTGTGGGAAGTGGCGTTTTGCCGCCGAGTACCGAAATAGCGGCAAACTCCTCGTACGGCTCGCACTCCCGCCAGAAGCGATCGCGGTCGATAGCAGTGCAGCACAAGTGATAGCTTGGGCGGATTCCGCCTCCCGGAAGGTTGTCGAGACCTTCGGGAGCGAAGCCGGTGCGCTCGTCGAGGTGTTGGCGGTGGTAGATTTCCAAGACAAGAGACCGCCGCAGCACATCCATACCGGTCAGGTGACCACAAAAATCGGGGCCGAAACAGGGGGCTAGCCTATGGGGCAGCCTGCGCCGTCGCAGCTGCCCCGTTTCTTTACCCCCTGGCTCTGGATGAGGGCTTCGCGCTGCAAGTTAGTCGCCGAAGATGAAAATAAAATCCCCACGAGGGTGGCGCGTACGTCTACGCGTCCTCATGGGGCTCGGCCACGGCGCCCTCGGCGCTTCGGCCTCTGGGTCGGCGGGGGCGACCCATTTCGCAAACGATGAGGTTACGGTGACTGGACTGCCAGTGACCTGAACTTCAGGTACTTCCGGGGCATGGCCAGCTCGATGGTTCTCCCATCGGTGCTGCGAACCCTCACCCACTGCTCGCCGCCGCCGTTCCCGGTGGCGGTGAATTCGGAGCCGGGGATAACTTCCACCTCCGCCTCAATGAGGCGCACGGCCTTGTGACAGCTGGGGTGTCTTGGGTGTCGTCGGCAGTATTCAGCGAATTCCGTGCTCACAATCGCCAGCTGCATACACGTCCCCCCCCGCTTTAAAGGTTCACCGCTCTCCCCGCTCTAACCCATTACCGGCATACTACTGGCTGGCAGATCGTCTGTCAATGCGCTATCCCCAATGTGAAAAGCCCCGCGCGATCGGCATAGCTTCAGCAAAATATCAGGTGGGTGTCCCCAGTTGCCGGCCCAGGGACTGGGGAGCAAACGTGCCCAATCCCCAATCCCCGGGCCGGAACGCTATCGGACTCCCTGAAAAAATGACTTGATCTAAAGCGTATAGCCGATCTGCGGAGCTTTCACTTCTAGGATACCAGAGAAACTCACCGGGGGTAACGGTTTGAGCCCTTGTGATTGCGAAAACCTGTTGCCCGCCAGAACACGAGAAGCAAAGGAATCAAGAGCGCCCTGCCATTCGCGAGCTTCCTCGCCATTCAGAGAGCGCAGAGCTATAACAAGCGAAACCGCGTTCATAACCCGAGAACATCAGCGGTCTGACGGATAAACGCCACCGCCACCGCGGCGGGCAGCAAACTGTATGACGGCATCCCCGCATCATCCGTCACCACCCATGGCTCCTCAATCACTCGGACCTGCTTTTCCCGATCGTCCCACTCGTAGCGATAGGCCGGCGTAATCTCGTAGCGGTCAACGTACTCCTCGGCCACGGCAACCGGCACGGAGTTCCGTAAGAAAACCTTGGGCACACCTTGGAGATCAAGGAGAGTCCGCATGACCTTCTCGTCGGCTTCCCCCCGCTCGCGAATGGCCTCGATCCCGAGTTCATCCCCTTCTTTGGGCACCATTCGCATCTTCCCGAAGCCGGGACACTCCGGGTTGTCACAGAGAAGGTAGAACTTCCTCTCCGCCTCATCGTAGGCGACATCTCGCGTACGGAGGAGTTTCACGTTCCGCGGCGTCTGGCAGCGAGGACAGACGACGCGATGGCGCATCCGCTCGTCAATGACCGCGGCGGGGACGTCAATGAACAC
>CAYIBD010000018.1:11418-14579 GCA_964361655.1 uncultured Candidatus Saccharibacteria bacterium
AGAAACCCCACGAACGTATTTTCGCCAAGATAATCGCGGAGTTTCTCGATCGCCGGCCCGGCTTTCAGTTGAAAGTAGCGGCGGCGTTCCACCGGATCCTCGAGGCGGAAAGGGGGCGACCCTTCAACCTTGGTTTTAAAAACGGGGAAGTGTAGATCGGCCATAGTATTGAATCTATCAGACCCTCGCGCCCTACTCAATACGGAGCCCGGGTACGCTCGCGACGTCGAACGGAGGTCCCGTCGCTCACCAGCGTCACACTCCCATCCCGATCGGTGCGGAATATTTCGATGCCAATGCCGGTCAGGCGATCCAGCACCTCTTGGGCCGGGTGGCCGTAGCGATTGCGTCGGCCGGAGGAGATCACCGCGATCTTCGGCCGGACTGCGGCCAGGAAGAAATCGCCGCTCGAGGTCTTTGAGCCATGGTGCCCGACTTTGAGCACGTCTGATCGAAGCTCACCGCCCGTAGCCAGGAGTCGACGCTCGAGCGGTAATTCGGCATCGGACATGAAAAGGGCCGAGCTCGAAGCATGGACGAGCCGGAGCACGATTGCGGCATCATGGATGTTTTTCGGCGAAGCACCGGCAAATGATTCGAATGGAGTAAGGACCTGGAATTCAGCGCTATGATCAAGTCGGATCCGCTGGCCACGCCCGGCAATGACCGTGGGAATATTTTTTTCGCGAAGACGCTCCCGCCAGAGTGAATACTCCGGGATCGAGTGATTTACCCCGGTCTCTAGGATCATGCCGACCTCATACCGACCGAGGACTTCGAGGAGTCCATCCAGATGATCGGCGTGGGGATGGGTGAGAATGACAAGGTCAATGGAGCGATCCCAGAACGGCATGACCTCGCCCAGGCGGCCGAGCACGGTGCGATCCGGCCCGCCGTCAATCAGCACTTGGTTGCCGTTCGGCGCCTCGATGAAGCTCGCATCGCCCTGGCCGACATCGAAGACATGGATGAAGACGCGGTTTTGATGGGTCTCGACCCAAAAAACCGCCTGCCAGACAAGGCCGGCAGCGAGCGCGAGTGCTGCGAGGAAGTACCAATGGCCGTATTTGCGAAGCTTCAGCATCGTATAGAAGCCATGTGAGACGCCAGGAAATTACGCCATGCGAAACGCCAACTGGCGTCTACTATGGCCTGCCGCTCTGGCGTCTATTATGGCTTCTATGGGCGCGCCAGAGCACATAACCGATCAGCGCATATCCTCCGATAAGCATGAGCACGCCAAATCCCGAAACCTCCAGGGCCGCGAGCGGCAGCCGGGAAAAGAAATCAATCGCCGAAAGCTCGTAGCCAAGGAGTGCAAAGGCCGGTAGAGCCGCGATGCGGCCGGCTAGCTCGGAAACAAACCCAACGAGTCCGGTGAGAAACCCAAAGAACATCGTGGCCGGGATGAGCGGGATTATGGCCAGGTTGGCCAGCGGCGAGACCAGGGAGAGCGTCCCGAATTGATAGACCAAGAGGGGCAGCACGGCGAATTGAGCCGCAAGCGTGGCAATGAATGTTTCCTTAAGGAGAGAGCGCTTGCGGCGCCGGAGTTTTTGCGGATCACGGGAATCGCGGATGAGCCCGGCATCACGAACCGGCGGGATCATACGGAGCTTAATTGTTTCGTACCACTGCTCCACGATCGGCGCTCCGTAGAGCAGGCCGAGCGTGGCCATGAATGATAGCTGGAAGCCAGCGTCAAAGCGGAGGATTTGGGGGTTATGGATAAGCATAGCCACAGCGGCAAAGGCCAGCGCATTTCGCATACGGTAGAGCCGGCCTTCGCGCCTAGCAATCAAGACCAGAATGCCCATGACCGCCGCCCGCACCACTGAAGCCGCCGCACCGGTGAGCATGGTGAATCCGATAATGCCGGCCACAGCCAGCCAAAATGCCAATCGGAACGGCACGAAGAAAATCATGAGCGCCTTCATGAGCGCATCGGCAAGGATAGTGATGTTGTAACCGGAAAGGGCGACGACGTGGCTCGTTCCGGTTTGCCGAAGCTTTTCAGTTAGCGATTTCGGAAAGCTCTGCCGCTCGCCGATGATAAGGCCAGCCATGAAGGCCGCGTGCGGTTCGGGCAGGACTCGATCAAGATTCGAGGCAAAGCGCTCTTTCATCCGAAAGAGAAATCGGTAGAGCGGTGAACCGAGGTTATGGCCGAGAAGCTCAATCTCTGGGAAGCGCATGACGAGGTAGATATCGTCCTTGGCCAGATAGGCCGCGTAATCAAAATCGGGAGAGAAATTCTCCGGCCGCTCCAGGCGGCCGGAGATGCGGAGCCGGTCACCGTAGCCGTATTCGGGGAACGCTCGGCTGACCACAAGCACTTTTGCGGCCGATTCGGATTCCCGAACAACGAGTCGTTGAGTTTGTGCCCGCCGCACCGGATCATCGTCCACCGTAGCGGTGATGGCAATCTCTTGGCCCACCGCTCGATCGAGCGACGTTTCCGGTACGCGGCTTTCCCGGAGGAACCAGAAACTCCCTGCCGACGCTGACAAGACGCAAAATCCAATCACCGCGACCCTGACGCGTCCCGGCGCCCCCAACAGCCCGAATGCGGCCAGCGCCCCGCCCAAACCAAAAACCGCTGCGATCAACGCAAGCGGCAGAGAGATGAAAGAGGCGACGGCCACACCGGCGATAAACGCCACGAGCAGCCAGAAGAAAATTTGGGATTTGGTCATGCGAGGCCCTACGAATTACGAAAACCGCATTCGTAATTCGAGCAAAATTCGTAATTCGTAGGAAGACCGCTGCCCATTATTTTGAGTTTCAGTATTCTAACCCACGTTTGGCTTTGATGCCTTTCTCGAAGGGATGTCTGATGTCCCGCATCTCGGTAACAAGATCAGCAGCGTCAATGAATTCCTGCGGCGCGTCACGGCCAGTGAGAATTAAGTTTTCAAGTTTTTCAGTCGATAAGTTTATAAGTTCTAAAACTTTTTCTTTAGGAATTAAGTTGAGGTGAACGGCGTTGTTGATTTCATCGAGGATGACCATGTCCCAGTTCCCGGACTCGATCTCGCGCCGAGCGAGGGCCAATCCTTCTTCGGCTGCCTTGCGATGCTCCTCAATCGGCAGCTTATCCCCTAGAATACCAACAAAACCCCTCCCCATCTTCACCAGCTTGAACGCTGGTGAAGATGGGG
>CAYIBD010000019.1:0-4851 GCA_964361655.1 uncultured Candidatus Saccharibacteria bacterium
CGCCTCTGCGGACTGAAAGTTTCCGAGCCGGCTTTCCTCCCCGTCCCCGCCGACGACGAGTGGTTCGACCTCACGGTAAACCACGACGCTGACCCAATGGACGTCGTTCGGGCGAGCGGTTTCGACCCCCGGGGCTGGAAGTTCCTCGGCCCCCGGCTAGCCGGCATGAAGACCTACCGGGTGAAGCTCGTCCGGATCGGCTACATCCGGAATTTCGATGAGGCCCGCGCGCGTTTGAATCGGATGGGCTACCAGATGCTCGACATACTCGACGGTCATGCGCGGGAGCCATTCAAGCAGAAGTACCTGCAGCCAGATGGTAAAGGCCCCATTGTCTTCGGTGGTTCGCTCTTGCGGGGCCCGGACGGCGACCGGTGCGTCGCCTGCCTCCGCGAGGACGCTGACATGTGGCACTCGTGCTTCCGCTTTGCCGACAGCGGCTTCGGTGGCGGCTGGCGGTGGGCGGTCGCGGGCAAGTAACTTCCAGGTTTGGTCTCCACCCCTCGGCAGGCAGGCCTCGGCCCCGCACGGTCAAGACGACATGCGGGGCCGTTTTTCTTTGGCGATCAGCAGTAGAAATGTTAGAATTCCAAATCCAATTCGCATATTCGTAGATTTGCATAAGATTCGCAGATTGGCATCATATGAACCCATTTGATTTACAAATTCAAACCACGGCCTCGGATGGCAAGCATACGCCATCCGAGTGCGTCAAGATGGCCAAGGCAAATGGCGTACATACCATGGCCATCACCGATCACGACACCGTGGCCGGCATCGCCGAGGCCTTCGCCGCAGGCCAGGAACTCGGTGTGCGCATAATCCCCGGCATTGAGATTTCAATCCAAGATCACGGCATGCATCTTTTGGGACTCGGCATTGACGTTCGGAATCAGGCCCTGGGCGAGGCGATCCAGCGCGCCGCTTTAAACCGTCTGACTGCTTCACGGCAAATGGTCGAGAATTTTCAAAAGGGCGGTTTTGCCGTTGAATGGGAGGATGTGCTACGCGAGGCCGGGAAAAGTGCCGTTATCACGCGGCCGCATATTGTTTCGGCCATCATGAAGCGGACCGAGAATGTCGGAAAGCTCGTTGGCATCAAGACCAAACACGACTTCTTTGAGCGCTACTTTACTGATAAGAGCCCCTACTACGTTCGTGCAAGCGAGATCAGCGCCGAAAGAGCAATCGAGCTCGTCCATGGCGCGGAGGGCGTGGCGGTGTGGTCGCATCCCTCGGTTCCGGATTTCGTGGGCCAATGTCGTGAGCTCGAAAAATTCTTACAGGAACTCATCTCCTACGGCCTGGATGGCCTCGAGCTTTTTGGCCCCTCTCTCACCGAAGCGGATTTTGAATGTCTTCAAACCATGGCCGGCCGCTACCGGCTTCTCACCACTGCCGGCTCCGATTTTCACGAGCGCGGCGAGCCGAGCAATGAGCCCTGGCCCCATTCGGCCACCACGATCGGGGACTACCCGACTTTTGGCCGATCGCTCACGGCTATCCTTCCTACGCTCGACGAGGCCATGGCCCGGAGAAGGGCCGTTGCCGCCGAGCAGTGATTGGGCTATAGTGGCCGTTGTGCCGGAAAAGAAGTTGCCGCATTCAGTGAGAAAATTTCTGCGCCGGAGGAAAGCCGAGATCCGTCGGCAGTTTTTGTCTCCCGAGGAAGCCGAGGACAAGATTAGAGAACTTGCTGATCAAATCTATCAGCAGTATACTGGAAAAAGAACTCATAAGATCAATGAATAGCGAATCTCCTACGAATATACGAACCTGTAGTGAGCCGCGTCGAACCATTCGCATATTCGTATTGGATTCGTGATTCGCTGATGAGCATCATGCTGAAAGACCACAACCACGATCTGATTCATTCGCTCTCCGAGAAGAACGATGCCCTGTGGCGCTACCGCCGCGAGTACCAAAAAAACGCCCAGGGGTGTGAGCACTGTCAGAAGCTCTGGGAGGCGCTCGAGGCCGACGATGAGAAACACGTGAAGATGCTCTCCGACGAGATCAAGCGCCACATGGACGAAGGCCGGTTTGAGTAATTTTTAAGCAATCAGGTGACCTATGTTCAATTTCTACCAGGATCTCTCTGATCCCGAGAAGTCGGTTTTCCGCTGGCATATGCGGCGGCTCATTCTGCTGGTGAGCGTCCTCGTGCTTGCGCTCGCTGTTTCCTACGGGGTGGATATCTGGAAGGAGATAAAGGGCCTGCGCGGCGAGGCCAAGCTTCAGATTACCGTGGCCGGCGAGGGCAAGGTGTCGGCCAAGCCCGATGTGGCCAGGATCAATGCCACTATCCTTACCGAAAATGCGTCGCTAAAGGATGCGCAATTCGAGAATTCGCAAAAATCTGCGGCGGTCGTCGAATACCTGAAATCGAAGGGTGTGGAAGAGAAGGACATTCGGACCACCGGCTATCATATCTCGCCGCAGTATACCTACCCGCCGCCCTGCTACCCCTACCCCTGTCCGCAAGTTGAGGATCGGCGTCCTAAGATTGTTGGATATCAGATCCGGAATTCGTACGAGATTACCGTTCGGGATATCGGTAAGGCCGGCGATATTCTTTCCGGTATCGTGAGTGCCGGCGCCAACGAAGTGGGCGGCATCGTCTTTACCATTGACGACCCGGAGGGGCTGAAAGCCGAAGCCCGGAAGGAGGCCATTGATAAAGCCCGGGAGAAGGCCAAAAAACTGGCCAAGGATCTCGGCCGGCGGCTTGGCAAGATCACCAATTTTTCCGAGAGCGGAGGATTCCCGCCGCCGATCTACTTTGAGCGCCAAGCGGCGTTAGGCAAAGGCGGGGATCTTGGCGGCGAGGCGCCGGCGGTCGAGCCCGGGGAGAACGAGATCGTGGCCACGGTTTCGATAACCTATGAATTCAAATGAGGTGATGGTGAGGACCGGCCCCCGCGACGTCTTCCTCCACCTCCTTGCCATTATCGTCCTCTATATCTCGGCGGTATCTTTTGGCGCGCTCCTGTTCCAGTTTGTTGATCTTGCCTTTCCCGACCCGTTGACCGACGCCTACCACGAGAGCCGCGACCCGATCCGCTGGGCCGTTGCTACGCTGGTTGTGGTTTTTCCGGTCTATTTCGGGGTGATGCGCTTCCTGCGGAAAGACGAGGCCGCGCATCCGGAAAAGCGGGAACTCAAGATTCGGAAGTGGCTTTTGTATTTCACGCTTTTTGCCGCGGCCATTGTCATCTTCGGTGATGTCATTGCGCTCGTCTACAACTTCCTCCGCGGCGAGCTCACGGCGCGGTTTCTCCTGAAGATCGCCTCGGTGTTCTTCATTGCCGCTTCGGTCTTCGGTTACTATGTGTGGAATCTCAAGATGGAGCAGATGGCTTCGCGAGATCCGCGGATGAGATGGTTTATCTATGGGATGACTCTCGTGGTTGCGGCCTCGATCGTGTATGGCTTCATTGTTTCGGGCTCGCCCTTTCAGGAGCGGGCGCGGCGTTTCGATGTGCGTCGGGCACAAAACTTGCAGGAAATCCAGTGGCAGATTGTGAACTACTGGCAGAGGAAAGAAAAGCTCCCGGCCTCGCTTGACGGCCTCCGCGATCCGATTTCGGGCTTCATCCCGCCGCGCGATCCTGAAACTGATGCGAGTTACGTGTATCGTGTTTCGGGCCCGCTTGCCTTTGAACTCTGTGCTACGTTCAAAACCGAGAGCCGGGCCGATGGGAGCAGCATCCCGAAACCGGCATTTCCCGAAGCCAGATACCCAGAAACCTGGGCACACCAGTCAGGACCAGTTTGCTTCGAGCGCACCATTGACCCGGAGATCTACCGCCTTGAGAAGCCTCAACGGATGCCATAACGGGAGCGGCCATAATGTTATCCGGCCGATCGGCCGGATAAAGTTATTGCGAAAATAAAGCATCCGCACCGCCAGAGCCGGCGCGCAGACCATCCGAAAACCGTCATTGCGAGGAACGTCATTGCGAGGAGCGGAGCGACGAAGCAATCCCTAAAACGGCATAAACATTAGATTGCTTCGCTTCGCTCGCAATGACGCTCGGCTTCGCTCAACTCTCGTCGCTCGCAATGACATATGAAGGTAGCGGCAGTGATTGTCGGCGCTATTCTATCTGTCGCTGGAACGGTTTATGTTTTGGCACAGTGGCTAAGCCGTGGAGGGCCAGGCATCGTGACTCATTCGACCGCCATGGAGCGAGTGGAGTTCAAAACTCAAGATAGTGTTTCTATAGTCAGCGACTACTACTTACCGGCCGGCGTGAGCACGAAAGGCCTTTTGCTCCTACACATGATGCCGGCTGATCGGACGAGCTGGCAGAGGTTTGCCGAGAAAATGCAGGCGGCCGGCTGGCATGTCTTGGCCATTGATCTCCGTGGCCACGGCCAGTCGCAGGGCGGGCCGCCTGGGGCGAGCCTCGCCAAAGGCGGGCCAAACGGCTACAAGAGTTTTTCCGATGCCGAGCACCAGGCCTCGCGGTTTGATGTGGAAGCCGGAGTTGAGTTTCTCAAGGAAGCCCTTCGACAAGGCTCAGGGGAAAGCGGATTGTATCTCGGCGGGGCCTCGATTGGCGCAAACCTTGCATTAGGGTATCTTGCGGAACATGCTGAAGCTAAAGCATCATTCCTCCTTTCGCCAGGGCTTGACTACCGCGGCGTCAAAACCCAAGAAGGAGCCCGCAATCTGAAATCCGGCCAATCCGTTTACTATGTTGCTTCGCGCGATGATACCTATTCCGCCGATACCATTCAAACGCTCTACGACATCACGCCAGCCGGCGTTCGCAAAGACATCAAATTTTTCGAGACCGCCGGCCACGGCACCACCATCTTCGAGCGGGAACCGCAGTTTATGGA
>CAYIBD010000019.1:4951-14493 GCA_964361655.1 uncultured Candidatus Saccharibacteria bacterium
TACCTCTACCTCTATCAAGATTGGGCTCTCCTTCTGCTTCGCCTAGCCCTTGGCGCGGCTTTCATCATCCATGGCTACCCGAAGCTGTTTAAGGGCTTGGCCGGATTTGCCGGCTGGCTTGAATCCATTGGCATCAAGCCCGGCAAGTTCTGGGCGCTCGTTGCGGCGGTGGCAGAATTTTTCGGCGGGATCGCTATTGTCCTCGGCGCCTTTACCCAGATCGCTGCCGCGCTGATTGCGGTCGACATGCTGGTTGCCATGACCAAGGTCAAGTTGGGCAAGGTGAAGTTTGTCGAACTTGAGAAGAGCGGTTGGGAGCTCGACCTCATCTACCTTGCGGCCTCGGCAATCCTCCTCACGTTCGGTCCGGGCAGGTACGCTCTTGACTTCTATATCCGCTTCGGCTACTAACCCCCGAGCATGGTAGCCATTCGCCCGTGGCTTGCCCTGCCCGGTTTACTCGTTGCCGCCTTGGTGGCCACGGTCTGGATTTTGATTACCTTTGCGCCGCGCTCCAACTCCGCGAACGTCACTCTCGGCGACCGGGCGCTCGCCTTAGAAATCGCTGATACGCCAGAGCTTCGGTCAAGAGGGCTTGCCGGCCGATCAAGCATCCCGGAAAACGGGGGGATGCTGTTTTTGTTTGAGGAACCCCATCGCCACACCTTTTGGATGAAGGACATGCTGATTTCAATTGATATCATCTGGATTCGGGACGAGACAATTGTCTCGATCCTGCACCGCGTCAGGCCCGAGCTGGGCACCCCGGATGAGCGGCTGGCTCGCTATATCCCGCCCGAGCCGGTTGATCGCGTCATTGAACTCCGTGCTGGCCGGGCGGAGGAACTTGGGCTTTCCAGTGGACAGAAGATCGATATTTCGCTACCATAGGTTTTGGCTGACATGAGAAAGGAAATTGTTCTCGATCTTGAAACAAAAAGCGCCCCCCTGGCTGGCGAAGGGCGGGACGTGCGGTCGCTTGGCGTTTCGGTCGCCGGAGCGTGGTCTTCAGCCGATGACCGGTTCCGGGCCTACCGCGAACCCGAGCTTGCCCTGCTTGGCCGAGCGCTGAAGGGCGCGGATTTAATTATCGGTTTTTTTATAAACCGCTTCGACCTGCCGGTTTTGCAGCCCTACCTTGATTTTGACCTTCGCGACCTTCCAGTGCTCGATATTTTCGATGACGTGACGGCCAAGCTTGGTCACCGCGTCTCACTGGCAAGCTTGGCCCAGGCGACACTCGGGGAGGGGAAAACCGGCCGCGGACTGGATGCCATCCGCTGGTACGAAGAAGGGGAGTGGCAACGGCTTGAAGAATACTGCTTGAATGACGTGCGCCTCACGCGCGATCTTTACCGCTACGGCCGGGACCATGGGCATCTCCTCTTTGAATCTTACCTCGACGGGAAGACCGTATCAGTACCCGTTTCCTGGGGCATGCCCGATGAGTCCGAGATCCGGGCCATCGTTCAACAGGCCAAGACCGAGGCGCGGGCCATGGAGATTGACTACATTTCGCGCGAGAACGCTGGCGATGGGTTCCTCAAAAAGCGGAAGATTGAGATTCAAACCGTCCGTAATGATGAGATCGAGGCCTATGATCATCTTCGCCAAGAGGTGCGGAACTTCCGCGTGGGGCGCATCGCCGGTGCGAGGTTACTCGACGAGCCGGTAAAGCCCCGCCCCGTGGTGCAGCCCCTATTCCATGTGTAAGAATTTTCTGCGTAGGTCCGCGTAGCTATCCCTGCCTGCCGGCAGGCAGGCGCGTTGATCCGCTTCTACGCCCGTAGAAGCAGAAAGGCGCGGATTACAACGCGGAATCGCGGAGTAGATATGAGCGAAGGTACAAGGTTTCACAGTTGGTCTAAAGGTGCTCTGACTCTCGAGCGGGTCTTCGAGGAAGTTGTTGCCTACATCAACGCCCAGCCGGAGCGACAGTATCGGATCATCGTTGGCTCTGACTCGGCCTCGCAAAATCCCTGTTCGCTGGTAACGGCCCTTACGCTCTGGCGGGTGGGTAACGGCGGGGTGCACTTCTGGGTTGAATCGGATAAGAAGTCGTTTCGAACCCTCCGCGATCGCATCTACGAGGAGGCCATGCAGTCAATCACGCTTGCGCAGGAGATTCGCTCCGGGCTTCGCGAGAAGCTGGGTGAGGAATTTTTGTGGGACGACAAGATCCAGGTGCATATTGACATCGGTGAGAACGGTCCGACTCGGGATTTGATTGATCAGGTTGTCGGCATGGTCAAGGGCTTCGGGTTTGAGGCCGTGATCAAGCCCGGCTCCTTCGGCGCCTCGCAGGTTGCGGATCGCCATACCTAGGGCACATCCTCGTTGAAGACATACTACGGTGGTGGTATAGGCGCGCGGTGAACCGCGCATCTTTGATGTGGCTGCCACGAGCTTGCACCGCTCTGTACCGCGTGCTACAGGTAGGGCGTTACACCTATGGCATTTGAATCACCGTCGCACCCCAGAAGTATCTCCGCTCCCTCCGCCGGCTCGACGACGGCATTCGCTGCGGATGTGGCATCACTCCTTAGTCGATCCGGGGATCGGCAGCAAGATATTGTGCAACTTGTGGATCGGATTCTCGAGGAGGCGTTACGTGAACGTACCAGTGACATTCATATCGAAGCGACCCGCGGCGGCACATTGATTCGTTTCCGTCGTGATGGCATGCTCCGTCCGGTACTGCTCCTCCCCGCGGAGTTCCACGAATCACTCACTGCCCGTCTCAAACTCCTCGGTAACCTGAGACTCGACGAGCATCGCCGACCGCAAGACGGTCGGATCGAGCGATCCGGCGTCTCCCCGGCGACGCTCCGCGTAGCTACCATCCCAACGCTGTATGGCGAAAAGATGGCGCTCCGCATCCTGGAGGAGAGCAGCGACATGCGCTCGCTCGCCGACCTTGGTCTGGCTGCCTCATGGTTGCCGGTCGTCCAGGGCGCCATCGAGCGGCCGTTCGGGATGATCATTGCCTCCGGACCGACCGGATCAGGCAAGACCACGACGCTCTACGCGCTGCTGCGCCTGATTTGCCACGAGGGTATCAACGTCTCGACGCTCGAGGATCCTATCGAGTATACCCTCGAAGGGGTGAACCAGATTCAGGTGAACCCGCCGCTGGGGTTGACCTTTGCGTCGGGGTTGCGCTCGATCCTCCGTCAAGACCCGGACGTCATCATGGTCGGAGAGATTCGGGACTCTGAAACGGCCATCATGGCCGCTAATTCGGCTCTCACCGGCCACCTTGTACTCACGACCATTCACACCAACGACGCCCCGTCGGCATTCACCCGTCTCCTCGAGATGAAGGTTGATGATTTTGTCGTTGGATCAACGGTGAGTCTGGTGATCGCCCAGCGGCTCGTGCGAGTGGTCTGTGCCGGGTGCGCCGTCTTGCGGCCGCTCCCCCGGGTGGTGCTCGAAAAGTTGAAGACGCGTCCGGATGTCCGACGCGCCATTGGGAAAAACCGCCGGCTCCGTTCCGCCTTGGCTCACCGCCGTTTCCGCGTTGGCCTAGGATGCGATGCCTGCTTGGGCACCGGCTACCGCGGTCGTTCCGGCATCTTCGAGATCCTTGCGCCGAACCGCGAAATCCATGATCTCGTGCTCCGCCACGCGCCTGCCGATCGTATACGTTTGGTCGCTGAGCGCGCTGGCTTTAGGGATATGGCGAGTGATGGCGTGGCGAAGGTTGCCACCGGTTTGACCACCCTGGAAGAGGTACTGCGGAGCACTTCTGAGCGCATTCCCGGGCCGAGGATCGAGCCGGTGAAGAAGCGGCGTACGGCAACTCCGATTTACGTTTATGGTCCGGTTCAGCTCCGGGGGTTTCGACATGCGCGCCGTCGCCAAGCTCGTTAGGCGCGTCCGTCGGCTCGCCGCCGTTCCCGCAATCGGGCGCCGGTCTTTCCAGAGTGCTGGCCGATTCAGCCAGCGCATGGTTGGTGTTGGCTGGCCGGGCCGCCTCCAGCAGAACGGCATCTCGGCGCTCGAGCGCATTATTTTTTTCCGCAATTTCGCCGCCATGATCAGCGCCGGTCTCTCCATCCATGAAATTTTCTCGATCTTCGAGGAACAGGCGCGGCCGAGACGCTTTCGTTCGGTTCTCGTGGCTATGCGCCGGCGCATTGAGAACGGCGAGCGGCTCTCGAGCGCCATGCGGCACTACCCGCACTACTTCTTTGAGGTCCTGGTAGAAACGGTGGTCATCGGTGAGGTAAGCGGACGATTACCGGAGATGATGGAACGCATCGCGTTTGATCTCGAGCAGGATTTTGAACTTCGCCGCAAGGTCATCGGTGCCATCGCCTACCCGGTGGTCATCCTCGTGGTCATGCTCGCCGCGGCCGCAGTCATCCTTATATCAGTGCTGCCCAAGATAGCCGAACTCGTCTTCGAGTATGGTGCTACGGTACCCCTCCCCACGCGGGTATTGCTCGCCACGAGCGCCTTTGCTGCTGCCCATCCGCCGGCGCTCGGTGTCGCGGCTGCGGCGCTGGCCGTCTCGGCGCTGGCGTTCTTCCATACCAAGCACGGCCGCTACACCGCACACGCGGCCGTGTTGCGACTACCACTCTTCGGACCGCTGATTCGGGAGTACCATCTCGCGCGGTTCTTCCGGGCACTGCATTCGCTCTTTGCCAGTGGTACAACACTCCTCCGTTCGGTGGGCATTGCCCGGATGACGGTGGGCAATGAGGTCTACCGCACCGCGCTCGCCGCAGCCGATCCCGTCCTGCTCGCCGGTGCGCCGCTCTCTCGTGTGCTCCGCCTTCACCCCCGCCTCTTCCCCTCCCAAACCACCCGCATCATCGAAGTCGGCGAGCGCACCGGCAAGCTCGATGAGATGTTCGGCCACATCACCGGCTACTACGAGCGCGCCATTCGGCATAAGACCCAGATTATGGTTTCATTGCTCGAGCCGGTGTTGATCGCCGTGCTCGGGATCGTCATCGGCGGGATTATCCTTTCGGTATTCCTGCCGATCTATCAAATTTCTGGCACGTTTTAGCGCAACGCCGGCGGTGCCGCTGCAATCCGAGATCGGCGGGGAGCCATGTGAATGATTCACGGCAGAATGGGTCTCCGGCCCGTTTTTGTGTCGAGGCCCGGGCTGGATTTGACAAACATCTTCTGATATGTATAATATAGCAAAGACCGATTAGCCCTTGGCGACGGTGGCTGGCTCCTTCAAAATTCTTTTCTCCCCGCACATGGGGCTCTGATGTAGGGCTCTAACCCTCCTTAGAGATTCCTGGCTATATACCTAAAGGGCCCCAGGTTCGGGGAGAAATAGGGAATGACTACAAAGCTCTGAGTCCAAGGAGGTTTGCATGAAAGATTGCATTATTTCCCTGATCCTTGGGTTCCTTTTCATGATGGCCGCGCCTCTCGCTTACCGCGTGGACGGACCGCTCTTGGGGTTTGCGACCCTCTCTGCAGCTTTCGTCTTCGTGATGATCGCCATTGGCGAGTTACGGAAACAGCGGCTAAACCGCCGCGTTAACCGCCGAGGTTAAGGAGGTGGTCTCGGCGTGGCAGAATTGCAGCGCGGAGCGCGCAACCCATGGGCCGGCAGGGGCGGGATGATACAGGCCCTGGCCGCGTGGATCGCTGAAACTGGCCTTTGGGAGTAGGCGATTCGTACGGCCGACCGGTGGTATCGCGAGCCCCACAAAATCAAGTAGCGATATCACTGAGCACCTCACAGTTGTCATCAGCGAGGAGCGCGTGGACGATTTGAAGCACTTCGTCCCGCGCTCCTCCGTCCTTTGAGGTTCCATAACCCCGCAGTAGACGCCTGGCGTCACTACGGGGCAAGGAGTGTTAGCACCTTTCAAACGCACTCGACATATGGAATCTCAAAGGGGGAAAGCCGTGTGAGTCAAATTCCGGGCGTAGCCCGGAATTTGCAATTTCGGCATGCAGTCCTCCAAGAGCGACATAGGGTCAATTCGACGATCGTCTGATTAACCTTATGGCCTGTCTTCTGCAGTTCCGCCGATTCGTTGCATCCGACCTTGGCCGATGCTCCCCGAATGTTGTTTCGGGTGCAGGATTCTGTTCCTGCGGCTATAATGGGATTCTCTCCGTATCATGGTAAAACCGATCCGCCTCCAAAAACTCAAGCGGAGTGTCGCGATTTTTGCCAAGTACCTCCGACCCTACCGGCGGACGCTCCTCGTCATTGGCGCCTTCAGTTTAGTGGACGCTGGCGCCAATGCCCTTACCCCGCTCTTTGCCGGGAAGATTTTCGATTTTCTGGTGAGCCCGCGAATGGTCGCCCTGCCATATCTTGGACTCGTGCCGGCCGCGCTTGCGGTTATTGGCACGTGGTTCGTGATTCGGGTCTGGGGCGACATCGCCGGCTGGCAAAAGAGCGTCAAGCAGGAGCGCTTTGGCGCTGATATCCATGCTGACTACCTGGTTGCGGCCTTTTCCCGGGTGCTCGAGCTTCCGCTCTCGTTCCATAGGCAGGTGAGAGTGGGCGAGATTATCAGCCGCATCCAGCGCGCCTCGGATCGCCTGGAATCCATTGCCAACCGCATCCTGGTTGACCTTTTCCCGGATATGCTCTCGGTGCTCATCAGCTTTGTGATTGTCTTTGCCATCCAGCCGCGCTTGGCGCTGGTCATGGTGGTTGCCACTGCCTTTTACCTCGGACTTTTAATCCGCACCGCGCCCGGGCTCTCGACCATCTCCTACAAGATGCACCGCGCCTACTCCCATGCCTTTGGCTACTCCTCGGACATCATGATGAATGTCCAGCCGGTGAAGCAGGCCACAGCCGAATCGCACGAACGGCGACAGCTCTTTCGCTTCTTTCGGCTTCGGGCTGCGCGGCTCTTGACCGAATACACGAAGATCTGGCAGGGCCTCACCTTTTACCAGCGGGCCATCACCACCCTCCTGCAGCTTGGCATTTTCGGCTACTCCTATGTCCTGGTTCGCTCGGGCGCCCTCACCGTTGGGGAGCTCGTGGCCTTCAATGCCTATGCCGCCATCATTTTCCGGCCGCTCGCCATCCTGGCCTCAAACTGGGACGTGGTGCAAAACGGGCTTGCGGCTATTGACCGCGCCGAGAAGATCATTGAGCGAGCGCCCGAGCCCTATCGGCCGGAGGGCGCCATCATCCCCACGGAGCTGAAGGGCGAGGTCGAATTTAAAAACGTGTCCTTCGCCTACGGCACGCGGCATAAGATTGTGCTTTCCGAGGTGAGCTTTGGCGTACCGGCCGGGACGAGTGTGGCCCTAGTGGGCGAATCCGGGGTTGGCAAGTCAACGCTTTGCGACTTATGCAGCGGTTACTTCCTGCCTACCAAGGGTAAAATTCTCATTGACGGCCACAATGTCCGGCGGCTGGATTTAAAGTACCTCCGCTCGCAGATCGCCGTGGTGCCCCAGGAGCTTTTGCTTTTTAACGACACGGTCAGGAACAACATCCGCTACGGGAGTTTCGAGGCCCCGGATGCCTCGGTAATTGCCGCGGCCAAGAAGGCCCACGCCGACGATTTTATCCAGAAGTTCCCCAAGAAATATAACCAGCTGGTTGGGGAGCGGGGGATTAAGCTTTCGGTGGGCCAAAAACAGCGCATTGCCATTGCCCGAGCCATTCTCCGCAACCCCCGCATCTTGATTCTGGATGAGCCGACTTCAGCCCTGGATGCCAAGTCCGAGGCCGTGATCGCCGAGTCGCTGGCCGAACTCATGGCCGGCCGGACAACGTTTATCATTGCCCACCGGCTCTCAACGGTCCGCCGCGCGGATTTGATTTTGGTCCTGGACAAGGGCCGCATTGTCGAGCGCGGCCGGCACGAGGAGTTGATCAAAATCCCCAATGGGGTGTATCGTAAGCTCTACGAGCTGCAGATTGGGTTGAAGTGACGCATTGGCAACCGCTCGCGCTACGCGCGCTCGGGCCAATGCGTCATCCTGAGCGCAGCGAGGGATCCCGTTTGTCTCTGCGGCGCGCGTAGCTGTCAATGCGTCATCCTGAGTCCCGCTGGAAGTCCAGAGGCGAGGCGTATTGCCGGAGGCAATCGCCCCCTCTCCGGGACGAAGGATCTCGATGTTGTCATCCTGAGCGAAGCGAAGGATCTCTTCGGCAAAGTTGTTCCTCATGGCCAGTGGTTGAAATGAATGGACGGTTAACGTAGAATACATTCTATCTATGACCACGATCACCATCCCCAAGGCACTCACCAAGGATGCCAACCTCGTTGCCGTACCCCGCGCCACCTACGAGGAATTTTTAGCTTGGCAGAAGCGTGTTAAGTCGCGAAAGACGTTTGCGCCTACGGCAGCGGAGCGAAAGGTGCTCGCTCGCGCTCGCAGGAATTTCGCGCGCGGGAGATACGCTAAAATTTTGCCCTCGTAGTTGAATTGGATACAACGCCTCCCTCCGGAGGAGGTGGTACAGGTTCGAGTCCTGTCGAGGGCGAGGCAAAACTTGGGCGGGCCAGGAGCCGGTGAGAGGGGGCGAAAGCGTTTTAATAGCTTTCGCGGGCATTGCGAGTACGAGCGAAGTGAGAGCGGAGCACCATGCCCAGGAACTGAATCCTCGTAGGGACGCCGCGTCAAACGCGGCTGTCGAGTTTGACTCGTCGCCCACAGACTTTAGTATCGGAAGATCCGGAGGGGTCGGTTCACGTCATCGAAACATGATGATATCTGAATGGAAGAAACTTATTTTCGAATTCATTCGGAAATACCCGATTGCTGTAATGGCTACGATATCTCCGGAAGCAAAATCGGAAGCGGCAACCATGTCGTTTGGCATAACGGACGATTTTGAAATCATTTTCCAGACATTTACGTCATATCGAAAATACCGAAATCTAAGAAGCAATCCATCAGTGGCCTTTGTCTTTGGATGGGATAAGAAAGTTACAATACAGTACGAGGGGATAGCCTGCGAACTTCCCGATCAGGATTCGGTGCAATACAGAAAGATATATTTTGAACAAAATCCGACTACGGTGAAATGGGATGAAGTTCCTGGAGCAGCATGGTTTAAGGTTTCTCCAAAGTGGATTCGTTATCTCGATAACACCGAGCCGAGAACAATTCACGAAATAACTTTTCCTAACCAGGACCGTTCTTAGAATACAAGCGAGACCCGGAGGGGTCGGCAAGCGGCCAGTGAGACGCGCCAAAACTCCTCTCAAAGATTGACCACTGGGGCACCGGACCCGAGTGGATAATCTAGTTTGACAAATTGCCGTCCGTTCTGATAGTATCTTATCACTAATCTCACTGCCTTCTCGGCTTTCGCCGGGACGGCAGTTTTGTTATGATAATTTGATGCGAGCGATCGTATTCATTGATGGGAATAATTTCTACTTTCGGCTGCGAGATTTAATATCTCAAATCGACGGCAAATTCAGTTTGCTTGAATTCGATTATGAAGGCTTCGGAAAGTGGCTGGTGAAACCCCACGAGCTCGTTCGGATACACTACTATGTCGGTGCGTTAAAAAGACAAAACCGCAATGAGAAATCCGAAAGAATGTACGCCGACCAACAAAA
>CAYIBD010000020.1:0-12090 GCA_964361655.1 uncultured Candidatus Saccharibacteria bacterium
TGCTTTTTCGCCGGAGGCGAAAAAGCAAGATGCAGCGGAACCCGCCAAAGCATGAAATCCCTGCCCGTCCGGCAGGCGGGCTTCGACCCAGCCCAGGATACACGCTGTCCCCGCATTCATCCACGGGCTTCCGCCCGTGGCTTTCTGCGACGGCGGGTAAAGCGCAAGACGCTGCCTTTGGCAGCTTCCGAAGTTTTGCGCTTTGCACTTTGGGCTTTTCACTTCTTGTGGTAGCCGGTGCCGGCCGGGATCAGCCGGCCGATGATGACGTTTTCCTTCAAGCCGCGCAGCCGATCTTCCCGGCCCTCGATTGCTGCATTGATGAGCACGCGTGCGGTTTCCTGGAACGACGCTGCGGAGAGGAAACTCGACGTCGTGAGCGCCACCTTGGTGATGCCGAGCAAAATCTGCACCGCTGTCGCCGGTCGCTTGCCTTCGCGCTCCGCCCGGCGGTTTTCGTCGCGGAACCTCGACTTCTCAAGAATTTCACCCGAGGTGAAGGAAGTATCGCCGGCCTCCTTGATGCGAACGCGTGAAAACATCTGGCGCGTAATCACCTCAATGTGCTTATCGTGGATCGGTGCCCCCTGGAGGGAGTAGATCTTCTGCACCTCCTTAATGATGTAGCGCTCGACGAGTTCCTTGCCGGCGATCTTGAAGAGTTCCCGCAGATCAGCGTGACCTTCTGACAAGAGGTCCCCCTTCCTCACCGCGCTGCCAACGCCGACGAAAAGCCCGGTTGCCGGAGGGACGCGGAACTCCTGTATGGACGGCTCGACATCGGGCTTTTTCTTGCGGCCCTTCGGCTTGGGCTTGGCGGCGAGCTCCTCCAGTGTGGGCTCAATCGCGATTCGTACGATTCTCTCGCGATTGACTTCGACGATTTCCGCCACCGTCCCATTCACATCGGAGAGCACGGCCTGGCCCTTCGGCGGGCGGATTTCGAAAATCTCCTCAACGCGCGGGAGTCCGGTGGTGATATCGCCGCCGCCGGCCACGCCGCCGGTGTGAAATGTGCGCATGGTGAGCTGGGTGCCCGGCTCCCCGATCGACTGTGCGGCGACAATACCGACCGCCTCGCCAAAACGGACGAGCTCATCGCGCCCGAGGTCAAGTCCGTAGCACATGCGGCAGATGCCGCCGAGGGCTCTGCAGGTGAGGGGGGACCGAACCGTGACGTCGCTCACGCCGGAGCGCTCAATGGCATCAGCAATCTCACGGCTGATCATGGTGCCGGCCGCGGCAATGGCCGTGCCATCCGGCGCGGCAACATCGCGGGCGGCAATGTGGCTGAAGGCGCGGAGGCCGAAGGGGCGCCCGATCTCCTCGGAGTCCGCGCGGTAGATCACCATGCCGCGGCGCGTACCGCAATCCTCTTCGGAGATGATTACATCCTGGGCGACGTCAACCAGCCGCCGCGTGAGGTAGCCGGCCACAGCCGTTTTCAGCGCCGTATCCGCAGTACCTTTTCGCGCGCCGTGGGTGGAAATGAAATATTCGAGCACATTCAGGCCTTCCTTGTAGGAGGACAGCACCGGCAGTTCAATGATCTTCCCCGCGGGGTTGATGACGAGGCCTTTCATGCCCGACATCTGCATGGTCTGGAACCACGAGCCGCGGGCCTTGGAGGTAATCATGGTCCAGACGGGTCCGCGCGGATCAAGCGTTTCCGGCAGTGCCTCCTTCACGCGATCCATGACTCCCCGCCATACTTCGACCACGCGGTCGTAGCGCTCGCGGTCAGTCAAGAGGCCTCGCCGGTAGTAATCGTCAATTTGTTCTATTTCTGTTTCGGCGCCGCGGATCCACTCCTGTTTTTCTCGGGGGACCCGGAGATCATCCATGCCCCAGGAGAGCCCGGACATCGTCGCGTACTCAAATCCGAAGTTCTTCAACGCATCGAGGATCGGCGGCGTAGCGGCAATGCCGTAGCGCTGGATGAGATCAGCTACAAGCTCCTCCATATCCTGGAACCTGATCTCCTTATTGATGAAGGGGTAATCGGCCGGCAGGGTGCGGTTGAACAGGAGCCGCCCCACCGTGGTCTCGACGCGCGCGGCTTCTCCCTCTTTCCCGGTTGCCTTGATCAGCCGAACGAGGACTTTCGCCCGGAGGTCCGCCACCTGAAATTCATAAGCCATCACGGCGTCTTTTTCGTCAGCGAACACCGTTCCTTCGCCGCGGGCGCCGGGCTCGATCATGGTCGCCCAAAAGGCGCCCAAGATCATATCCTTGGTTGGCTCGATGATGGGGTCGCCCGTTGCCGGCTTCAGGAGGTTCACCTCCGAGAGCATAATCTCCCGCGCCTCCCGCTGCGCCTCTTCGGTCAGGGGCACGTGCACCGCCATCTGGTCACCGTCAAAGTCGGCGTTGAAGGGCGGGCAGACCATGGGGTGGATCTGGATCGCATGGCCCTCAATCAAGACCGGCTGGAATGCCTGGATGCCAAGGCGGTGGAGCGTGGGGGCGCGGTTTAAAAGCACCAGCCGCCCCTCGCCAATGACTTCCTCGAGGAGCGCCCAAACCTCCGGCGGCCGTTCCTCGATCATGCGCCCCGCCCCCCGGATGTTGTGCGCCAGCTCCCGCTCAATGAGCTTGCGGATGACAAACGGCTTGAAGAGTTCCAGGGCCATCTCCTTCGGCAGCCCGCACTGATGGAGTTTTAGTTCCGGCCCGACGACAATGACCGAGCGGCCGGAGTAGTCCACGCGCTTCCCGAGGAGGTTCTGACGGAAGCGGCCCTGCTTGCCCTTCAACATATCAGCCAGCGAACGGAGCGGCCGGCGCTGCACCTGCGAGGCCACTGCCGCCTGGCCGCGCCGAGCAGTGTTGTCAATCAGGGCATCCACGGCTTCCTGGAGCATGCGCTTCTCGTTCCGGGTGATGACCTCGGGCGCCCGCAACTCGTAGAGCCGTTTGAGGCGGTTATTGCGGTTGATCACGCGGCGGTAGAGGTCATTGAGGTCGGATGAGGCGTAGCGGCCGCCATCGAGGGGAACCATGGGGCGGAGATCCGGCGGGATCACGGGGAGAACGTTCAAGAACATCCACTCCGGGCGGAGGCGGTTTTTGATCATCGCCCGCACCACCCGCAAGCGCTTCAGGTACTTTTTCTTCTGGAGCGGTGGCGAGACCTCGAGCTCCGAAACAAGGTTCCGCTCAAGCTTTTCAAGATCAACATCTTCGAGGATTTTTCGAATAACCTCGGCGCCAATGCCGGCGGAAAATACGTCGCCGTACTTGAGGGCCAAGCGGTGGTATTCGACTTCGGAAAGGACGCGCAGCAGCCGGAACGAGCGGAGCTCTTCCTTGGCTTTCTCCTTGGCGAGCTTCAGTTTCTCAAGTTCGCGCGGAGTGGCCTTGGCCGACTTCACCTTGAACTCCCGATCGATTTCCTCGAGCGCTTTCTTGCGCTTGTCCTCGGTGATGGCGGTGATGATGTAGCCGGCAAAATAGATCACTTTCTCGAGGTCGCCGAGCGACACGTCCAGGATGAGCCCGATCTTCGACGGTACGCCGCGCAAGAACCAGATGTGCGAAACCGGTGCCGCAAGCTGAATGTGTCCGAGCCGCTCCCGGCGAACGACCGCCCGGGTCACCTCGACCCCGCATTTGTCACAGGTGATGCCCTTGTAGCGGATGCGGCGGTACTTGCCGCAGTAGCACTCATAGTCCTTGGTCGGCCCGAAAATCCGCTCATCGAAGAGACCGTCGCGCTCGGGCTTGGCGGTGCGGTAATTGATGGTCTCGGGCTTGGTCACCTCGCCCTTGGACCACGACAAAATCTCCTCGGGTGAAGCGAGTTTCAGGACCATGCTTTTAAAATCATTCCCGCGCGTCTCCATAGGTCGTTCGCACTACTTGGTGCGCACCCGCTCCCGGACTTCGCGCTTGGCCGGTTCCCGTTGCGGCATGAGGTCCGGCGGGACCTTGGGTTTCTCCTCGCCGCCGCGGAGATCAACCGAGAGCGCGAGTCCTTTGAGCTCATTGACGAGAACATAGAACGATGCCGGCACGTTCTGGCTCCTGATCCGTTCACCGGAAATGATGGCCTCATAGGCGGCGGCTCGGCCCTGGACGTCATCAGACTTGATGGTCAGCATCTCCTGGAGGGTATGCGCGGCACCGTAGCCCTCGAGCGCCCACACCTCCATTTCACCGAAGCGCTGTCCGCCGAATTGCGCCTTGCCGCCCAGGGGCTGCTGGGTGATCAGCGAGTAGGGCCCGATGGAGCGCATGTGGATCTTATCCTCCACGAGGTGATTCAGCTTCATGATGTAGGCAATCCCGACCGTGACCCGCTGCCGGTACTTATCACCGCTGACGCCATCGTAGAGATCAACCTTGCCGTCTTCGGGGAAGCCCGCCTTCCGCAGCTCTTCGTGAATCTCCGCTTCGCTCACGCCAGCCAGCGACGGCGAGATCGCCTGGTAACCGAGGAGCCGTGCTGCCATGCCGAGGTGCGTCTCCAGGATTTGGCCGAGGTTCATGCGCGAGGCCACCCCCAGCGGGTTCAAGATAATGTCCACCGGCCGGCCGTCGGCGAGAAACGGCATGTCCTCCTGTGGCAAAATCCGCGCAATCACGCCCTTATTGCCGTGGCGGCCAGCGAGCTTGTCCCCAACCGCAATCTTGCGCAGCTGTGCCACCTCCACCTGGACCTGCTTGATGACGCCGGACTCGAGCTTGTCGCCGCGTTCCCGCGAGAAGACCTTGATTCCAACCACGCGGCCGCGCTTGCCGTGCGGCAACGTGAGCGAGGTATCCCGCACGTCCCGCGCCTTCTCGCCAAAGATCGCCCGCAACAGGCGTTCCTCCGGCGTTAACTCCGTCTCTCCCTTGGGCGAGGTTTTCCCGACCAAGATATCCCCCGAACGCACTTCCGCACCGATGCGGATGATCCCCTCCTCATCAAGGTTCTTCAGTTTCTCTTCCGAGACGTTCGGGATGTCATAGGTGGTTTCCTCCGGCCCCAGCTTCGTATCGCGCACGGCAATGGAATGATCCTCGATGTGAATTGAGGTGAACACCTCGTCCCGTACCAGCCGCTCGGAAATGATAATGGCGTCCTCATAGTTCCAGCCGTGCCAGGAGAGGAACGCCACAACGAGATTCTGGCCAAGGGCCAGCTCGCCGTCATCCGTCGAGGAGCTATCGGCGAGTACCTGGCCGCGTTTCACCTTCTCGCCCTTGGCCACGATCGGTCGCTGGCGGATCGCCGTGAAGGCGTTGGTGCGGAGGAAACAGTTCAGCGCGTAACTGATCGAGTCGCCCTTCTTCGGCTTCAGCACGATCTCGCGCGAGTCCACCTTCACGATTTCACCGTCCGCATCGCCAACCACCAATCGCCCGGAGTCTCGTGCGGCCCGGCCCTCCCGGCCAGTGGCCACGAGCGGCCGCTCGGCCCTGACACAGGGCACGGCTTGTCGCTGCATGTTGGAGCCCATCATGGCGCGGTTAGCGTCGTCGTTCTCGAGGAACGGCATTAAGCTCGTGGCAATGGAGATGGCTTGCTGCGGCGAGACGTCAATGTAGTCAATGTGCTCGCGCGCAATCATCCCTGGCGCCCCGCCGAGGCGGGCCTCAACGCGTTCCTCGGCAATCGCGCCGGATGCATCAAACGCAATGCCGGCATGGGCGATGTTGAACCGTGCCTCGGCCGAGGCGTCGAGGTAGGCGATCTCGCCGGTGATCTTCCCCGCCCTTACCTTGACGTAGGGCGTTTCGATGAGCCCGAGCTCATTAATGCGGGCATGCCCGGCCAGGTGCCCTACGAGGCCGATGTTTTGGCCCTCCGGCGTCTGGATGGGGCAGATGCGGCCGTAGTGCGAGGGATGGACGTCCCTGACCTCAAAACCCGCCCGCTCGCGCGTCAACCCTCCGGGCCCCATGGCCGAGAGACGGCGCCGGTGCTCAAGCTCGGCCAGCGGGTTTATCTGATCCATGAACTGCGAGAGCTGCGAGGAGGTAAAGAACTCTTTCACCGCAGCCATGAAGGGGCGGGCGTTGATCAGCTGCGCGGGGGTCATGGTATAGATATCGAGCGTTGACATCCGGTCGCGAACGATCCGGATCATGCGCTGGATGCCGACGCGGAGCTTATTTTGCAAAAGCTCGCCCACGCCCCGGACGCGGCGGTTGCCCAAATTGTCAATGTCATCGGGCGCGATGTCTCCGGCTTGGTTCAGCCGGATGATCTCGCGGAGCATGGTTACGAGGTCGTCAGCGTGGAGCAACCGGCCTTCCTCGGTGGCCGGGTCGCGCTTTGTCCCGAGGCGCTGGTTGAACTTGAAGCGGCCGACCGGCGCAAGATCGTAGCGGTCAAAACTGAACATCGCCTGGATGAGCGACCGGGCGTTGTCAACCGCGGCGAGTTCACCGGGCCGGATGCGCTTATAGATCTCGATGTAGGCCTCGTCCTGGGTTTTGGCGGCGTCCCGTGCGATGGTCTTCTGGATGAAATTTGGCTCGGCGGTGTCGATATCCTCGAATCGCTTCAAGATGTCGGCATCGGCGACCAAACCGAAGGCGCGGAGGAGTGTCGTCGCGGCGACCTTGCGCTTGCGGTCGATCCGCACGTGGATCGAGCCGTCCAGGTCGGTCTCAAACTCAAGCCAGGCGCCGCGGTTCGGAATGATCTTGGCACCGTAGTAGCGCCAGCCGCGCACCTGATGGGCGGTGAAATACACGCCAGAAGAACGGATCAGCTGCGAGACAATCACCCGCTCCACGCCGTTCATGATGAACGTGCCCCGCGGCGTCATGAGCGGGAAGTCGCCGAGGTAGATCTCCTGCTCTTTCACCTCCCCGGTCTTCTTGTTGGTGAGGCGGCTCCGGATGCGGAGAGCCGCCTCGTAGGAGAGGTTATGTTCTTTGGCGTGAACCTCGGTGAACTTCGGCTCATCGAGGTAGTACTCGCCGAACTCCAGGAGGAGGTCTTTAGAAAGCGATGTAACCGGGGAGACCTCGGTAAAGAGTTCCTTCATGCCGACCTTCAGAAACCGGTGATACGAGTTCAGCTGTATCTCGGAGAGGTCGGGGAGTTCTTCAAATGGCGGCCGGTACCTCGAGAAGTATTTATTTGGCAAGTCCTTTGGGTGGGACATAATAACGGCTTACGCGTTAGTGAGAAAGTGCACCCAGCAGAGCAAAAAGGATAGTGAAGCTCCACGGCCTTCCGGCCGTGGCATCTTGCTTTTTCGCCGGAGGCGAAAAACTCGCAAGATGCAGCGGAACCCGCCAAAGCATGAAATCCTTCGACCCGGTCGAGGATACCCGCCGACCCCGCATTCATCCACGGGCTTCCGCCCGTGTCTTTCTGCGACGGCGGGTAAACAAAATTAAACACGCAAAACGGCCCTTCTCGTCAGGGCTTATGCAGCTTGTGCGCTCGCTACCTTCTAATTGCGGATGGGGTATCCTCGCGCAATTCTCTTATTAAATTTGTTACTGGAGCACCCCGCCTGACTCCGAATGGTCTCGGGATCTGGGGTGTCCTCAGGTCTTGGGGCTTATTATACTCGCGGCACCGGCCCTGTCAAGGGGGAATCGAATGGCTGGGGATAACCACGGCTAGAACCTCACCCGAACTGGCTCGCGCTCTAGAGCTGATTCGGCCTCGAAGAATTCCATCTTGGCAAATCCGAAGCCAGTGGCCACAAGGTTGGTCGGGAATTGCTCAATCGCGATGTTGAGGTCGCGGACATTGGCGTTGTAGAAGCGCCGGGCGGCCTGGATTTTGTTCTCGGTGTCAGCCAGCTCGCGCTGGAGATCGAGGAAGTTGGCATTGGCCTTAAGATCGGGATAACTTTCGGATACGGCAAAAAGTGTTTTCAAGGTGTTGGACAGCATGTCATTGGCCGCAATCTGCTCTTTGGTGTTGGCCGCGGCCATAAAGCGCGTGCGCGCCGCGGTTACGCTCTCCAGGGTCTGGCGCTCATGGGCCATGTAGCCCCTCACCGTTTCCATGAGGTTGGGAATAAGGTCGAACCGCCGCTTCAGCTGCACGTCAATATCCGACTCGGCCTCCTTGGCCTGCTGCCGAAGGCGAACCAGGCCGTTATACGCGGCAATGAGCCAGATGATGAGTAAGACGAGGACGCCGAGGACAATGTAGGGAGTGAGCATATCTGCAATTATAGATAGTCCAGGCGCTGATGTAAATCCCGCCTCCGCAATGTAAGCCTGACGCAATTTACGAACCATTGACAAAAGCACCGAAAAGCGCTAGTGTTGTTTCACCACGAAGAAACACTGAGGAGGAAAGCCATGATCCGAGACGTGAATCAGCTCTTTCAAGCCTTTCTGCGAGACAAGACCGCCCTCATTGGTGAGCCGATGGAAGTCCTCGCCGCCATCATCCACAGAGCGCGCCCGAGCATCGGTCGATGGAATCCAGATGGCCCTCTGGAGATCACCACCGACTTTGTTCTTGACAGGACCCGTGATCTGCTCCTCAAGAACTCGCCAGTTTCCGAGATCCTACCAGAGCTCGTCGCACTCGACAGGCTTCTGACCTCCGACGAAGGCCTCACTCTCAAGTCCCTCGAACCAAGGGCATTCTACCGGCTGGAGACATGCTCCGAGCTGCTCCACGCGGCCGCGAGACTTTCCAGCGATGCCCAGATGGACGCGAAGCTGGAAGAGGTTCGAAGGATCCGTTCCTCGTAACCAATCCCATCGAAAGCGCTGGTCAGCATGACGGCGCTTTTTCTATTTCTCTGAATCTCCAAATCTCCTGCAACTGCAATCAGCCCATCGTGTAAATTCCGTCCTACCTTTACACCCCAAAGCCCCGCCGTCGGCGGGGCTTTGGAGGTTCAACAATTCTATTTTCTACTTTCTAGTTTCTCGTCAATAATCCTCATGCGGCATAGACGGCATCTTGGGCTCGTCTTTTTTGGTGGGGAGCCCGCCGCACCTATGCGCCCTTCAACCACTTCTCCTTGGGAATTCCTGACTGTTCGATAATCGCACGCATAGTATCCGGCGGAATGGATTTTGAGCCGTGGTATTGAACGTGTGTCAGCCAGAGGCGGCCATGATGGAGACGTTGGAAGAAATAATGGCTCCCCCTGGTGTGATGCAATCGGAAGCCGTGGGCTTTTAAGAAATTCTGGACATCCCTGAATGTCCAGTTCAGCAAGCCGCGTGGCATGATCTAGATCTAGACCGCCGCGAGATTTCGCACGCCGAAATCGAGCACATTGCGGGGGAATGGCCGCCGCTGCTGTGCAGCACTCCTCGCTTCATTCCAGAGTTGCTCGTATTCTTTATCGGGCTTCTGGTTCAACACAGGATTGATCACCTGCGGCCGGAATCCTCGGAACTTTTGAGCGGCTTCAATATAGCCGCGTGCAGCCTCCTGCATTTCAAGGTAGGCAATGTTCGGATCGTCGGCCATCTGCACGATGTTGAATTCTAGAGCCGCCGCGATCCATTCCTTGCCCTTCCGGAAGACAATCCAGCGGTATACGCCTTTTTGAGGGGTATTAGCCATAGATTATCCACAATATACACTAAATTTACATTCCCAACAAGTCCAAACAGGCCAAAGCTGCCTTGACCGGCAAGGCCAGTATGCGAGAATGGATAGGGAGGTGGTTTTATGCTCATCCCAATCGTAAACTTAAGTCCGGGGACCTGGCATCTGCGCAGCAAATCAGATCCGCGCTGGAACTCCACTGGAAGGGGTGACGTCGGCAATCTCACAATACCCGCCGGCTGCACGGAAAGGACTGGAGAACTCAAACTGCAGTTAGGGGAACCCCCCGGATGATCTCAAATGGGAGTACTGGAAAGATTAGTTCCGCGGCAGGGTCTTCGAGTCCCGGAGAATGGGGCTCTTTTATTTTCGCCTTTTTCTCCATCACCACAAAACTCCGCGCCCCGCGGAGTTTTGTGGTTTCTAGATTCTAGCTACTAGCTACTCGTCAATAATCCTCATGCGGCATGGAGGACATCTTGGCCTCGTCTTTTTTCGGCAGCTCGCCGACCACGGCTTCGGTGGTCAAAAGCATTCCGGCCACCGATGAAGCGTTCTGGATTTCCGATCGCACCACCTTGGTCGGGTCAACGATGCCGGATTTCACCAGATCCTCGTAGGCGCCGGTCTCGGCGTTAAAGCCGTGGTTGCCCTTCATTTTCTTGACCGCCTCGGCCACCACGGTTCCTTCCATGCCGGAGTTCGCCGCGATTTGCTTCAGAGGCGACTCAAGCGCGGATAGCAGAATCTCCATGCCGACTTTTTCATCGTGGGTGATTTTTTCCTCGCGCTCCAGCCGCTTGATCGCAGCCGAAAGCACCGGTACGGCGCGGATCAGGGCCACGCCGCCGCCGGCCACAACCCCCTCTTCGGCCGCGGCCTTAGTAGCCTGCACCGCGTCTTCAATGCGGAGTTTCTTTTCCTTTTGCTCGACTTCCGTGGCCGCTCCGGCCTTAACCACGGCCACGCCGCCGGAGAGCTTGGCCAGCCGCTCCTCCAGCTTCTCGCGATCGAATTCCGATTTGGTATTCTCGATCTCTGTTCGAATCTGCCGGACACGTTTCTCAATTTCCGGCTTTTTGCCGCGGCCGCTGATCACGGTGGTGTTCTCCTTGCTGGCTATTACGCGCCTGGCCGATCCGAGCATGTCAAGATCAACGTTTTCAAGCTTCAAGCCGACCTCCTCGGAAATCACCCGGCCGCCGGTGACTATTGCGATGTCCTCGAGCATCTCCTTCCTGCGGTCGCCGAAGCCCGGGGCTTTGACTGCCAGGCCGTTAAACGCGCCGCGGAGCTTGTTCACGACAAGCGTTGCCAAGGCCTCGCCCTCCACGTCTTCGGCGATAATCATAAGCTCCTTTCTCCCGGATTTGGCCACTTTCTCGAGCACCGGAAGGATGTCCTGCAGACTCGAAATCTTTTTATCGGTTATCAGTATCTGCGGGTTTTCGTAGACCGCCTCCATGCGCTCGGCATTGGTGATCATGTAGGGCGAAACGTAGCCGCGGTCAAACTGCAGGCCCTCGACAATCTCCTTCTCCACGCCCATGGTCTGGGAGTCCTCCACGGTAATCACCGCATCCTTGCCGACCTCGTCAATAATGTCCGCAAGGAGCTTTCCGATCTCCGGGTCCTTGGCCGAGATCGTGGCCACTTGCGCGATCTCGTCGTGTCCGCTCACTTCTTTGGATGTTTTCTTCAGGTGATCAACCACGATTTCCGTGGCGCGGGTTATCCCACGCTGCATGCCGACCGGGTTCGTCCCGGCGGCGAGGTTTTTCAGCCCCTCGGTGATGATGGTCTGGGCGAGGAGCGTGGCCGTTGTCGTTCCGTCGCCGGCCACGTCATTGGTCTTGGTCGCAACCTCTTTTACCAGTTCGGCGCCAAGATTTTCAATCTTGTCCTCCAGTTCGATTTCTTTGGCGATGGTCACGCCGTCATTGGTAATGGTCGGCGTTCCAAAACCCTTGTCTAATACCACATTCCGGCCCTTGGGTCCCAGGGTGACCTTGACGGCATCGGCAAGCTTATCCACGCCCCGTTTAAGGGCCTGGCGCGCTGTTTCGTTGAATAGAATTTGTTTTGCCATGTTATAGTTCATCAACGAATAACGAATCTGCTGCGAATTTACGAATTCGTATATTCGTAATGGATTCGCTATTCGATGATAGCCAGGATATCTTCTTCTTTGGCTATGAGGTACTCCTTCCCCCCGACCTTTATCTCATTGGGGCCATACTTTGTAAAAAGCACTTTCTGGCCTTTCTTGACTTTGATCGGCGCGAGCTTGCCCGAATCAAGCATCTTTCCCTCGCCAACGGCAATGACCCGACCCTGCTCCGGCCGCTCCTTGGATGCGGTCTCCGGCAAATAGATCCCGGCCTTGGTTCGCTCGGCCTCGGTAATGGGCTCGAGCAAGACCCGATCGCCCAACGGCTTGATTTTGACCATATATTTCGAGTTCTTAGTTGTTGGTTGTTGGTTTTGGTTTTTAGTCATTAGTTTTGGTTAAGCCAAGGATAACTAAAACCAATAACCGATAACCGGAACCAAGAACCTCAAACTAAGAACCATAGTTAGCAGACACGACCTTCGACTGCTAATCC
>CAYIBD010000021.1:0-11814 GCA_964361655.1 uncultured Candidatus Saccharibacteria bacterium
GTACCTCATATGCATTGAGCATACCGAGGTGTTGCACTTCAAAGTTCATTTCGCGTTGATTTTTATTTCCCGTATGTTGAAGAGCCAAATAAGTGGAATCAGCGAGTATGCGTATTCATAGCTATGAATTGGGAGGGCGAACCTGTTGAATCCGAGGAAATTTTGCCTCAATGGTTCAATAAACAAGATCTTCCACTAAACTCAATGTGGTCTGATGCCAAATACTGGCTCCCGAAAGTTTTGCAGGGAATGAGATTGAATGCGGAATTTACCTTCGGTAAAGAGTTGACCGTTGAAGAAGTTAATATCGAAGAAGTAGCTCCTCCCAAGACCCCTCGCTAAGAGAGGGAATACGCTCTCACAAAACCCTCTCACGGTCTTGCCCCGGGAGGTTCTTGCCAGAGGTTTACCCGCCTCTGGAGGGCGGGCAGGCGCAACCGGGGGTGCCAGAGCTCTAGTGCACCCGACCGAGACGGGTCGCGGGGAATAATCCCGTCACCGCTGCATTGACAGGGATATGCCCGTCGTATACACTATAGGCATATGGCTAAAATTACCCTCAACATCAAGGCAGATAGGGACGTGAAGCAAAAGGCGCAGAAAGTTGCCCGGGATCTCGGTATGCCGCTTTCCACGATTATCAACGCCTACCTCAATCAATTCATCCGTACCAAGGAGGTCCATTTTTACCTGGAGGGAGAGCTGAAGCCGTCCGTGAAGAGGCGGCTGGATCGTTTACAGAAGGAGGCGATGGCGGGCAAGAATCTCTCCCCGGCCTTTCACACCGTACGAGAGATGGATGCGTACCTGGATTGCCTGCGCGGATGAGGATACTCCTCCATAGAAATTTTGAGAAAAGGTTCCCCAAACTGCCTCTCAAAATTCGGGAGGGATTTAAACTGCGTCGGAACTTGTTCCTTGAAAATCCATTCCATCCCCTCCTCAACAACCACCCGCTCACCGGAGATCGGAAAGGTCAGTGGAGCATTAATGTTACGGGCGACTACCGTGCACTGTATGTGTTTAGAGACGAACATACTGTCATTTTCATTGACATCAATACACACGGCAATTTGTACAGGTAATCCCGCCCCGAGTGCTATGGAGAAAATCGAAAAAACAGAAGAGGAATGGCAGGCCGGCCTGACGCCCGAGCAGTATAGCGTGATGCGGCAGCAGGGGACCGAGTCGCCGTTTTCGGGGAAATACGTCCATGAGAAAGGGAAGGGTATCTACGTCTGCGCGGCTTGCGGGCAAGCGCTCTTCTCCTCGGATGCTAAGTTTGATTCCGGCACCGGCTGGCCGAGCTTTACCGAGCCGGCGAACCGAGCGCACATCGAGCTTCGCGAGGACTTAGGCCACGGCATGCGCAGGATCGAAGTCCGCTGTGCTCACTGTGGCTCGCACCTCGGTCACGTCTTTGATGACCTGCCTCGCCGAGGCAAGGCGGGCGGGCCGGCTGACCGTGGCGGAAAGAGATACTGCATCAACTCCTGCGCGCTCGAACTTCAGCCAGCCAGCGGAAAAAAGTCATAGAAAAGAGCATGTGACAGTTTTTCACGATCGTCAGGAATTGTCCCCTGGCATTTCGCCATTATCGTGTAGTGTCGCACCATGTACTCCTACCACATTCCGACACGAAAGCGTCCGAAGGACGATGACGGTTATTTTGATATTCTGGCCCAATCTGTTTTCCAAGCAGGGTTTTCCTGGGAAGTTGTCAGGCGGAAGTGGCCGAATTTTCGCAAGGTCTTTTTCAAATTCAAGATAGCGCGTGTGGCCAAGATGGGTCCGCGGGACGTTTCGCGGCTCCTCCGCGATCCTTCCATCATCCGGAACGGCGAGAAGTTGGCCGCGGTCATGCAGAACGCCCGCATCATCCAGCGATTGCAAAAAGAGCAGGGCTCCTTTGTAGATTTCATCAAATCCATCCGCAAGCTACCCTACGCCAAACGCCGGGCCGCGCTCGCCAAAACCTTCCGCTGGATCGGGCCGACCGGGGCCTATCACTTTTTCTGGTGCGTGGGTGAAGACGTACCCGAGTGGGAAGATAGGAACCGATGAAGCGTTGCGGCCCGAAACTATTCCAATATTCTTAAGAATTTGAGAATAGTTTTTGCATTTCCATGGGCGTGCGCGAGATGCCAAAACCGTGCTATGGTGAACAAGATGTCTCTTGAACACGTTGTACTGGTTGACGAATCCAACGCCGTCCTCGGCACTATGCCTAAGGCCGAGGTGCATGGCGCATCAACGCCGCTCCATCGCGGGTTTTCCCTTTTCCTGTTCAATCGGGAGGGCAAACTTCTCCTGCAGCAGCGGAGTGCCAAGAAAAAAACCTGGCCGCTGGTCTGGTCAAACTCCTGCTGCGGTCATCCGCGGCTTGGTGAGACAAATATCGAGGCGGCCCGGCGGCGGCTCGGAAACGAATTAGGGATGAGCGCCGATCGCATTGAAGAGGTTGCGCCGTATCGCTACCAGTATGTTCGTGACGGAGTTATGGAAAATGAGATCTGTCCCATTCTGGTTGGGTTCTCCAACCATACTCCGCAGCCCAACCCCGACGAAGTTGAAGCCATCGCCTGGGTGGATTGGAACGAATTCTTGAAAGATATCGCAGCATCGCCGGGGAAATATTCCGATTGGTGCATCGAGGAAGCCGGCATTCTTCGGGGTCATCCACGATTCCAAGAACTGATGCGAGGCCAGTAGCTCTAGGACGTTTGCGCCGTGGTAAGATAGGGCCATGCGACGGCGTATCTTTATTGCTATTGACCTTCCTCCGGAGCTCAAGGCAAAGGTCGGCGAAGCCATTGCCCAGTGGCGGTTTTTACCGATCCGGTGGCTGCCGCCGGAGAATTGGCATGTGACGCTTGTCCCGCCAGTGTATCTTGAAGACGCCGAGATCAGCGCGCTTTCGGCCATTCTCGGCAAACGGCGTCTTGGCGAAAGTTTTTTGATTCGGTTCTCGCGGGTGCTTTTGGCGCCGCCAGGCCAGACCAGCCGGATGATTTGGCTTGAAGGTGAGACGCCACCCGAGCTCGGAAAACTAAAAAAGAAACTGGAGAAACTCTGGGCGTCGCAACCGGGGCTGCCGCCGCTGAAACCAGAGTCGCGGCCGCTCCATCTCCATTTGACGCTGGCGCGATTCGAACCCGGCGAGCTCCGGGAGCTCGAGCAAAAGACCCGCGTGCTCGGAGATGTTGATTTCGCATTTGAGGTCAAAGAAATTACGGTGATGGAATCACATTTGAAACCAACCGGCGTTGAGTACGAAAAGGTAGCAACGGTAGCTTTATGAGGGAGCCATACGAGATATTGCCGCACACGGCCGACCTTCGCATCCGGGCCTGGGGTAAGACACCCGAGGAGCTTTTCAGGAATTCCCTCCGCGGCATGAGCTCGGTGATGGCCGAGTCGGCACTGGCAAAGCCGCCGACGGTTACGCGAGAGGTCAGCATCAAAGCCCCGGATACGGCAACGCTCCTCATTGATTTTCTGTCCGAGGCGCTCTCGCAGAGCCACTTACGCCGAGAGGTCTATATCGATGTCGAGTTCCCGGAGCTTGGCCAGACCTCGCTCCGCGCCACGCTCTCCGGCGTACCGGTCGAGGCGTTTGAAAAAGACGTCAAGGCCGTGACCTACCACGGCGTGGAAATTAAAGAAACTGATGCCCGATATGAAGCCACGGTCATATGCGATATCTAGGATGCCATCACGCCGTATGGACGACTTTGATTCTCAGAGAGTTGTTGAGTACTACGATCGCACCCTTCCGTTCTATCGACTATTCTGGCATCGAGATCCGGTGAGCCATGCAATCCATTACGGCTTCTGGGATTCAGATACGAAGTCGCTCCAGGAGGCGCTGCTGAATGAGAATCGGTTTTTAGCTAAACTGGCTCGCATTGGATCCGGGACTCGGGTACTTGATGCCGGGTGCGGTGTTGGTGGAAGTAGCATCTGGTTGGTAAAAAACGTAGGTGCCCATGTGGTCGGCATCTCGGTCAGTAAGCGGCAAATCGATCGCGCCCGCCAGTTGGCGCGTGAGGCGGGGGTTGCTGATAAAACAGAGTTTTACGTAAAAGATTTCCTCAACACCGGCTTCCCGGAGAGTTCATTCAATGTGACATGGGCGATCGAGAGTGCTTGTCATGCTGTAGATAAGCGTATGTTCCTCCAGGAGATGTATCGCGTTCTACGGCCAGGCGGCCGGTTGGTGGTGGCAGATGGGTTCCTACGAAGACCTGTTGAAGCCGCTGAGGGGAAGGTGTACCGGCTCTTCTTGGACGGTTTCGCACTTCCCAATTTGGCTCTGGTTGGTGAATTTCGATCATGGATTGATCAGGTTGGATTCCGGAACGTTCAGTATTTTGACAAAACGGAGAACGTCAGGCCATCCTCCTGGCGCCTCCTCCTCCGGTGTCTACTCTTCTATCCCTTTTTCCGAATCGCCCACGCGCTTGGTTTGGTCTCCACCGTCGTGATGAAAAATGGTCCGGCTGGACTTGCACAGTATAAAATCGTCAAGAGCGGTTTAGTCGGTTACTACGTGTTTTACGGAGAAAAGTGATGCGCCGCGATATGCGTTCATAATGAACATGCAGTTATGGTTCCATTGACTGCGTTTCGCAAAATCACCGACTACCTCTGGGAGATCCCGAAGTCCTTCAGGGCTGATATGAGGGTGCCGGCGCGGGTCTATGCCACGAAGGATATGCTCGAGGAGGCCAGCCGCGATTCCTCTTTTGATCAGCTGGTGAACCTGGCCACGATTCCTGGAGTCCAGAGGTACTCACTAGCAATGCCAGATGTTCATGAGGGCTACGGAGCGCCCGTGGGCGGAGTGTTCGCAACCGATGTCCAATCTGGACTCATTTCTCCCGGCGCAATCGGTTATGACATCAACTGCGGGGTGAGATTACTCCGCTCGAATCTAACCTACGAGGAGGCAAGACCGAAGCTCGGAGACCTCGGCACGGCCATTTTCCGCGAAGTGCCATCGGGCGTGGGCCGCGGCGGGCGGCTGAAGCTTGTTGGCCGCGATCTTGATCTTGTGCTTGAAAAAGGCGCTCGGCGAATGGTTGAACTAGGCAATGGTGGGCCAAGCGACCTTGAGCATCTCGAATCCGGCGGCGCGCTTGCGGGCGCTGATGCTGCCAAAGTTTCGCAAACCGCAAAAAAGCGCGGGGCCGACCAGCTCGGCACCATGGGCGCTGGCAACCATTTCGTGGAGGTGCAGGCCGTGGACGAGATTTTCTATCCTGAAGCCGCAGACAAGCTCGGTTTATTCAAAGACCAGGTGGCGGTGATGATTCACACCGGATCCCGCGGGCTCGGGCATCAAGTGGCTACGGACTACATTCGCACCATGCTCGGCGTGATGCCAAAGTATGGCATTTCGCTTCCGGATCGCGAACTGGCTGGCGCGCCGTTTTCATCGCCGGAGGGCCAAAGCTATTTCGCGGCCATGGCCGCAGGCGCGAACTTTGCCTGGGCCAACCGCCAGCTTATTACCGCTGAAGTGCGAGAGGCATTCCAGCGAGTATTTGGCGAGAAGGGCAGAGGTATCGAGATTGTGTATGACGTGGCGCATAACATTGGCAAGATCGAGGAGTATGAAATTGATGGCAAGAAGAAGCGGTTGCTCGTGCACCGGAAGGGCGCGACGCGCTCCTTTGGTTCAGGGCATCCAGAAATTCACGAATCCTATCGCGCCATTGGCCAGCCGGTGCTGATCCCCGGCTCCATGGGTACGGCATCTTACGTTTTGGTTGGTACGGGCAGAGCCATAGAGGAATCGTTTGGCACCTCTTGCCACGGCGCCGGCCGCAGAATGAGCCGCCATGCCGCCAAGCGCCAAGTCCATGGCCAGACACTGAAACAAGAACTCGAGCAACAGGGGATCGTGGTCCGCTCCGGCTCAATGTCGGGTCTGGCTGAAGAGGCGCCCCTTGCCTACAAGGACGTGGATGAGGTCGTGGAGGTGGTGCATCGGGCCGGGATTGCGAAGAAAGTGGCGCGGGTGCGGCCGATTGCCGTGATCAAAGGATGATGCCATCCTCGTCGGATTCTTAGCTTGGCCGATGCGAAAGGTCGGCATGCTCCAGGCGCCGATCTCGCACCAGGGGTTAAGGCCGTTATATTTCAGGCCGTTTGAATCCCGGCATTTGGCGTCTCCCATCGGATGGGCGTCGTTCGAGCGCCCCCGCTCGCTCGCCGCCGCACGGCAGCCAGCGGCAGAACGTCTCAGGTGGCTTCGGGTATTTTCGGGCCTGCTAGAGGTCTGCTAAAGGCTATAGGCGTCTTAAGATCTACTGTCCGATCGGAGAGTAAACATTAAGATTGAATATGATTCATTGCTAAAAATGTGCAACCACGAGTTGCGTGCACCGTAGCGAGGCCGGTTTACGCTTCGATAATCGTGCCGGCAGATTTTACTTCGAGAATGTGCACCTTGCCACGAAGGTTGAGGGCATCGAGGCTCGCGATAAAGTCAGTCGGAAGCGGCGTTTGTCCGATCCATACGCTTTTCTGGAGTGCTCGGTAGCCAAGAGCGATAAGTTCTCCGCGAAGCCAGCGGCGTTTGGCTTGTTCGCGTTCGGGAATATCGAAGCATACTAATCGGTGTCTGCCGTCAGGATGCGGAGGTCCACTGCCTCCGGCCGCGGCGGCGGTGCGCCCGGCTGGCGTGATGCGCCAGTAATGCCGGCCGGCATGGGTTCGCCGGGCGACGAGCCCTTGGACACGGAGTTGCGAGAGAATCGTGGAGAAGGTAGCCGGCTTGAATTCGTATGATGCATCGAGGCCGAGGATGGTCCGCCACAGCCGCGCTTCGGGGTATTTTGCCGGGAAAAAGCTGCCGATGAAGATCTCGCCCGCTTCGGCAATTTTTTCAAGGATGAGGCTGGTGAGCGTCGGCCGCTTTGGTCGGGGGACGACGGCTTTGTACCTTCGCGCGATACCCATACCATAATCTTAAAGTCTACTGCCTGATCGGTCAATAAAACTTAAAGTGGCTTGGCAGTGAGTAGAACTTGAGGTGGTGTGGTAGAAATCAGAAATGAAAAGGCCCGGGATGCTTGCCGCTTGCTGGCGGAAGCGCCTCCCGAGCCGTTCGGCCGGACTAGCCGGGTCCGAGGTCCTCGTGGGGCGAGATGGCAATTGAGAGCTTGGACGAATGTGGCTCGTCCACGCCGGAACCTTTGATCAAGCCCCCTTTCGTCAATCGATCTAGGCAACGCTGGGTCTCTTGCGGCAGCTCAACGCCGTCGGGGTGGAGGAGTATGAGCTCGCCTTCGCGCGGGATGCAGGTGAAGGAGACGTCGTCTGCGATGAGCACGCCACAGAGAGTCTTCAGCGCTGCCGGGTTTGTAACGCAAAGCACGCGGCTCTGTTCTGCCATGGTCACCCTCCTAGAACGCGGGATTTCTTCTCCATTGGAGCATAGGCTGCCGTGGTCGCCCGGTCAACGTCTGCGATTTCGTGATGCCAAGATATTAGAATAGAATAGTGGGGAGATATGGAAGATAAAAATTCTGAAAAGGGAAAAATCTTTGGCCTGTCGCCGAATGTGGTGTGGATGGGGGTGGTGAGTTTTCTGAACGACTTATCCTCGGACATGATTTTTCCCTTTATCCCGATTTTTTTGACTTCGGTTTTGGGGGCGTCGCTTACTTTCGTGGGGCTGGTCGAGGGCGTAGCCGATGCCACAGCAAGTATTTTTAAAATTGCATCCGGCTGGATCTCGGATAAGTGGCAGAAGCGAAAGCGCTTGGTAGTCATTGGCTATTCGCTCTCGGCTTTAGCTAAGCCCTTTCTCGCAGCCGCAGGCGTGCCATGGCATGTGCTTGGCGTTCGCTTCATGGATCGCGTCGGCAAGGGCACGCGCGAATCACCGCGCGACGCCTTGATCAGCTTTTCAACCGAGCGCTCAATGCTCGGCCGGGCCTTCGGGTTTCACCGCGGCATGGATACGTTGGGTGCGGCATTCGGCCCGCTGGCGGCCTTTGCGGTTTTGCCCCTCATCAGCGGCAACTACCGTACGCTCTTTTTACTCTCATTCATCGCAAGTTTCTTTGCCGTATTGATTCTGATATTTTTCGTGCGTGAGGTGAGGGCCGACGGCGCCTCGCCAAGCGCGAAGGCATTGCCGCGTCCGGTGGTTACCGATATTCGTGTAAATATTCGTGAAAATTCTGGCGAGATTCGCAATGAGTCCCAGAGGAGGCGTTTGGCCGGGCTCGGCCTGCCCTTTTTCCTTTTCCTCGGCGTGGCCACCATTGCCTCGCTCGGCAAAGCTTCGGAGGCGTTCTTGATCCTGAAAGCGTGGGAGGTCGGCGTGGCCCTCACGTTGATTCCGATTCTCTACTTCGCCTTCAACGTCACCTTCGCGCTCCTCTCCACGCCGTTCGGCGCCCTAGCCGACCGCGTGGGCAAGCGGAACACCTTTACCGCCGGGCTCCTGGTATTTGCCGCGGTCTACGTTGGGTTTGCCTTTGGCGCGACGCCGCAATCCATCTGGTTCCTCTTCATTACGTACGGTCTCTATGCCGCGCTTACCGAAGGCGTTGGTCGGGCCATAGTTGCCGGTCTCGTCGCGCCAGAAGTCCGGGCCACCGCCTTTGGGGTCTATAATGCCGCGACCGGCCTCGCACTCCTCCCGGCGAGTGTGGTTTTCGGCTACCTCAATCAACATTTTGGGAGCGGGGTGGCGTTTAGCTACGGTGCTGCTCTCGCCCTAGCTGGAGCGTTGCTCTTCGCTTTGTTGAGGAGGAAGCTCGGTAGCAACGTTACGCCCGCTTTGGTAGTTGCGGGCAGTGGCGGAGCACATGGAGGTAAGGTATAGTAGCCGAAGCAGATATTTCCGCTCATGAGGAGGGGATGATGCCACGGCATTCGCTTCGCGAGCGCTTCGCAGCGGTGGGACGCCTCCCCGAAAAAGTGAGAGCGCTCCTCGGAAGGCGAGGGATCAGCAACTGGAGTAATCTTCTCCGAGCACTCGCCGAGAACACTCGGCAGGTAGAGGTCGGGAAGTGCCATTGGCGCGAGCGAATTGTCAGATGTCGGGAGCCGGCGTGGTGGCGGATCATGGGCCATAGAGCGTTTACCGACACGATTCCTGCAACCACAGCTGCCACGGCGGTCTTTGACCTGAATTCCGTGCTCAAGGAGGCAGCGCTCCCATACCATGTATGGCGCGAGTGCCGTCCGGGCCAGCCGCGCCACGCTGGATTCAGAAGTGTGGCGCCCTTTCTCATCGGGCTGGTTGATATTCGCAAGCCCCTCGGACGACCTCTAGGAATCACACGGCGGGAGGGATAGCACCCTACGCCGTTTCTTTTTGTTATGTCAAGGTCAAAGTATCTTGCCAAAGATGCTGGTTTGACTATAATCGGACTGAAATTATCCGAAATTAGCATTTGAGCTCATGAAAAGGAGGTTTGATTACGCTCTGGCGATCGTAGGTCATCTGAAGGCGGAGGGCGGTGATTTTGTGCCAATTGTAGGGATTGCAAGAACCCATCACCTCCCAGCGGCCTATCTTGAAAAGGTAGCCCAGGAGCTGAAGCGTGCTGGTTGGCTTGAAGCGCGAAAAGGGCCGGGCGGCGGTTACCGTGTCAGAGGAGATCGCGCCGATATCTCGGTTGAAGCGCTCATCAATTTCTATAACCCCATTTACGAACTCTGCCCGCTCCTTCGGGCCACGAAGCGATGATGCTGGACTCGACGATTATAACGAAGGCGCTCTACGGTATCGGTGCAGCAGTGCCGGCAAGCGGGCTTTACGTCTGCGTGCCGTGTGGCTATGTGCAGAACTTTGCGGCGGGTGAAATATTCCCCACTTGTCCGGCCTGCTTGGCCGGCACCGAGCTCGGCCCGGCCGGATACCAGGATGAGGGCGCGGAGTTCTGGCAATTCTTGGGTTAGGGATGGGTTTTCGCCATGAAGGAAATTTATCTCGATTACGCAGCTACTACCCCTTTGGATCCTCGCGTCAAAGCGGCCATGGATCCGTATTGGGATATTGCCTACGGCAATCCCTCAACGCTCTATCGCCAGGGGCGGCTGGCCAAAGACGCGGTTGACCGCAGCCGCGCGATTGTGGCGCGGATTGTGAATTGCCGGCCGGAGGAAATCATTTTCACTGCCGGCGGAACCGAGGCCGATAATATTGCCATCTTTGGGGCGACTGCCATGCACCGCGGCCTCGGCAAGCATCTAATCACAACTGCTTTTGAGCATCACGCCGGTCTTCGATCGTTTGAGTCGCTCGAGCGCGAGGGATGGGAGGTAACGTACTTGCCGGTTGGTGAAGCTGGGATTGTGGATGTCATGGCAGTGGAGAACGCCATCCGGCCTGACACGCTTCTGGTCTCGGTGATGTATGCCAATAACGAGATCGGGACGATCCAGCCGATTGCCGAGATCGGCAAGGTTATCAAAGATGTTCGGAAGCGGCGGCAAGCGGAGAAAAATCAGCTGCCGATCTACTTCCATTGCGATGCTTCTCAAGCCGCTGGGTATTGCGATCTTGAGGTCGAGAAGCTGGGCGTGGATTTGATGAGTTTGAACGGCGGTAAGATTTACGGGCCTAAGGGAACCGGTGCGTTATATGTCCGGCGCGGCACGCGCTTGAAGCCAATCTATCATGGCGGAGAGCAGGAAGGCCGTCTGCGGCCGGGGACTGAAAATGTGCCGGGCATTGTCGGGTTTGCCAGAGCTCTTGAGATTTCCGAGGCCGAACGGAAAAGCGAATCAGCTCGGCTGACGGAACTCCGTGATTATTTTACGCGGCGCCTGGTTTCCGAGATCCCGAAAACCGTTTTGAACGGCCATCCCACAACGCGGCTGCCGTCGAACGTCAATGTCTCGATTCTTGATATTGAAGGCGAGGCCGTGATTTTATACCTCGATGCCAAGGGCATTGCCATCTCCACTGGCTCGGCCTGCACCTCGGTCACGCTTGACCCCTCGCACGTCATCCTGGCTCTCGGCAAGCCCTACGAGTACGCTCATTCCTCGCTCCGTTTTACCCTGGGACGCCCCACAACGAAGGAAGATCTCGATTATGTGATGGGGGTGCTCCCGGGCATCGTTGAGAAGCTCCGCGTCATCTCGCCGATCCGGATGGAGGTCGGGCAGAAGGATATTTCCCACCCTGAAGCTTTTGCCGGACAGGGAGCAAGGGTAAAGGTTGGCGGTAGGTCGTACAAATAAGAAAGCTGACCCGCTCTGGGGTCAGCGTTTGGGGTGGCGGTGGCGGAGGTGCTCTTCGCCAAGTCCATCCTCAATCAATCAAACATCCTCGCATGATATGATCGCGTGGCCTTCCCGGACAGCTTGGCGCGCCGCCCCCATCGTTTCGAGGCGATCGAGCGCCTCCGCCTCTGCACGGCCGCGGAGGATCGCGATGGACTCAATCTGGAGTCCTGTACCATCGAGCTTCGTTCTGAAATGGGCGTCGAGCATGTCGGCGGCTGCCGCCGGCGTCTCGGCCTCGAGCGGAATCATATGACGCTCGACATGGTACCAGCCACTCCCCGGGAATCGATCTAACTCGAGCAGGTGGCCGTTGGAGGCCTGGTGCGGTGGCTCGAGAAGTTCCTCGACTCTGGCAATCGTCACTTCTGCGACCATCAGTGAAAATGTCCTCTTCCCACTATGACTATGCCTGAAGAGCGAAAACAATTCAAGACCGCGGCCCAGCCGGTGGATGTTGTCAATCAGTTCACCCCGACGCAAACTTCGGCGGTTGCCTCGGTTGCTACGGGGCGGGCCGGCGAGAAGCCAGAGCAGATTGACGTGGTCAAT
>CAYIBD010000022.1:0-3884 GCA_964361655.1 uncultured Candidatus Saccharibacteria bacterium
GCGCCTGCGGCGCGACCCCATTTCGGCTTCCAATTCCGATTTTCAATTTTGGCGGAGGAGGTGAGATTCGAACTCACGAAGGGATTGCTCCCTTAACGGTTTTCAGGACCGTCCCATTCAACCACTCTGGCACTCCTCCTCCGCATTGGGTCCAATGCAATGAGCGTCCGCCGAGCGTGCCGACTGGCACGTTGCACCCACTCGGCCAACCCGCCGCATGGATTCTTTGGCAGCTGGGGATCTTTGCGGCTGGCGAGCCAACATCATTTCCTAACTGGCGGGAGATCCTGAACGACATCAGAACCTATTTTGGGGGTATCAGGAGTTACCAGATGTTTCCAGATTTTTCAGACCCTTTGAAGTAAAAATGGGGCGCACGCGAGGAAACTCCTCCGTGCGCCCAAGTCGGCGTCAGGAACTTCTTGAAGCGATCGCAGAAAGAGTGCTCGCGGTTCTTTCTTCCGTTGTCTGCCGATCCCGCGCCATCATCCCGAAACTCGTAGCGAGATAGGTCTCGGCGATCGCATGCGGCTCTCTAGCCATCCACTCGCCCCCGCACGGGATCTCCGCGGGTATCATGAGGCTCGGGCTATTCTGGGGGTGTCTTATCTCGTACGGCGACTTTATGCCATTCAGAGCAAACTGGGCGTACCAGTTTTTGCCATGCGTTTTACCTGGAGCTGAGATGCGGCACGTCAGCTTTAGTCGATACTGTCCGAAGATGTTGAGAATCTTCTCGCATCCTTCGATGAGGATCGCATGTGCGGGGTCGAGTACGCTGTCGCCATTTTCGAGGTCGAACTGGATCATGGAACCCTCCATGCTGCTCGGCGCCTTGTCCCTTCGGACTGCCTGCAGCTTTGGTGGAAAGAGCACCACCTGATTGTGGTGCAGGAAAGATAGCGCAAGAACCCGTGTAAGTAAATCGTTTATTGGTTAGGTTCGATTTCCGTCTTCTCTTCAACAAAAATAACCGCACCGATGGCGGCTATCTTTGGACTCGGGGGCACTAGGATTCGAACCTAGAAGTCGAGATTTGGAGTCTCGCAGTTTGCCGTTGAGCTTATGCCCCCTCGAGCTATGTTTTCTTGGCTTCCTTATGCAGCGTATGCTTTCTATCCCATTGCGTCGCGCGGCCTCAACCGACTGGACTCGGTCGCGCTCCTTAAAACCCTTCGGTTTTAATATTTCCGCCACGGGAAACTCCCGTTTCTCGACCCCTTCCCTTGCAAGTGATGCAGAAAACTCATGTTTTCTTAGCCTCTTTGTGTACGGTGTGTTTTCTGCACCACTTGCAGTACTTCTTCAATTCCAACTTTTTCTCGACCTTCTTGAGATTCTTTCTTGACCAGTAATTGTATCGCTTACAGATGGCACACTGCAGGCGAATTAAATTGGGTTGGGGCATACTCTTGTTTTAATCCGGTAGCCCCGACGCTCCGACAGCTCGTCGGAGGTCGGGGAGCCGACCGAAGCGTCGGCTTTGTAGCGCTTGCAAACGCTACATTGGAATCGGATTAAATTTTCCTGAGCCATGGTGCGGCGCAATGTTAGCGCAAGCCGGAGGCGAGAATCGAACTCGCGACTTCTTTCTTACCAAGAAAGCGTTCTACCACTGAACTACTCCGGCGCGATTGATGCCTCCGGCAGGATTTGAACCTGCAATCCCTTGCGGGAGTACGGTTCTAAGCCGTACGCGTATTCCGTTTCCGCCACGGAGGCGAGGGTTTCATGGATCGCGCTGCCATACCCAGGCGGTCGGCGTTACGAAATATATAGGAATGACGAGGAGCCCGCAAGCCGCCGAGCGACCGGCAGCGGTTAGACCCGAGACCCCGCTGCTGATGCGGCGCGATGTTCGAGGAGGGCAATCCGACGGGCGATCGCGATACCGAGGAGGGCAACCACAACTCCGGCGGGTATATCAATGGCGTAGTGCTGGGCGAGCAGCACGGTGCCGAGGGTGGAGAGGATGGCGAGCGGTATGGTCAGGAGGGAGATGAGGGGAAGGGCGCGCCAGCCGTAGTAAACGAGGAGGACTGCCCAGGCGACATGGGCGCTCGGCATGGTGGAGGTCGGCATGACGCCGCCAAGCTCGCGATCCTTTGACTGCCGCACGTCGGCAAGGAAGCGCGCCACCGCCGGTGAGGGCTTGTACCGGTCGAGGGCTGCGGCGATCTCGGATGAGAGTGAGCGCTGGTACACGTTATCAATGAAGCGATCGTGTGGAGAGAGGGCTGGGGTAAGCAACCACCCCGGGAAGGAAAGGAGCGTGGAAACGAAGAAGGCGGCGGCGAACTGGCGGAAGAGCGGGTAGTGACGCTGGGAAAGGTAGGCCGGAAGCATGAAAATCGCCGGGACGAGGTAGTGAAAAGAAACGATCACCGCGGAGATGAACCACGGCGGATAGGGGATGGCGGTAAGTTCGATGAAGGGGTAGCTCGCGGTAAGCAGGCGGTCCAACCCCAGGAGGAGTTCATCGCGGAGGCGGCTCGCGTTCCAGGCGTTCATGGCGTCAAGCGCGAGCGACAGGGAGACGAGCGCCAAGACGCCCGGGATAATAATGGAGAGGGTGCGGCGGAGCCGCACTAGGAACCGGCGTCCATAGTCAAGCAACTCGGCCGGTGTTAACAGCGGAGGCAGGCCAACCGTTTTTCGGAAGATCGCCGGGAGCGGGAAGAGCTGTGGCAGCGAGAGGTAGAAGCTGATGAGGTAAAATACGACGAGCCACGCCGTGAGCATCCGGAGCGGTGAGAGAATGCCGCGGAGGTAGAAGCGGAGGAGTGATGCGCCGCCGAGAGGACTCTCGCCGGCGAGGGATACCGCCATTACCGCAAATACGATTGCGGCGGCGGCGATGACGAGCTCCACCAGTCGTTGACGCATACCCATAGGCCGAGGGGTGCCTACCTAGCTAGAGCGGCAATTCAAAAGGGCATTCTCGGGAATGCCCTTTTGAGTTTTCCTCCCAAGCGGATTAGCAATTGCCGCGGGTTCCGCCGAGGACGCTCTCGATGATGTTCGGGAGGACGAAGGCAAAGAGGGCCACCGTCAAGCCGACGAGCGCGTAGATGAGGAGGGTCTTGGCTTTCTTCTGGGCATCTTCGCTCCCGCCGCCCGTCAGGAAATAGAAGGCCGAGATCAAAAGCATGATGATGGCGAGCGCGAAAATGATGGCCGAGAGTCCGTCCCCGAGATTCTTGAAGAACGTCACGAACTGGGCGCACGATGTCGGCAGTGCGGCCGCCGCGACGAATGGGAACGCGAGCGAAGCCGTAAGACCGAACGGCACGGCATACCTCATGGTGTCTTTTCGTTTGGCCATAGAAGGCATCGGTAGCTAAGGATTTATTTGTGGATACCTGTTTCCTACCCAATGCATGTCGACCTTTTATGAGCATACGCGAGGTTGTCGGCATTGGTCAAGCCGTTTATCCACGGGCGTTCAAGCTTTCAAGATGCTCCGGATGATGGCTTCGGCCACCGCGGAGAACAAAATCACGGCAAAGCCGATAACCGCCCAGGTAAGCGCGCGGTGGGCTTTTTTGATCTGGTCTTCGCTCCCGCCGCCGGTCAGGTAGAGGTAGCCGGCGACGAGAATCATGAGCGTGGTGAGCGAGGCCGCCAGGGCATTGGCCCACTTGATGATGTTGCCGATGACGGCTTGCAGGTTGTTGGTACCGAGGGGGTTCGTGATCTGTGCGGCGAGCGCCGCTACGGGGCAGATCAGGAGTATGCCGAGCATTATCCCTACGGCCGGTATCCGTCTTGGCGTCATACGCGAGCCCATGGTTAGAGCGGACAGATGGTAAAATTGAGTTGATTCCATGGTCCCCATTGCTGGGTGAGTATTCCGGGTGGACCTCCAAAGTTAATATTTCCGG
>CAYIBD010000022.1:3984-11631 GCA_964361655.1 uncultured Candidatus Saccharibacteria bacterium
TTCCGGTGAGGATTTTTATGATGGTGTCGACTGCGATCCAGGCCAGGAACACAATCGTCGCGCCGACAATCGCATTGACGAGGATCCGTTTGCCGAGTTTGATCCGTTCTTCTGAAGGACCCCCGGTCAGGAGGATAATGCCGCCGACCGCGACGAGGAGTGCAATGACCGGGAGGGCAATGACGTAGATACCGTAGTTAGTGAGGTTCATCACCCCAATGCCCATGTGGCAGAGGGTGCAGGGTTGGCTTCGAGGATCTCCCGTCGGCAGTGATTGGATGCCGCAGGGGACGATGAAGGTGGGGATGACCGCTGCCAACGCCGATGGCGAAGCCAGGCCGAGCAGGACGCCGATGAGGAGTATCGTGACCGGCCAGGGTAGCGAGTGCCGTCCGGGGCAATTCATGGCCGGCGGCGCAGCGCTGCTTCTATCTCGTTATTGGCGCGGGAGATCGCATCCTGGATCGAGAATCGGCCGGTAGCCACCGCGTCTATCATAGCATGGATACTCTCGGCGATCACTCTCCCGCCCGCCACCGGTATGGTCCGCGCCGAGAGCACCTGATCGTAGAACGGGACTAGGTACTCGCGCGGCGGTCGGGAGAGGACGAGATCGCGCCGTGCGGGGGGGAGGCCGAGGGTATCAAGGTAGCGCTTATTTATTTCACCCTCCCCGAACCACCTGAGGAACGCCCAGGCCTCATCCGGGTGCTCCGAGAGGCGGGACACCACGAGGAGGTCAAAGCGGCCGACATTCACCTGCGCATCTTCGCCCGCAATCTGCGGCAGCGGGGCGGTGGCAAAGTTGAGGTGGGGGTTGATGGCGTTGACCGTCCTGACATCGCTTGAGTAGCCGAAGGCCATCGCGGCCTCACCCCGGGCGAAGGCCTCGAGGGAATTTTTCATGAGCCCGCTCCAGGAGTAGGACCTCTTGGTCGGGTTCGAGAAGGAGGTGTAAAACGCGAGGGCAGACTCGGTGGCCGGGCCGGCGAGCGCCGCCGTTCGCTGGCGGGCGTTCAGGAGCATTCCTCCCGATTGGAGGATCAGTGCGGTAAGGATTTCAGGGGCACGCTCGATGTTATTGGCGGTCCCGAGTGCCGCACCGGAGCGCTGGATGGTTCCCACCGGCAAGAGGCGGGTTAGCTTCGGGGCCTGGGTAACGAGTTCTTCCCAGCGGCGCGCCGGCATGGGGATGTTGGCAGCGTTGAAGTAGTCGCGGTTATAGAAGAGCGCTACGGTATCAAAGGCGAGCGGCATGCCCAGGAGCTCGCCGCGTTCGCCCACGATCTCCTCGACCACGCCATCGGCAAACGTACCGCGGAGGTCCTCCCGCCGGTAGCCGAGACGGCTATCCTCGAGCGGCGTGGTTTTGTCGCGGTAGGCATCAAGCCAGGTATGCCGGAGGAAGAAAATATCCGGCCCCTCACCGGCAGCGAGGGCGTTCAAGAGCTCGGCTTCGTAGGTTTTCGGATCCCGCTTCTCGTATTCGAACGTTGCCGTGGGTGCCTGTTTTTGTCGGTATTCAGCGCTGATGTCTTCCCAGAGCTGGGCGGGATCTTCCGGGCTCCACACCGTGAGGGTGAAGGATTTCGGGCGTGCCTCCTTGAGGCCCGGGATAACGCCGATGATGACGAGAAGGGCCGCAAGCGCGATCGCTCCGATGCTACCGAAGATGATGAGGTGGGCCCGCTGCATTATTTTTTAAATAAGAGCCCGTAGTGATGGTTCCCGGCGTCAAGCTCGCGCTCGGGCTGAAAGCCGATGTCCCGCGCCAGGCGCAGGGCATGCTCCCGGGGGACGCGCATGGCCATGGGTGGGCCGGCGGGGAACGGGGCCTCGTCCCACTCCAGGATGGCGAGCCGCCCCCCGGGTTTCAAAACCCGCCAGGCCTCGGCAATGATCTCGCGTTTCCGCTCGGCCTGGAAGAGGATGTTCGAAACGAGAACGAAATCCACCGACTGAGCGTGGAGGCGGGATCCCGCGGGGAACTCGAGATCCGCCCAGATGGTATCGAGCTGGAGGAGGTGTTCGAGGTTGGCCTTGGATTTGATGAGGTCAATGGCCTGCTGTTGGATATCAATGGCATAGATCTTGCCGTGTTCCCCCACCAGGCGCGCGGCGGCGATGGAAAAGTAGCCGCCGCCGGCCCCGAAGTCGGCTACGATCATGCCTGGGCGGATGTCGAGGAGGCCGAGTACCCGTTCGGGATGGAGGAAGCTGCTCCTCCCGGAGGCGGATGATGGCGGAGAATCGCCGAGGTCTGATGGCGTTATTGTCGAGAGCGTCATGGTGACCTGCGTTGCGGCCGGAGGCCGGCGCTACCCGTCTCCTGTTTCCGGCTAGAGGATGGTCGTTGAGGCGAGCGTGTCGCCCTCAGCCAGTTTCATGATTCGCACCCCCTGGGTGGCGCGGCCGAGGGTGGGGATGTCCGGGAGGCGCGTCCGGATGACCTGGCCTTTCCGGGAAATGGCGATGAGTTCGGATTCTTGGCGAATGACGTGGCTCGAGACGATCCCACCGGTCTTAGGCACGATCTTGGCGGTTTTTATCCCTGATCCGCCGCGCCGCTGGCGCTTGTAATCCGTGAGCGCGGTTCGTTTTGCAAAACCGTGAGCCATGACGACGAGTAGGGCGGAGCGCTTGTCGTCGCCGCTTGACCGGATGATGTTGATGGCCCGTACCCGGTCGTTTTTTCTCACGCGGATGGCCTTCACCCCGGCGGCACCGCGGCCCATGGGGCGAACGTCTGACTCGCGGAAACGGATGGCTTGGCCCTGATCGGTCACCAAGAGCACCTCATCCTGACCGGTGGTGATGGTGACACCGCGGAGCGCATCGTCCCGCTTGAGCGTGATGGCCACGATGCCGCTCTTGCGGACATTGGCAAAGGCGTCTGCCGCCACTCGCTTCATGATACCATGTTCGGTTACGAGCACGAGGTATTGGCCGGCTCGACGGTGTGCCGAGGGCTCCTTCGCCGGCGGAACCGCGACGACGGACCGGATGTCTTCGTCGGAGCGGATCGAGAGGAAGTTGAAAATGGCTTTGCCCCTTGCCGTCCTCGAGCCCTCCGGCACCTCGTAGGCCTTCAGCTGAAAGACCTTCCCCGATGAGGTAAAGAAGAGGAGGTCGGCGTGGGTGTTGGCGGCGAGGAAGTGCTCGACGACGTCTTCTTCCTTCGTCTCGATCCCCACGGTCCCCTTCCCGCCGCGCTTCTGGAGGCGATAGGCCTCGGGCTTGATGCGCTTGATGTACCCGCCGCGGGTTATCACGATGACGACCTCTTCTTCGGGAATGATGTCTTCGGTCGCAATTTCGCGCGCCGGTGCGCTAACCACCTTCGTCCGCCGGGGATCGCCGTAGGTCTGCTTCAGGAGGTCAAGCTCCCCGGCGATGACGTCGAGCACTTTTTTGGGGTCCTGGAGTAGCGCTTCGAGCTCGCGGGCGAGCGCGACTTTCTCCTTGAGCTCCGTCTCGATTTTCTGGCGCTCGAGCCCGGCCAGGGTCTGGAGGCGCATCTCGAGGATGGCCGTCGCCTGGAGGTCGGAGAACTTGAATTTGGCCTTCAGGTTCGCATGAGCGGTTTCGCGGTCTGCGGATTTTTTGATGGTCTGGATGACGGCATCAATCTGGTCGAGGGCCCTGGAAAGCCCCTCCAGGATGTGGATGCGTTCTTTGGCTCGGGCCAGGTCGAACTCTGTGCGGCGCGTGACGACGGTTCTGCGGTGGCCGAGGTACTGCTCGAGCATTTCCTTCAGCGAGAGCACTTGGGGCTGAATGCCGTCGACCAGCGCCAACATGTTGACATTGAAGTTCTTCTCGAGGTCCGTGAACTTGTAGAGCGAGTTCAAAACCTTCTGGGGGTAGGCGTCATGCTTGAGGTCAACGGCAATCCGGAGCCCTTCCTTGTCGGACTCGTCGCGGAGGTCGCGGATGCCTTCGATTTTCTTCTCCTGCACGAGGAGGGCGATCTTCTCAACGAGCTCGGCCTTATTCACCTGGTAGGGAATCTCGGTGATGATGATTTGGCTTCCGCCCTTTTGCTCGGCAACTTCTGCTACCCCGCGCATGAGGATGGCTCCCCGTCCGGTCGCATAGGATGTCCGGATGTCGGCCGCATTGAAAATGATGCCCCCGGTGGGGAAGTCCGGGCCCTTCACGATATCGCTCAGGGCCTCGGTCGAGGCGTCCGGGTGCGTAATGAGCTGCTGGAGGGCATTCACAATCTCGCCGAGGTTATGGGGCGGAATGTTGGTCGCCATGCCAACGGCGATGCCGAGCGAGCCATTCAAAAGGAGGTTCGGGAGCGCTGACGGAAGCGCGGTCGGTTCCCGGCGCGTCCCGTCGTAGTTAGCGACAAAGGGAACGGTGTCCTTTTCAATATCCCGGAGCATCTCTCCAGCAAGGCGCGTCATGCGCGCCTCGGTGTAGCGGTAGTGCGCCGCGCTGTCCCCGTCTAAGCTGCCGAAATTTCCCTGGCCGTCCACAAGCGGGTAGCGGAGCGAAAAGGGCTGGGCCATGCGCACGAGCGCGTCGTAGACGGCCGTGTCGCCGTGGGGATGGTACTTACCGAGCACATCACCGATGATCGTCGCCGACTTCCTGGTTTTCGCGGCGTGCGTAAGGCCCATTTCGTGCATCGAATACAAGATCCGCCGGTGCACCGGCTTCAGGCCGTCCCGGACATCCGGCAGGGCGCGCGCGACAATAACCGACATGGCGTAGTCGAGGTAGGATTCCCGCATTTCCTCGGTGATCTCGCGCTTTACAATTTTTCCGATATCAGCCATGGGGCTATCTCCAGAATAAAACAATGTCTATGATGCCTGCCCGGCCCGATGGCCACGGCGATCGGAGGAGGAGGGCGAGCTCCGCCGCCGATCGGCCCGTCGTGAATCCGACGGTGGCGACCATGCCAGCCGCACTCGGGGGTGGGGGTGGGGTAGGTGATACGGCGGGTGGCACGGCCTCGAATGCCGGTCGTGCTGCTAGCGTCTTCGACTCTAACTCCGGCGGCGGGGGTGGTGGGGGTGGGGCGAGGGTCCCGGTTCGGTCAGTGATACTGGTGCGGTTGTCATCACCCGTCAACCGTGATACGGCCTGGCCGAGCGACTTTACGAGCGTCCCGAAGGGAGTGGCGAGTCCGGAGCCCGACGCTGCTCCCACCTCCTCGGCTGCGGGTGCTTGAGGTCCTTGAGCGGGCGGCGGGACAATGGTGTTGATACTGGCCACATTGAGAACCGTGTCGCGGAGGGAGATGAGGCCAACGGCGATGATAACAGCGGAGAGGCCGAGGTAGCTCGAAATGGCGAGGAGCCGTCGCTCGTAGGGCGGGCGGCTGCGGAGCCAGGTGAGGAGTGCTTCGAGGCGGCGGAGCATGCGTCTAGCCAGCGGCGAGGACAACGAGACGGGTCTCGTCTAGCGTGAGGCCGCTTTTCTTAATGGTAAGCTTGTCGAGCCGTTCGGGCCGTGAGGCGCTACAGGCCTTCAGGAAATCGTCAAGCGGCAAGAGCTTGTGCCGGAGGTCGGGGAGGCGGAAGTGCATGGGGATGATCACCCGCGGCTCAACCTCTCGCACGATGGTCGCCGCGGCCTTGGCGTCAATGGTGGAACCGCCGCCAACGGGAATCATAAGTATATCCACATCGCCGAGTGCCTCGGCGGTTTCGGTACGGAGTTGCCGCTCGCCGAAGTCGCCGAGGTGCGCAACCGTTATCCCCTCGGCCTCGATGCGGTATATCGTATTCAGGCCGCGTTCCTGGCCGCCCGCGGCATCGTGGAAACTCGGAATGCCGTGGACGCTGACACCCCGCACTTCGTATTCGCCCGGTCCGGTAATGACGAGCGGGCTCCCGCCGATCGTGGCCACGTTGGCGTGATCAGGGTGGGCGTGGGTGACGAGAATCACGGACGCTTGGAAACGGGGCGGCGTCAGGCCGAGTTCCTTCGGAAACGGATCAATCGCGATGGTGGTATCGCGAACGTCAAGACGGAAACAGGCGTGTCCGTACCAGCTGATAATCATACCCGGAATGATGCGGCCTATGCACTAATTGTAGCATACATAGCGCGTTTCGAGAAGACGGCGGCGGGCTCAATCTTGCGTGGCGAGGCGCTTTCCGCTACAGTAGCCGGTATGGAAAAGAGCCTTGCCGGCGATGCAAACCTCGTTTTCGAGCGGGGCGGGCATCTGATGGATGTCCTCCTGAAGCAGAAGAACGGGTACGCCGCAGCGGTGAAGCCCGGCGATATCGTTGATGGTGCGGTGATCGAGAAGAAAGGGAGCCGTCTCTACGTTGACCTTGGGCTGCGCGGTGTTGGCATTGTCTATGGCCGCGAGTACTTTCAAGCCCAGGATATCATCAGGCGCCTGGGCCCAGGCGACCCGGTCTCGGCCAAAGTGGTAGAAGTCGAGAACGACGAGCGGTACGTCGAGCTCTCCCTCAAGGAAGCTGGGCGTGAAAAGAACTGGCAGGACATGCGGCGTCTCATGCAGTCGGGCGAGCTCATAACCCTGAAGGTTTTGGATGCGAACCGCGGCGGGTTGATCCTGGAGTATCTCGGTGTGGCCGGGTTCCTCCCCGCATCCCAGCTCTCCCAAGAGCACTATCCCCGTGTGGAAGGTGGCGACAAAGAGAAGATCTTTGAGGAACTCAAGAAATTGGTTGGGCACGAACTCGAGGTAGCAATCATTGATGTGAACCCGGAGGACGGCAAGCTCATTTTTTCGGAGAAGTCAAAGGAGGTCGAGGCGCTCAAGGTGCGTCTTGCGGCCTACCACGTCGGCGACGTCGTCGACGGCGAGGTGGCGGGGGTGGTTTCCTTCGGTGCGTTCGTGAAGTTCGGCGACGGGCTCGAGGGTCTCGTCCACATTTCGGAAATTGGCTGGCAGTTGATTTCTAACCCCGCTGACGTCCTCAAAGCCGGAGACCGCGTTCAAGCCAAGATCATCGCGATTGAGGGCGATAAGGTTTCGCTCTCGCTGAAGGCCCTGAAGGAAGATCCGTGGGTGAAGGCCGAGGAGAAGTATGCCAAGGGGAGTATCGTGACGGGAGTGGTGGCGAAGTTTAACCCCTTTGGCGCGTTCGTAAAGCTCGATCCGGACATCCAGGGCCTGGCCCACATTTCAGAGTTTGGCACCGAGGCCAAGATGAAAGAGATGCTCACGCTGAATGAGCCGCACGAGTTCCGCGTCCTCTCTATGGATGCCAAAGAGCACCGCCTGGCCCTCGGCCTGCCCGCCCGGCCCGCTCCGCCGGAACTTCAGCCAGGCGAGCCGGCGGGGCTCTCAGGAGACGAACCGGAAGGCGGGGCGGCATCCCCCACCGAATCGGCTGCAACTATCGAGCCGGCTATAGACGCGACTCCTAGGCCGTAACATTGGGCCCGTAGTATAGTGTCCCGATTTTTCCTCCGCAAAGCGGAGTTGAAAAATCGAGGATCCCCGATCCGCCTCGGGCGGATCGGGAGTAAAACGCCGCCCGCCGCCGCTCCGCTTTGGCGGATTGCGATTTGTAGCTCCGACGGTTCCGTCGGAGACAAATCGGGAACATTCACACCCGCCGGATTTTCGGGGATATAGTATAGTGGCAATACACGGCATTCGCATTGCCGAGACCCGGGTTCGATTCCCGGTATCTCCACCAA
>CAYIBD010000023.1:0-11127 GCA_964361655.1 uncultured Candidatus Saccharibacteria bacterium
AAATGCACTATTCTTAAATTAGTTCGAACGCATTTCGCCGCCTGCTTGCCCGTCCGAAGCCAAAAGGCGAAGGAGGGCGGCGGCGAGGAAGTGCCACCCCCAAGCGCGGCTCCTTGGCCGTCCGAAGCGTTGCGAAGGAGGCCGCCGCACCGACCTGTCCGCCGAAGTTTTAACAAAGGCGGGTGACAATTTCAATCTTTCGACGAGCTCAGGATTGACCCTGAGCCGTGTCGAATGGGTTAAGTTTTTCTTTGGTGGCAGAATTAGAGTTTTTTGATTCCGTTAAGATTCAATCCACCCACAGTTTTAGAATCAAAATTTATTCCCGGGTACATTGAACTTACCACATCAAGGCGTTCAGCAATTCCCCAAACCTGCACAACGTCACCAACCTTAAGTTTTGAGAACACTGGCCCAAAGTCACCATAAAAAGCATGAGCAACAGGGATAATAATATAGTGTCCGGAATTATCCGAAAGAACCAACCTTGGGTAATTAGCTCCGTCTGTGCGTCCTTCAACAAAAACTATAGTTCCGTTTGTTGTGGCATAGTTATTTACGGAAATACTAGAGAAATTTATTACATCAGACAATGCGACAGTTTTATAGCTGGGGTTGCCTTGTATAGCGAGATGATACTCTACATTTTCCTTCAGAGCTGATTTTTTGACCAAAGTTACATATCCCAACGCACCCGCCAATACAACGACCAAAACAATGAGAACAATATTGACAAATCCTTTTTGGCTCATATTGAAATTATTAGCTAATAAGGTTTTCGACTTTATGATCAAAATTTTCTTTTCTTCTTTTCTGGTGCGGGCGAAAGGATTTGGATCTTCACGGCCTTTCGGCCACTAGCTCACTTGCCCGCCCACCAATGCCGCGGGTGGGAGTCGAACCTTCACCCGCCCAAATTTCCCAATGCCCGGAGGGAGAGTCGAACTCCCACGGGTTTCCCCACACGGCTCTGAACCGTGCGCGGCTGCCAGTTCCGCCATCCGGGCTCAACTTCGCTAGAGTCAGAGAAATTTGGGCGGGCAAGCGTCCTTGCGGACACACGGCTCTGAACCGTGCGCGTATTCCAGTTCCGCCACCGCGGCATTGGTAGGCGGGTGAATCTTCCAAGTTCCACCACGTCCCCAGCGACATAGTACCGCGCCCGCACGGCGCTCGAAGGTTCAGTGGATGTATGCGAGAGATTTGTGACGCCTCCACTATACTACGGTCCGATAACACCGGTCAACCCCCACACTAATCAAGGCCTAAGCAAGAGTTATACATAGAACATGAGGCCTTGATAAGTGCGGGGGTCAAGGGTTAAAGCGTCCGATAGCATTTCTCAATGGTTAGGATATCAACAAACTCTTCGGGATGACTCAAGAAGCGGAGCTTTCCAAGTTCGTGGCTAAGCTGATAGAGCGGCTGTGAACGGATGAGACCGAGTTCCGGTACCTCTTTAGGTCGGAGTTTTTTTAGTTCCGGCACCTCGCGGTAATTCGCATTCCGCTCAAACTCAATCGCGTCCGTGGCCGCGGCCTCAAGGACCCAATAGCCGCCGCCGCGGAGCCGCTCAAAGGGTTTGTAATCGTACGTGAAGGCGCTCGAAATCCAGTTCGCCATTACCAAGGGTTCGCCAAACGGATTCACCGAAATATGTCCGAATCCGGGAGTCATGAGCGCTTTCTCTCCGGGACCGGCCTCGACCACGTACATTTCCTCGAGGCGGGCGGGGTCGCCGGCTCGCGGCTTCTGGAGCAGCCAGTAGGCGCGGCCGGAGATGACCTCGTACACTTCGGGGTAGGCGATTGCTGTCCCGGCTTTGACCGGATGGTAGTGGCCGGCGGTTCGGAAGAATTCGGCATGCGAATAGCCCGCCTCCGGCCTGCGGCCTTCGGCAATGCGAATGGGCCCACGCGAATGTGAATTGGACAAGAATACTCCTGGCGGGATCACGGTGAGATCGTAGCGGAGACCGGTGGCTTGGATCGCCTCCGTATCGGCGGTCCGCCGCAGGTTCCGGTAGACGGTGTAGATTGCATCGGTGGGCGAGATAGCGTCGGCTTCGCGGATATAGGCGCGCATCTCGGTGAGGGAACGGATTCGGGTTTGTTCGCAGCTGACACCGGCTTGCCATTCAATCGAATTCGCCGTCGGATTGAACGCAATCGGCAGGCCGGCGCGCCGCTCAAGCGACTGGAGCATGGGTTAGGGCGAGCGGAATACCCGCCGCGTATCGATGTACCATTGGTTCACTCCATTGAAGCGTTCATCGGGGAGCGCCAGGGAACCGAGGACCACGCCGCGGACGTTCCGGCGGACGACGTAGAAATGGGTCGGGCTGTAGAGGAAGATGGCGCCGATCTCCTCGGCGACGAGCTGCTGAAATTGTCGGTACCGCTTGGCGCGCTCGGCCGGATCCGCTGTCCGCCGCGCCTCCTCCAGGAGGCGGTCCACGGTCGCGTTTGAGTAGAGCGCAATATTCAGGCCCGGGTCCTTCAGCTGCGAGGTGTGCCAGAAGGCAAAGGGGTCGGGATCGTGCCCGAGGACCTCGCCAAAGAGAAGGGCTTCGTAGGCGCGCGGCCGGATCATTGTCGCTTCAAGGTCGCCCACGGCAAGCGTTTGGGCTTCGACCTTGACGCCGATGGCGCGCCACATCTCGGCGATGCGCTCTTCGGCCCGCGCGAGTTCGGCGGCATCGGACGTCACGAGCCGTACCTCGAGCTTCTGGGTCGTTTTCTTCCGGCCGCTGCCCTCGCTCCGTTCCAGCACCCCGTCACCATCCGCATCGTCCCACCCATCCTTCGCGAGGAGCGCCCGGGCCGCATCGGGGTCATAGGGAATGCCGGCTATCTCGCTATCGTGCCCGAACGTGCCGGGAGGCAGGGGAGTGTTGACCTCGACCCCTCCGCCCGCCACGGTATCGCCGATAATAGCCCGGCGATCTATGGCGAGCGCGAGCGCCCGTCGCACGGCAGGCCGACCCAGCGCCGGCTGTGCACCGGGATTGAGGAAGACGGCAAAGAGCTTCGGCAGGTTCAGCTCATGAATCTCCACATCGAGGGACTGCACGGCCGGTAGCTCGAGCGCGGAGAAGAGCAGGAAGCCGTCGATGTCGTTACGCCGGTAGGCGGCAACGAGCCGTGTCTCGTCCGGATAAAAAGTAAAGCGGAGCTCCTCAATGTATGGGGTGCGTAGGTGATACGATCTATTTCGCTCCAGGACCACGGCCGTGATCGTCCCATCCTCTTGACGAGTGAGCTTTCTGAATCGATACGGTCCGGTACCAACGGGCTTCAAGTTGAGATCGGAGAGGACGGCCGCCTCACGCGGAATTTTACGCCACAGGTGCTCGGGGATGATGCCGAGGGCAAGGTTCTCAATGAAGGGCGCGTAGGGTTGGCGCAAGGTGAAGCGAACCGTGAGGTCGTTCAGCTTCTCAACCGCCACGCCCTGCCAATTCGGCCGGAGCGGACTCTGGTATTCGGGGTCTTGGATGGTTTTGATGGTGAAGACAACATCGTCGGCGCTAACGTCAGCGCCGTTATGCCACCGCACGCCGGACCGGAGCCGCACGGTATAGGCCTTGCCGTCGTCGCTGACTTCGACGCCTTCGGCGAGGTCCATCGCGGTCTTTCCCTCATGATCGTACCGGATGAGCTTAGAAAAGACGAGGTTGACAAGGTCGCGATCCGTATCCGTCGAGGCGTAGAGCGGATTCAAAAACCTCGGCTCGGTGAGCGTCCCTTCACGGAATGTCCCGCCCACGGCCGGCCCTTCCACGGTGATGCGAGTGAAGATCCTGGCGGTGAGCACCGCGATCGCAACCACGGCAATGCCTCCGGCGATGAAGATGCGGAGCCGCTCCTCGCGGTTGAAGAGTCGCGGCAGATAGAGCCATTGCCGACGATCGAGCCCGCGGACCGTACGCCACGTTGCCCACCAGCGGTTTGTTCTCGCGGTGGGATTCGGCCTGCGCGGGGAGCGGGCGTTCTCGTTGAGAAACATTAGGGCAAGGTGATGTTGGCGAGTGCCGCGGCAAAGAAGAGCACGGCAAGTACAATGGTGGCAACGAAGATCCCCTTCTCGAGGCCGCGCTTGGTGCGGTAGATGTTGCCCTCGCCGCCGAAGGTGGCCGAAAGCCCTCCACCGCGCTGCTGGAGCAAAATTGCAGCGACGAGAAGGATGGAGATGATTATTTGAATAATGGCCAGGATGGATCGCATCTAAAAAATGCTATTGATAACGCCGATGAGGAGCGAAGCCAGGAAAAGGGGCTTTACCCCAAGAATCGTGAGCCCATTGAGGTAGATATCTGCCACATATAACACGGCGAAGTTAAACGCGATAGCGAGGATGACAAACGTGATAAGGGGGAGGATGGCCGCGATTATTTTCAGGAGGGGGCGGGCAAGATCGTTCAGGATGGCAAGGACGATGCCACCGGCGAGGATGATTTGCAGGAATGGAGGTATTCCGATGACGTTGAGGTTGAGAAGGGCTTGGGGTGAGATTTTGAATCCCTCAATGTATCGTGTGGCCACGAAGAGCGCACCGGCGTTCGCGGCAAACTTCAGTATGACCTTCCAGAGAAAAGCCACTTACCGATTTTAGCAGGGAATGACCGCACGGTCAAAGTTTACCCGCGCACCGGAAAGCCATGGGCTTTAGCCCATGGATGGAGCGGAATCCCAGCGGCTTTCGGTGCGGGGTTCCGCGCTCCAATGGATTACGGGCTGAAGCCACTGCAGTGGAGCGCTTCACTTATCGCGTTTTCTTTCGCTTCAGACGCTGAATAGCAAATACGCTCCGGCCCGTGACTTGCATCCGCGGCCGCCGCTTTCTTTCGCGCCGCTCGGATTTCGTTGGGCCGGCCCTGCGGTGGAAAGACGTACTGGTTTTCGAAAGCATAGGCAGGATGGGGATTCATCTAAACAATTTCCTGACGATCGTCATGGTTTTGTTTGAATCACGTCTTGGCTCCAAACCGCTTTTTCCTGAGCGTGTGATGGTAAGCGCGGGCAAAGCGGTGCGATTCATCACGGATGCGCTGGAAAAGATGGAGGACGGCCGGATCCTGCCGCTGGAGTGGGATGGCGCTGCCGGCCCCCGTATAGAGGATTTCCTCTCGTTTCGCCAATGCGGTCACGATCGGCATTCTTGCTTCCTGCCTGTCCGCCGAAGCGTTTGCGAAGGCGGGCTTCTTGCCTGCCCCGTACCGAGCTTGCTCCGGTGCGGGGCTTCGTGCCTCTTGCAGCGCTCGTAGCGCTGCGTTGAGCTGCGGTTTGCCGCCGTCAATGACTATGAGTTCCGGCAGTAACCATTCATCATGCTTGAATCTTCGCCCTAGCACCTCCTTTAGCATATCAACGTCACTGATGCTGTGCACGGTTTTTATTTTGAACTTCCGATACTGACCCTTGTCCGGTTGGCCGCTCGTAAATACCACCATCGAGCCGGTGGCCTCGGCTCCGGCTATATTGGAGATGTCATAACCCTCGATGCGGCGGATGACTTGGTCGGTTTTCAGTAGGGCCTGCAGTTTGGCTTGCACTGCCGGCCACGTCTGCTGGATTTCGGGAGCCCGCAATACCGGTCGGTGTAAGAAAACATCCTCGAGTCCGAAGACCTGATCGCGCAGTTTCGCCGCTTCCTCGAACCGCTCTCGCTTCACCGCATCCCTCATCTGTTTCTTCAGCGTCCCCACCAACCGCGTCCGCTTCCCCTCCAGCACCGCCGCGATGTTTCGGATGTTTCTGCGATAATCCGCTCGTTTCGTGCTGGAAGCTGGTAGCTGGTAGCTGGCAGCTGCGCTAGCGCAGCAATACCCCGGACACCTCCCAATCTCGCTATTCAGGCAGGGGCGCTTGTGCGGCCGCTTGCAGGTGCAGTAGGGGAAGATGCGGCGCAGGAGTTTCAGGGTCGTATAGAGTTCGCCGCCGCCGGTGAACGGGCCAATAAATCTAGCATTCGCCTCCGGCCCCTTCAGTTTTGAATTTTTCGACGGCTCGTGAGTAACGAAAATCCGAGGGAAGGGCTCGCCCGTTACGCCAACGTAAAAATAACTCTTGTCGTCGCGCATGAGCGCGTTGTATTTTGGGCGGTGCTTTTTTATGAGTTCGGCTTCGAGGAGGAACGCTTCGATCTCGGATTTTGTCTTTGCGATTTGGAGGCCGGTCGCCTCGCGGAGCATCATCCTGATTTTGTCCGGGAGGTTTGCGCGCTTTTGAAAATACGAAGCCAGCCGCTGCTTCAAGTTCACCGCCTTGCCGATGTAGAGAGGTATCCGCCTGCGGCGGAAGATGTAGACGCCCGGAGAACTACTGATTTGTCTTCGTTTTGTGAGCATTAGTTAGCCGCAGTATAGCGCAAGCCTCCGCCTATTGACAAACAGATATCAAACTGTTATGATAGAACCATTACCAGCATGGAGCTGGTATGTTCCTAAAACAGCCATGCAATGAGGAGGATGAGAGCCATGGCGTTCACACTGTTAGGGATCATCGAGCTGGGAAAGGGTAGCGACCGCAAGTCTCTGCCGGACTCGACCTTCCGTCTGCATCTGGGAGGCAGTGCCCATGTGGAAGATGCCTTCCCCGATGGATTTCGGACTCCGCGCGAGCTGGTGCTGACCAACAACACGGCAGTGACGGTTCACCTTGCGCTCTACCCTTCGGCGGGGCTGATCTATGAGCGCGAGCTCCACATCAGCAAAGCGAAGGATTGCAAGGGAAGCGATGTCCTGCACCTGAAGGAGGGGACGCGGTTCCTGGAAACCCCTTGCGGAAAGACGTTCGTGTACATGCTTGGTAAGTTCCTCGGCCAGAAGATTCCTGGGCTTGCTGAGCTCATAGCTCGCTGAGAGTAGCGCCTCGAATAGCCCACTGTCCCGCAACGAGAGAAGAAGCTCGTCGTTGCGTCAGGACTGTGGGCTTCTTCTTTTTCAAATAAAAAAAGGTTCGGTACCCAACTAGCGGCATGAAAATTAACGCCTTATTTCCTTGAGATTTTCAGGACGAGAAATCCTGAACGATATGAGAACTTACTTTCAGAATGTCAAAAGCTATACACTCTTTTGCGATTTTTCTACCGTTACTGCTCGTTCACCGAGGTATCAGAACTTCCCCGGCTATTGGCGCACCGCGCCCGCCGCTTGAGCCAGCTCCTAGTGAAGTCAGCGAACGTTTGGGCCGTGACGTACGTGCGCCGCGGTCTTTTTTCCTTCTTGATTCCTCTTGATTTTTCTTGTATCATGGATGGTCATGTCAGCGCTCGACGTGATCAAAATCCGCGGCGCCCGAGTTCACAATCTCCAGAATATCAACCTCGATATCCCTAAGAATAAACTGGTTGTCATTACCGGGGTGTCGGGGTCGGGGAAGTCGTCCTTGGCCTTTGATACCATCTATGCCGAGGCCGAGCGCAGGTTCGTGGAGTCGCTTTCAAGCTACGCGAGACAGTTCCTGGGTGTGCAGGATAAGCCGGATGTGGATTCCATTGACGGACTTTCGCCGGCCATTTCCATTGACCAGAAATCTGTTTCCCGGAATCCGCGCTCAACGGTCGGCACCATCACGGAGATCTATGATTATCTGCGTATTTTGTTTGCTCGCATTGGCAAGCCCCACTGCCCCCAATGCGGCCGGGCCGTGGGAAAGCAAAGTATTGATCGCATGGTCGAGGAAGTCCAGAAACTGAAAGGCCAGGCAGTCGTGATTCTGGCGCCGCTGGTTTCCGGCAAAAAGGGCGAGCATAAGGGCGTTATCCAAGAGCTGCAGCATGCCGGTTACCTTCGTGTTCGCTGGGATGGCAAGATCTTGCCCATTGAGGAGGCGCTGGAAATGGCTGTCGACAAAAAGCGAAAACACTCGCTTGAGGTGGTAGTGGATCGCTTCGAGGTGGGGAAGGGGATTGACCGCGGCCGCATCGCGGACTCTCTGGAAACGGCATTAAAAATTGGCAAAGGGAGAGTCCTTATAGCTCCCTACTCCCAGCTCCCAGCCGCCAGCAATCCGCATCCAAAGCCAGTAGCTAGCAGCCGGGAGCTGGAAGCTGGCCGTGCAGGCGACATCATGTTTTCTGAATCCTTTGCCTGCGCGGCCTGTGGGATTAGCCTGCCGGATATTGAGCCCCGGCTCTTTTCTTTCAACTCGCCCTATGGCGCCTGCCCCGCCTGCACCGGCCTCGGCTCCACCCTCGAGGTGGATCCCGAGCTTGTTTTGCCGAATAAGAGCCTCTCGCTCGCCGAAGGGGCGATTAGACCCTGGGCCTCGGCCTCGCACCGCTTAGGCCGCCAATCCTGGTACTGGTGGATGCTTGAGGATCTCTCGGGCCGCATGCGGTTTTCGCTCCGCACGCCGCTACGTCAACTCCCCAAACGCGTTATAGATACGATTCTTTACGGCGAAGACCCCTCGACAAGCTCGGGGCAGGCGGGCGAGGGCGAATTTGAAGGCGTGATCCCAAATCTCAAGCGCCGCTGGAAAGAGACGGATTCAGAGTGGACCCGGGCTGAAATTGAGAAGTACATGATCATTAAGGTTTGCCCGGTCTGTCATGGCCAGCGGTTGCGCAGGGAGGCGCTCGCCGTGACTGTCGGCGAAAGGCACATCGCCTCCTGTTCAACATTGAATGTTGAACAGGCGAGGAGTTTTTTCGGCGGCTTCTCAAAGTCGCTCGGGCCGCGCGAGGCAAAAATCGCTCTGCCGCTTACCAAAGAGATCTCCAAGCGTTTGGAGTTCCTCATGGATGTCGGGCTCCACTACCTCACGCTGGATCGAGAATCAACCACGCTCGCCGGCGGCGAGGCCCAAAGGATTCAACTGGCCACGCAAATCGGCTCTCGCTTGACCGGCATCCTCTATATCCTGGATGAACCCTCCATCGGCCTCCACGCCCGGGATCATGACCGCTTGATTCGAACCCTGAAGTCGCTCCGCGACCTCGGAAACACGGTGATTGTTGTCGAGCATGATCGCGATACCATGCGCCAGGCCGATTGGATCATTGACTTAGGCCCGGGCGCCGGCAAGCATGGAGGGAAGGTGATTTTCCAGGGGGCGTATCGAGAGCTTCTCCGGGCGCATACGCTGACGGGCGATTATCTCGCTGGCCGAAAAAGGGTTGAGGTTCAAATTTCAAAATCCAAATTTCAAATCAAATCCCAAATCCAAAATCTAAATGACCGAAAATATCTCGTCGTCAAAGGAGCACGGCAACATAACCTCAAAAACATTGATGTCCGCATTCCGCTGGGGAAGTTCGTCTGCGTCTCGGGTGTCTCCGGCTCTGGTAAATCCACGCTCGTAAACGACATCCTGGCCCGGGCCTTGCAGGTGAAATTTTACCGGGCGCATCTTTTTCCCGGGGCGCACGACGCAATTCAGGGCAGCGAATACATTGATAAGGTGGTCATTGTTGATCAATCGCCTATTGGCCGTACCCCGCGCTCGAATCCGGCCACTTACACCGGCGCGTTTTCCGGCGTCCGCGAGGTGTTTTCAAGAACTCCCGAGGCCAGGGCCAGGGGTTTTGCGCCGGGACGATTTTCATTCAATGTCAAGGGCGGGAGATGCGAGGTCTGCGAGGGCCAAGGGGTCAAAAAAATCGAAATGTTTTTCCTGCCGGACGTGTACATAGAGTGCGAGGAATGCAAGGGCAAGCGCTACAACCGCGAGGCGCTTTCGATTGAGTATAACGGTAAGAACATCTCCGAGGTGCTGGACTTTACCATTGAGGAGGCCTTGGATTTCTTCAAAAACATTCCGGCCATCGCCTCAAAGTTAAAGACCCTGGTTGAGGTAGGGCTTGGCTATATGAGAGTCGGCCAGCCCGCCACAACCCTTTCGGGCGGAGAAGCCCAACGGACCAAGCTCGCCACTGAACTCTCGCGCCGCGACACTGGCCGGACACTCTATATCCTGGATGAACCAACCACCGGCCTCCATTTTGACGACATAAGGAAATTACTCGGCATCCTGAAGGCGCTCGTGGCCCGCGGCAATTCGGTCATTGTCATCGAGCACAATATGGATGTGCTCAAGAACGCCGACCATATCATTGACCTTGGCCCCGAGGGCGGCGAGGAAGGAGGGCGCGTGGTTGCCGAGGGGACCATCCTTGATATAATAGGGTCACGGCAGTCCTATACCGGCCAGTGGCTGAAGAAAGCAATCGCAGTTTGAATTTGAAGGGGATAACCAACACGGAGGGAGGAAATCCATGTGGCGGCTGAAGAGCCTCGGACTCGAGTTCCTTATCATTATGACGTACTGGTTTCCGTCCCTCGCTCACCGGCGAGATGCGTGGTTTAGGAAATGGTACACGCTTGAGTTCATGCAAGCGCTGAAGGGGACTGTCCTTTCGCCAATTAGGCGAACCGCGCGGAGGATAGAAACCATAAAGTTGCAATGAGGGATGTCTCTCGCCCCGCTGATGGGAGCTCCTCACGGTGAAACAAGAGGGTAGCAAGGGGGTAAACATGCGCGTTTGGCTGACCTGCTTGTTGCTTGGTGTAGCTTCTGGTGTGTTCATGTTCTTTCTGTCGAAATGGTGATATGAGGGGAAAGGCCTCTCGCCTCAAGTCGGCCGCGCCTGACGGCTGGCGATAAGGGGTTCCCTCGCGGTGAGATACGCTAAGCGATGGTACGCGCACGATGGTGCGGTGCCGAATGCGCGGGCGTTTGAGGTTGATTGCCGAGTTCTCACCGGAGAGGCATGTTCTTTTCCATCATCTTTCAGCTCGGCGGCGTGCTGGTGCGGGACCTCCCGATTCCCCTCAATGCCTTTCTGGGCAGGGGCGGAGCGATTCCGCCAAGCCGCCGCCCCCGGCAGCTTCCTAGCGGAGCTGCCGGTTTTTTCATCGCTGGCCCGCGAGGGCAAGCCGCAGGCGTAGTCCGAGTGGCTGCCAACAATAGAACCCCGCACCAATTTTGCCCTGGTATCCAGGATCGATCTTCTTGGAAAGAACGTGCCGCAACCTCTCGCGAGCCGCGTGCGCGAATAGCGCATCCCTCATGGGCGAAGCGGCTCGCGCCGTTGATATCCAGCAGAATTGGTGCGGGGTCGCCTGCCCCTGCATAAGTTCAGATACATTTGGCACTCCTCGTAACCACGAGGAGTATGCGT
>CAYIBD010000024.1:0-11070 GCA_964361655.1 uncultured Candidatus Saccharibacteria bacterium
GGCCGAGCCCCCGGCCTCGCCCGAGGCGAGCCGAGGGCGGGCGAGGCGAGGCCGGAGATTCTTGATTCACGCGACGGATGTCTGCGCCGAGCGCTCGGAGGCGCTCGTCTATCTTCTCGTAGCCGCGATCGATATGTTCGACGTTAGCGATGACTGACTGACCCTCGGCTACCAGTGCTGCCGTTATGAGCGTCATGCCCGAGCGGATATCGAAGCTCGTGATTTCGCGGCCGGTTAAGGGGGTGGGGCCGGTAATGGTGGCGCGGTGCGGGTCTAGAATCTTACAATCGGCACCCATTTTTTGCAACTCCGCGACGTAGCGGAACCGGTTCTCATAGAGCCACTCGTGGATGAGCGACGTTCCGGTGGCCTGCGTGGCCAAGACCGCAAAGGGCGGGAGGTGGTCCGAGCCGAGCTTGGGGTAGAGGCCCGATTGCACCCGGAAACTCTGGTAGGGCCGAGAGGGCTTTAAAACCTGCACTGTCCGGTCGCGAAGCTCGAAGTGAACACCCATTTTTGAGAACTGCAGCAGCACCGCATCAAGGTATTCCGGTTCAACATCGCGGAGGGCAATTTCCGAACGGGTGGCCGCTGCCAGGGTTGCGAAACCCGATACTTCGAGCTCATCCGGGTTGATGCGGTGCCGAGCGCCGCGGAGGCGCTCGACGCCGTTTATTTCTATCCGAAGCCCGGCCGCCCATTTAATATCAGCCCCGAGTTTCTGGAGGAATAGGATGAGTTCGTGGATGTGCGGTTCAAACGCCGCGAGTCGAATTAGGGTTTTCCCCGGGATGAGCACCGCCGCCAGGATGATATTTTCGGTGGCAGTAACGCTCGGCTCCTCGAGGGTAATATCGGCCCCCTGCATGGCGCCTCCGTCGATGGTGATTCGCTCGCCCGTCTCTACGAGAGCCCCCAGGGCCTGGAGCGCATGCAGGTGGGTGGTAAGGGGCCGCGCGCCAATGGCGTCACCGCCAGGGTACGGCATGACGACTTCCCGCATTCTTCCCAGGAGCGCTCCTGAAAAGAGAATGGAGGCGCGGAGCTTGCGGACGAGTGCGTCGTCGGGCGAAGCGTGGCGGAGGCCCTTGGCATTGATGGACACACCGCGATCGGCCGTATCCCAGTTGACATGAGCTCCGAGCCCAGCGGCGATGGTGAGCATGGCGCGGACGTCACCGATCTCCGGCACGTTCTCAAGCCGGGTCGGCTCGGCGGTCAGGAGACAAGCGGCAATGAGGGGGAGAGCTGTGTTCTTTGAACCGCGGATCTCTACCTCGCCGCCAAGCGACGTTCCGCCCTTGATGACGAATTTACTCGGCATGTCTCGCCTATCGTAACTCGGAATATTGGAACCGCAGCATTGACAGTTTTGGCCTTTCTCAATATAGTCACCCGAGCCGCAGGCGCTAGAGCTATGGGGGCGGGCTTTCTTTTCGGAGAGGGATACGCTACGATAATTCGGATATCATGGCCGCACTCGAACGGCGAACCCGCCGGAAAATTTTTTACGTCATGGTCTTGCTTTTCGCTGGCATCGTGCCGCTCACCCTGCTCTACTCGCGAGGATACATTGTGGACGTTCGGCGGCGGGGCTTGGTAGCGACCGGCGGTATTTTCGTCAAGACGGTTCAGCCGGGAACGAAGGTATACATCGACTCCGAGTTCTCAAAGGAGACAGCGTTTATCTCGCACGGGGCGCTAATTACGAACCTCTTCCCGCGCCGCTACACCGTCCGGGTGGAGAAGGACGGCTACCGAGCATGGCAGAAAGTTGTGCGCGTTTCGAACGAGGAGGTGCTCGAGTTCCGGGATATATTCCTCCCGCCGGCAACGATCACACCGTCCGTGGTGTTTAACCTCCGCCGCCAGCTGCCGACGCGTCTAGACGTGATTGCCGGCCGTCCCGAAGTAGCTGTTGCGCTCGGCGATCCAACCCAGCCATACACCGTCTTTGCCGTAAACCCGGTGACCCACCGTGCACCGGTCAATCTCGTAAAGGTCTCGCGCTGGTTTTGGGATGAGGGGACGCGGGCCTATTTCATCGGGCGCCGTGACGACGAGGGGCGGACGCGGTGGTACCGGCTATCCCTATCCGGGGGCACCCCCGGCAAGGAGGAGCTCATATCCTTCCGCGGCCTGCCGCCGGGCTTCTCGGCCGATAGCGTTTTCCCGCATCCGGGTGCCCCGCGCGAACTTTATTTCTTCGCTGGCGGTGCGCTCTTCCTGCAGGGAAGATCAAGCGTTCCCCTGCCCATTGCTGAACAGGTCCACGCCTACACCATTACGTCCGATCGCATCTACTTTATAACGAAGAACGGCTTTTTCGTTGAGTCAAACCTCAACGGCGGGGAAGTAAAAATTCTCGGGCGTAAGGGCCTCTTCCTCGCCGACGATCTCCCGGCAACGCTCATACCGCTCCCCCGAGGTACTATCGCCGTGATCGATTCTGCCGGCGGGCTTTTCGTCTATCGACCGGAGCGAGACACCGAGTTAACGTTCGTCAGCGGCAATGTCATTGGCCTCGATGCGAACGGGCGCGGCGACCGGATGCTCTTCTGGGAGGCGAACCGCCTCTGGGTCTACTGGCTCACGGATAATGTGCGCCAACCCTTCGACCTCGCCGGCTCGAAGCGCCAAATATTCTACAGCGACGCCCCTATTCAACAGGCGTTTCTCAATACTACCGGTTCGCACCTATTCTTTTCCACCAGCGACCGCATCCAGATGGTTGAGGTGGACGATCGCGCCGGCGTAAACGCCTACGATCTCGTCAACGGCTCCATCGGTTCCTTTGCCTTTGATCGGAACACCCGAACCCTCTACTGGGTGGAGGGGCAGGGGTTACTCCGCGCGAGCGTGGAGTGATAGCTTAAATGTCCAGTCGTTAACGCTTTTGCCATTGTGGGGCGCGCCTGGCGCCCTTCAGGCCAAATTTCTTCCGTTCTTTCATCCGTGGATCGCGGGTCAGGAAGCCAGCGCGTTTGAGGCGCTTGCGGAAATCCGGATTGAAGAGCACGAGGGCCCGCGCGCTCCCATGGCGGATGGCCTCGGCTTGCGCGTGCGGCCCCCCGCCGGTGACGCGGGCCGAGACCCGGAAGCGATCGGCGATCTTCATCGTCTCGAGCGCTTCCGCGGCGGTTCTCTCGTAGTAGGGATAGGTGAAGTACGCGCGGAGCGGTCGCCCGTTCACGAGGAAACCCTTCTCGCCGCGGGTGAAGAGGCGCACGCGGGCAATAGCGGTTTTCCGGCGACCGACCGCTTCCCAGTATCGCTCGCTCGCTACATCGGTGGTCTCGGCCCGCGGCTCGGGTAGCGCGGCGGTGGCATCCCGGCGTCTTGCAATATGCTCGAGCGGCTGTTTCTTTCGGCGGGGAGTCGATCCGGATCTTGTTGGTCTCGGTTTCATCGGCCTTTTCGGGGGCGCTTTTGAAGTTGTGGTTGCTGTCATGGAGGGCGGTTAGCTATGTGGCGGCGCACCTTTGTAGATGGAGAGGTTTTTCAGGAGGCGAGGGCGGAGCGTGTTCTTCGGGAGCATCCCTGAAACGGCCCGGCGCACGAGCAGGCGGGAGTCGCGCCGTACCAGTTCCGCGGCGGTCGTCTCGCGGAGGTTGCCAATGTAGCCGGAGTGGCGGAAGTACCGTTTCTCGCGCCATTTCCGGCCGGTCAAGCGCAGGCGGTCAGCATTCACAATGATCACCCGCTCACCGGCCGTGCGATGGGGTCGAAACGTGGGGCGGTGTTTGCCCATCAGCAAGACCGCGGCTCGGGCGGCGAGCCGGCCGAGGGGTTGTTGGGAGGCGTCGAGGGTGTGGGTCTCCATAACTTTACGAATTACGAATTTTTTCGAATATACGAATATGCCCCTTGTAGATTCGTTATTCGCAAATTCGTATCCATTCGTAATTCGTAAAACTTACTGTACGAATTCGATGATGGCCATGCGGCTTGCGTCGCTCGGCCGCCGTTGCAGTCGGACGACGCGGGTGTACCCTCCGTGGCGGTTATGCAGGCCCGGTGCGATGACGTTTGCAAGTTTCCTCGCGGCCTCCGCCGATAGCCGCTGGGACAAGAGGCGCCGGGCATGGAGGGTATTTCGCTTGGCAACGGTAACAAGTTTTTCGGCCATCGGACGGAGGGCCTTGGCTTTGGCCTCCGTGGTTCGGAGACGCTCCCGTATGATGAGCTCACCCAGCATGGTCCGGAAGAGTGCGCGGCGCTGGTCAGCCGTTCGTCCGAATTTCCTACCCTTCTTAAGATGGCGCATCTTAAACGCGAAGCTAATATGCTAATTTCACTCGAATGATGCGAATACGATTAGTATAATTCGCATGCCATTCGCATGGTTCGACTCGGCTCACCACCGGCATTGGCGTCGCTACTGTTTGAGCGTTAGCCCGAGGTTCCCCAGGGCCTTCTTGATTTCTACGATCCCCTTATCGCCTAGCCCCCCGATATCCCGTAGCCGCTTCTCGGTCTTCTTGGCGAGCATGCCGACCGTCTTGATTCCTCCCTTCACGAGGGCATTCATGGTACGGGTCGAGAGTTCAAGATCTTCGACGCGCTTTTTCAGCACCTGTTCCTCGAACGACTCCTCAACCGCTTGGGCCGGCGGAAGCGGGAGCGCCCGATCGGTCTCGTCTTCCCGTTTCTTCTCTTTCTCGCTGAATACTCCGGCGAGCGTGGCAAATTGCTCCTGGAGAATTTTTGCGGCGGCCGAAAAGGCCTCGCGCGGTGATATGCTGCCGTCGGTTTCGATGTGGAATCGAACGCGGTTAAAGTCGGTTCGGTCCCCGACGCGCATGTTCTCCACTTCGTAGTTGACAAGCCGGAGCGGAGAAAAGGCGGCATCCAGCGCGATGGTTCCAATCTCCACCTTCTCTTTTTGGCGCGCCTCCACTGGTTGGTACCCAACGCCCCGCTCCACCACGAGGTCCATGATCAGGGCGGCTTTCTTGTCCGTAAGCGTGGCGATGTGCTGATCGGGGTTTACGACTTCGAGCTGGGAAGGCGCCTTTATGTCAGCGGCGGTAACCGTCCGCTCCCCCTTGGATGCGAGCGTTGCCGTCCAAGGGCCCGAACCGTGCATGCGGAAGCGAACGCGCTTCAGGTTCAGTGTCAGTTCCACCATGTCCTCGAGGATACCCGGGATACTGGAGAATTCATGCTGCACCCCCTCGATTTTCACCGAGGTGATCGCTACACCTTCGAGCGATGAGAGCAGGACCCGCCGGAGCGCATTGCCGACGGTCTGACCGTATCCTGGCCAGAGACCTTCGATCTCGAATACGGTACGGCTGTCTTCTTCGACCACAATCCGCGGCGGGAGGGGACTTGGGATCATAGCAGCTGGATGGCGTTAACGTGAATAATACTCGATTACCTTGCTTACGTTATGGGGGGTCGGGTTATCCTCTTCACGGGGCATACGCTTGACTTCGCCGCTGCCATCGGTGGACGTGATGAGGAGCCAGTCCGGGGCCTGGTGCTTCTTCAGGCGCAGCGGCAAGCCAGAGAAGAGTGCCAAGCCGCGACTGGCTTCGCGAACGCTGATCCGATCCCCGCTCGCAACGAGGGAGGATGCGATCCTCACCGTTCGGCCGTTCACGGCGATGTGGCCATGACTGACAACCTGCCGGGCAATCCGTCGCGACAGCGCCAAACCAAGACGAAATACAACGTTATCAAGCCGCCGTTCGAGCAGTTCGGAGAGCACTTGCGTTTTCGCTTTGGTTCGCTGGCTCATCCGCACATATCGCTTCAGCGCCGAATCAGAGAGACCGTAGAGATATCTGATTTTCTGTTTCTCGGCGAGTTCAGCACCAAATTCAGAAGATCCCCGCCGGGATTTCTTCCCCTGGGCGCCAGGCGGGTAGGGGCGGCGGACTTCCGCCGATTTGGGGGTGGCGTCGCGTTCGGCTTTGAAGAAGAAGCGTCCTCCCAGCCGTCGGCTGATGCGCGAAGGGGTGATGAGTTTCATGCCCAGTAGTACAACTTCGATCTACCCAAAGAGGTAGAGACGAAGACGTTTAGACGTCCATCCCGCAAGCTCTGTAACACGTAGGTATACCAGAATCTGTTCGAAGTTGTACTACTGGGCATGGCTACACTCTCCGGACTTTCCGCGGCCGGGGGCCGTTATGGGGCAGTGGCGTGACATCCTTTATGAGGGCGATCGAGATGCCACGATTCGCGATTGACCGGATTGCTGATTCCCGTCCCGCTCCGACTCCCTTGACGAGGATGACCACGTCTTCGAGGCCGATGCGTTTGGCTTTCTCGGCAATGGTTTCAGCCACGCGGGCGGCCGCAAAGGGGGTGGCCTTCTTGGTTCCCTTGAACCCGAGGGCACCCGCCGACGACCATGCCAACACCGCGCCCCGCTCGTCGGTGACCGTAATCAGGGTGTTATTGTAGGTGGCGAGGATATGGATAGTGCCGCGGCGGACGACCTCGCGGGGCGGCGACAGTTCTTGCGCCTGCTCCCGCTTGGCCTCCAGGGTCTCACCTTCTTTGGCCAGTTCCTCGACCGTCTGTTTGATGATGCGCTTTTTGCCCATGTGGTCGAAATTTACGAGCTCCATGGGAGCGAAGAAAATTTCGCTACCACATGGAGCATCCGCCGAAGCATCAGCAGAGGCGGATTACCTTGAGGTTAGGTGGGTGATGCCGACGGCTTTCTCCCCGAGCCCATGGTCCTGCGGACGTTGCCGCGGCGGGTGCGTGAATTCGTTTTCGTCCGCTGGCCGCGAACGGGGAGGCCACGGATGTGCCGCGTGCCGCGGTAGCTTCCCACGTCTTTTAGGCGTTTGATGTTGAGGGTGATCTCCCGGCGGAGGTCGCCCTCAATGCGGTAATTTTTTTCGACAATTTCTCGAATGCGGTTGATTTCTGCCGGCGTCAGTTCTTTGGCGCGTTTTACCGGATCAACCTTGGCCGAGGCCACAATTCGCTTTGCTGACGGGATACCGATACCGTAAATGTAGGCGAGCGCATACTCGATTTTCTTATTGTCCGGGATGTTGGTGCCGACGATCCTCATACGCTAAAACTCAAAGCCTAAAATGCAAAGCGCAAAACTTCGGTGGCTGCCTGCGGCAGCTTCCATAGCTTTTCGCTTTTCGCTTTGCACTTTCATTATCCTTGGCGCTGCTTATGCTTGGGATTGGAGCAGATGATATACACCCGCCTTTTGCGGCGGACGACTTTGCAGTTTTGGCAGAGTTTTTTCACCGACGCCCGTACCTTCATATATGTGATGCCAATAGTGCGAATGCTATGCCAATCTACTAATTGCGAATGCCTGTAGTGAGCATTGTCGAACTACGGATTCGCGATTCGCCAGATTGGCATAAGATTTGTAGATTAGCATCATATTATTCGTTGATTTACTTGAGCCGTTGTACGATCCGGCCCTTGGTCTGGTCGTAGGGCGAGAGTTCGATCCGCACCCGATCGCCGGGCAACACCCGGATGTAGTGCAGGCGCATTCTGCCGGCGAGGTGGGCGAGAACTTCCCGCCCATCATCTAAACGCACCCGAAAGAGGGTGCTCGGGAGTGCTTCTTGGACGACCCCTTCGTTATAAGCTCGTTCCTGGGTCGCCATGGCTGGATACCACCGCACTATAGCACATGCAATAAATCATGCCAAGCCCTAGCTGGGGGCCTCAATGGTGACGGAGAGTCCGCCCTCGCCCCCGGGGATAAACCACAGCCACGGCGGAAAGCGCTTTATCCGGAACGATTCGATCTCGCCCTGGCCGGCCAGGTAGGCCTCGGCTTTCTTTGGGGTGGACGTTTGCAGGATGCGGGTGAGCTCGGCCACGTTCGTTTCCCGGAAATAGGTTAGGGTCCCGCTTACCGGTATGCGGATTCGCGAACCCGATCCTTCCCACCTCGCACCTTCGATGGCGAGGCCAGGTTGGGTGAGGGGGGTGCGCGCCGGGAGGTTCGAATCGTTCGGGACAAAGAGTGATGCGAGCGTTTCCAGCAGGTGCGAGCGGCGAACGACGACGATCTTGCCTCGCGCGCTGACGCTAATGGGGAATCGGTCGCGCCGCTCACCGCCGCGTGGCGCTTCGATGTCAGTAACGGCGATCTCTCGCGCTCCGGCCGGGGCAAGAAAGTCAGGTCCGCTCGGGATCTTGGCATCAAGTTCCCCTTTCACCTCATCGAAGATTCGGCGGGTGAGCTCCTCACTGGCTCGTTTCACATCGTCGGCGGTTACGATTTTGGCTTGACCTTCGAATCCACCGGAGAACCCCTCGTCGGACTTGGCGTAAAAACGCTGATATTTTGGCGTGCCGCGAAAACCCGGGATGCGGAATTCCGTCGGACCGATGTTATAGGCCTCGCCCGGCGCATCGGCTCTCACCTCGGCCGTGATGGAGGTTGGTGCGATTTCACCTTCGGCGACTTTAGCGCCGGGGATGACGATGGGCGCGGTCAACCGGAAGACCTTTCCGGTTGCATCTTGGAAGCGGGTGGTGGCGACGAGCGATTGGGGATTGGAGCTGAAGGCGTTAAAAATGCGGATGGTGCCACGCGCCCGCTCCTCGACAAATGCCGTGCCGGTAGCGTCGTAGTCCGCGGTTGCTTTCCGATCAACGGCGATGAGGAGCGAGGGGATTTTGCGGGCCTGTGGTTCGGCAGCACTAAGAGCGGAATCGGCAACGAGCTCGGTGCGTTCCGCGGTCACACTCTCCCTTCGCGGGTAAATGGTGATGGAGAATCGGGAAAAGAAAACGGTTGGCGCCACCAGTGCCACGAGCGCTCCCAGGAGGACCGCGGCCGCAACCAACCTTCGCCGCAGTCGCGCCCGTTTGGTGGCGGCTGGCTCCCAGGTTTTGATCGGCAATTCGGGTTCAACGATCAATTCGGGGGGTGTTGCGGGTGCCGGAGCAGCCGGCGGCGGCACTGGGCGTAAGACCTTTGTCTCGCGCGGCCGGGGGGGAACCCGCGGGGCAAGCGGCGGAGCGGGTCTCGCAGGGGGTGGGGTCGGTTCAGGGGCCGATCCTGGTTTGGCAGCCGGCGGCACCACATCGCGGACAATGGGCGGCCGCATTCGACCGCCCGGTTGGCGTGCCTTTCCCGGCTCGGGCCGGATGCGATCAAAGTAGCTCATGGGTGGTGGCGGCTCGGAATGTTCTCGCCGCAACATCTCGATCTCCCTGGTGGTCGATACGGGCGGCGAGCGCTGCGAGCGCAACATCTTCTGGACCGCGGAGCAGCAGATCGTTATTCCGGAAGATGCGCCCCGCGATCGCTTCGGCGTCCAGGCGCTGAATGTCGACTTTCTCGAGGAAGGTGAGCTCGTCGAACCACCGTTCCCCTCCCAACGCGCGATGGAGCAGAGTCAAGCGTGCCCCCCCGCCGAATATGAGCACCCGCTCGGGGAGCAAAAAACGCTCGTCACGCTTCAGAAACGAAACCAGCTCACCGAGCCATTGGGCGACTGCTCCTCTCACGGCATCGGCGGCAACTGACCGCGCCGCGTCCGGGAGGACGGTATGATCCCATTGCCGTTTGATGCGTTCCGCACTGCGGGCATCGATCTGCATCCGTCCGGCGATAGCCGCAGTCACGACGTTGCCACCGCTATCGAACTGGCCGGTAGAGAGGATTGCGCCGCCGTTCATAAGCGACACTTCGGTAATCTTGGCCCCGATCTTGACCAACAGCGCGTCGTGGATGCCGAGGAGCGATGTCACGGCAGCGGCCACGGCCGTTTGGTTCGATATGAACCGCACGTCGATGCCGCCGAGCGTTCGGCGGAGACCCTCCAGCATGCTCCAGTAGCCCTCCAGGGCGTAGGTTGCAAAGAGCGTAACCTCGATCAGCTTCCCGCGCGTACTCTCGGTAACGGTGTCAACGGGATAGCCGTCAACCGCGATGCGGAACGGCATGAGGTGTACGAGCGTGTAGCGGCCGCCTGCGGCAGTCCGATCTCGATGTGAACCCACGAATTCAGCCAGTATGCCTTCGAGTTCCGGCGGGCGGATGGGCTCGTTGGCTCGGGCTCGATTCTGGCGGGCAACGGCCATCTCGTTGAACGTGAAGTGGTTGCCGAGTCCGACGAGGACGCGTTTCGGAATACGTTCCATTTGGCGCACGAACTGAAAGAGAATGCGGCGGAGGTGCTCGCCGATCAGTGGGATGAGGTCGGTCTCTCTCACGCGTTCCGGCAGCTCGAAGCTCACTTTGCGGATGGCGGTACGCTCCTGGTCACGGACATCGAAGCGGAGGCAGCGGATGGCGGTATTCGAACCGATATCAATGGCCAGGTAGTGGCGCGTCTTGGGCCTACCGAAGAGCCAGGAGGGGAACACAGCCATAGTATGAGTATAGCAAAGGCACTGGGCACTAGGCACTAGGGATTAGGTACCGGTAAACCCCGCTAGATCCCCGCGCTGGGCCTTTGTTTTGATTTGAAGATTCACGCCTTTCATCTCCGGCTTGAAAGCCGGAGCGTTCAGGATCTAGCGGGGTAAACCGGCGGACGTGACCTAGTGCCTGACACCTAGTGCCTTGTGCCGCCGTCATGGCGCCACGGTCGCCCGAATCCGGCGGACACCCGCCGAGGACGCTTCTTCCTTCACGACCGTGAAGGTGCCGATCTCGCCAGTCCGCTCGACGTGCGGCCCGCCGCATAGTTCCCGCGAGAAGGTTTCGCGGCTATCCCCGACGGTGTAGACCGTTACCCGTGGAGGGTAGTCGCCCTTGTAAAAGTAGAGCGCGCCGGAGCGCTTGGCCGCATCGAGGGGCATTTCCTCGCAGGTCACCGGGAAATCCTTACCGATGGCGTAGCGAACGAGCTCCTCGATTCTCCCTAGCTCCTCGGCAGTGAGTTTTCGGGGAAACGTAAAATCAAATCGGGTCCGTTCGACCGTAATGTCCGACCCGCGCTGCTCAATGGAATCGCCGAGAACCGTATGCAGGGCGGCGTTCAGGAGATGCGTGGCGGTGTGCAGGCGGGTGACTTTTTTCAGTTCGGCCTCATCCGCGGCCTTGAGCTCGCCGGTGTCAAGGAGGAGCCCATGGCCGCCGAATTTCCGCTCCTGACCGGCGCG
>CAYIBD010000025.1:0-8353 GCA_964361655.1 uncultured Candidatus Saccharibacteria bacterium
GTTCCGCGCTCCAATGGATTACGGGCTGAAGCCACTGCAGTGGAGCGCTTCACTCGTCATTCGGGTTTCGTCATTGCTGCCATGATCATTGGCCATCAGCGCCAAATCCGCTACTTTGAAAGAGTTTTAGCGCGGGGCACGCTCGCCCATGCCTACCTTTTCTTGGGTCCGGAAGGGCTCGGCAAGCGGACCGTGGCTTTGGACGTGGCGCGAGCGCTCCTCTGCACCCGACAACCACGCCGCCTCGGGGGTTGTGGTGAGTGCGATGAGTGCGGCCGCGTTGGTACGAGCGCTCATCCAGACCTCCTCACCCTCTCACCCGACCGTCGGCTGGTTGCGGAAGATAGCGAGGAGATCGGCGTCAAGCAAGCCCGCGAGCTTGAGCGCCTCTTAGCACTCCGTTCGTGGGCGGGCGGCTGGCGCGTGGTGCTCATTGACGAGGCGGAGCGCATGAGCCGCGAGGCGCAGTCAGCCCTCCTGAAAACGCTGGAGGAGCCAGGGCCCCAGGTTCTCTTCTTCTTCGTGAGCGCCCGGCCGGGCATGCTGCTCCCCACGATCCATTCGCGATGCGTTGCCGTCCACTTCGCGGCTATGAGCGACGCTGCGCTTGAACCGCTCCTCGGGAAGGCGCCGGAGAAAGAGCGCTCCTGGCTCTTGGCCCTCGCCGATGGCCGGCCGGGAGTGCTGCTGAAACTCCGGGACGATCCATCGTTCCGCGCGGCTCTTGAACGAGACCGCGAGCATGTGACTCGGTTGCTCGGAGCTGATCTTGCGGCCGCGCTTGCATTTTCCGATGCGGAAAGCCGCGAGCCGGGCCGGCTGGAATCGCTGTTCCGTTCCATGCTCGGCATGTTGCGCCGCCGCTTTCACGATCATCTCGCCCGAGTCCGTCCTTCTCGCGATGGAAAGACAGAGGATGAACTGAAAGCGCTCCACGAGACACTCGCCGTAGGCCTCCACTATGCCATCATCCTCGAAACCGCGGCCGTCAATCGGCGGCTCCTCGCGGATGGCTTTTTCGTCGCCTACCAGACGCTTGCAGTACACCCGGCATGAGCACGAAGACAACCGTTATCCTTTTCCTTGCGATCTTTGCCGTGGGGGCCTTCCTCATCGTGGGGTTACCGTTCCTTCTCAAGAGGGATGGTGGCCCCGCGCCACCCCCGCCGCCGAACCAAACTCAGCCAGAGGGGCCGGCTGACCGAGGGTTTTTCCGTTCGGATGACGGCGGGAAGACGTGGCAGCAGCGGGTGTGGGTGGAAGGGGGCGGCGGCACCATTGCCGCGGTCCGCGTCAATCGCCTCATCGCCGACCCGGTGCGTCCGGAGCGCCTGTTCCTCGCAACGGCCGACAGCGGCCTTTGGGTGAGCGTCAGCCGCGGTGATCTCTGGGCCCGCGTTGAGGTCGAGGGCGGAGCCCGGCTCGGTCCGACGACGAACGTGCTCGCGCTCGCCGTGAACCGCTCCGATCCCAGCGAGTGGTACGTGGCGATTTTCCAAGATCGCCATGGGCGTCTCCTCCGTACCGGCGACGACGGTAAGTCATTTCAGGAAGTGTACGTTACGCCGGTTGAGCGCTTCGGGGTGTTCGATGTGCACCATGATGCTGGCGCTCGCACCGTGGACATCGTGACCGGGCAGGGAGGATTGCTCCGCTCAAGCGATGAGGGCCGAACGTGGCGGCTCATCCGGTGGTTTGCCGATGGCCTCACGCGGCTCGTCGTGAACCCAGCCCGTCCCGGCATCCGGTTCGTTTCGTCTCCGGAGGGCAACGTGTTTCGGACTCTTGACGGCGGGCAGAGCTGGGTGGACGTTACGTCGGCGTTGCGATCGTTCTCCGGCGCGAAGGAAGGGCAGCAATGGGTAGTGGACCGAGCGGGGGCGCTCTACCTCGGCTCCGCGTACGGGTTGCTGCGCTCCCGGGACAACGCTCGGACGTTCAGCCCGCTACCGCTTATCATCCCCCCCGACGCCTTACCCGTACTCGCCATCGCCGTAGACCATACGAATACGAATCGGCTCTTCGTTTCCGCTGGCAGCCAGCTCTACGCGAGCCGGGATGGCGGCGAAAGCTGGGAATTCTTGTCATCCCCAGGTCAGGGGCGAATCGTCCAGCTCTTCGTTGATCGGGAGCAATCCGAGACCATCTACGCCGTGGTACAACCATAGCTTTGCGAATTACGAATCAATGCGAATTTACGAATAGCATGACGGGATTCGTATATTCGTAAGAATTCGTAATTCGTAAAACTGATTAGGTATGCCTTACCTCCAGCCAAAATTAGAACGGGTTCTCTCGGAACTAAAATCAGGGCTCGCAGCCGTCCGCACTGGCCGGGCTTCGCCGGCCTTGGTTGAGGATCTCGAGATCGAGGCCTACGGCGCGCCCCAACCGTTAAAGGCGCTTGCCGCCATTTCCGCGCCCGAGCCGCGCCAGCTCGTGATTCAGCCGTGGGATAAATCCCTGCTGCCTGTCATTGAGAAAGCCATCCAGTCCTCATCGCTGGGCTTGAACCCGATTGCCGACAAAGACACTATCCGGTTGTCATTGCCGATGCTCACCGAAGAGCGCAAGCGTGATCTCGTGCGGCTGCTCAAGGAAAAGCTCGAGCACTCACGCATCCAGATTCGCCGAGCCCGCGATGAGGCCATGAAAGAGATTGATGTCCGCGAGAAGGCCAAGGAAATTTCCGAGGACGATAGATTCCGACAAAAACAGGAGGTGGAGAAGATAGTGGGGGAGTGCAACAAGAAAATCGAGGACCTCGGGGTATCGAAGGAGCGGGAGATCATGAGTGGGTGAAGCAAGAAGCATGAAGCAGGAATCAAGAATCGCAAGTGCGCAAAATCCTGATTCATGATTCTCGATTCATGATTCAGACATGCCCCGTCAACGACTCGATGAGGTACTGGTTCGACGCAAAAAATCTGCTAACCGGCAGGAGGCCTTTATCCTCGTAACTGCAGGGCGTGTCTTTGTGGATGGCCAGAAGGCGGTATCGCCGGCGCAGTTTGTCAGCGTAGATGACGTAATTGAAGTGCGGCCGGAGCGGGAGTTCGTCGGGCGCGGGGCCTATAAACTGGAGGCAGCGATCAAGACATTCGGGATCCAGGTTTCGGGCATGGTGTGCGCCGACATCGGCGCGGCCACCGGCGGGTTCACCGAGGTGCTCTTGAAGCACGGCGCGGCCAAGGTCTTTGCCATTGACGCCGGCCGCGGCAAGTTGGATCTCAAGCTCCGGGAGGATCCGCGGGTCATCGTGATGGAAGGAGTCGACGTGAGGGCGCTCGGGGATGCGTTTGGGAAACGTTTGCGCGCCCCAGCGAGGCGCGCTGCACTCGCCGAAGCTCCTCGCTCGTCGCGGCTGCGCCGCGACACCATGCCCGCTCGTCGCTTCGAGCGTTCCCAAACGCACCCCCCTCGCGCCCTCCTAGGGGAGCATAGTGAGACGATGGATCTTGTTACCATTGATGTATCTTTCACGTCGCTCCGTGCTGTACTTCCCATCGTGCGTGGCTGGCTTTCCGAAGAGGGGGGCGTGATTGCGCTCTTCAAGCCGCAGTATGAAATTGAGGACAAGTCGCTCCTGAAGCACGGCATCCTCCGCGACGAGCGCGTCCGGTCAGCGCTTGTCGAAACGTTCCGCAAGTGGCTCCAGTCGGACGCCTGGCGGGAGCTCGGATTTATGGAGTCCCCGATCCGCGGCAGCGAGGGCAACGTGGAGTACTTGTTTTATCTCCATTCACCCCGCACAAGGGAGCAGCCGACGCCGCCGGCAGCGGGTGGGACAAAATAGAACGATCGGAGCGAATTGTCCCCGTGATTGCTTGGAAACATATCGTGCGGTAGAATTGCCCCGCAATGCTGATTACTGTTTTACTTTTTATCCTGCTGCTGGGCCTGTTAGTGTTGGTGCACGAGTGGGGCCATTTTGTCGTGGCGCGGAAACTCGGTGTCCGGGTGGAGGAGTTTGCCTTTGGCTTTCCGCCGCGCCTCGCCAGCATCACGCGGAAAGGCACGCGCTATGCGCTGAATCTTTTTCCCCTGGGCGGGTACGTGAAGATTTTTGGCGAGGGCGGGGAGGCGGAGCGGAATCCGGAGAGCTTTAGTTCGCGGCCAATCCGGCAGCGCCTGGCCATTATTGCCGCCGGGGTGGTGATGAATGTGGTGCTGGCCTGGGTGCTCTTCTCCATCGGCCATGGGCTTGGGTTGCCGACCGTGCTTGATGAGGGTGAGACCGCGGAGGAGGCCCGGATCACGATCATTGGAGTTAGCCCGGGCTCCCCAGCCGAGGCCGCGGGGCTGAAATTCGGCGATGTCATTTCTGGATTCAGAATTCAGGATTCCCCGGCCTCGCCTCGGCTCGGCCGAGGGCGGGCAGAATTCAGAATTGCGGCGATTGATGAAGTTCAGGAATTCATTGAGGCGCATCGGGGAGAGGCAGTCGCGATAGTTGTAGAGCGCGGGAAAAAACCATTGGCGCTGACCGTAACGGCCCGCGTCGCTCCGCCGGAAGGCGAAGGGCCGCTCGGCATTGCCATGGCCCGGGTGGGTATTGTCCGTTCGCCATGGTTGCGGGCGCCGTGGGATGGGGTAAAGACGACGGTGAATGCCGTCGTGGCGATCGTGGCCGCACTCGGCCACGTGGTGCGGGACCTCGTCTCGCAGGGTGCCGTCCCCGCGGATGTCGCGGGACCCGTCGGCATCTTCAATCTCGCGAGCGAGACGCGGCGACTGGGTTTGGTGTACCTGGTGGAACTCGCCGGCGTACTCTCGATAAACCTCGCCATCTTGAACATCCTGCCAGTGCCAGCGCTCGACGGCGGCCGGATCCTCTTCCTCTTCATCGAAAAAGTCCGCGGCGGGGTGCGGGTGAGCCAGCGTCTCGAACAGGCCGTGCACCAAATCGGGTTCGTGCTGCTCCTTTTCCTCATGGCCGCCATCACGTACCGCGACATCGTCCGCATATTTTGACATGGCTTGCATGGGGAGCGCTGCCATGCTACCCTGGCCTTACCCTGGCTCCAAGCCAGCGGAAAGGTCTTCCATAACGGTGTAGACGAATACGTTTGTTTTACGACAGCTCGCTCGGCGAGATGCTACGTATGCCTACTTGGTATCGTTCGTAAAATAGCATGTATTCGTAGCATCTCATGTATCAGCGTGATTCCTCCGGCTATGGGGCCGGCCCTCGGCCGACTTTCAGCCCCAAAGACGGAGTTGTCTGGACCTGCGCGCAGTGCGGGGTTGAGATCAAAGAGCTGCCGTTCCAACCGCGAACCGATGCGAATGGCGCACCGACTTCGCCCCTCTACTGCCGCGACTGTCACCGCGCCCGGATGCAAGAGTCCGGGCCGCGGCGGGGCGGCTACCGCTAAGGTCCGTCAGCAAAACTCCTCCGATGGTCATCGGAGGAGTTTTGCGTTCTAGCCCACTGCCCCTACAATGGATACGTCATGGAACGGTTTGATTACCTCATCGTCGGGGGAGGAGTTGCGGGTACAACGGCGGCTGAGACCATCCGCGAGCTTAAGCCGGAAAGCTCGGTGGCCATCATCTCGGATGAGCCCCACCCCCTCTACTCGCGGGTGCTCCTGCCGCACTACGTGCGCGGTCAGGTTCCGCGGGAGAGGGTCTTCCTGCGAACGCCGGCTGACTACCCTGCCAAGCGCATCGCGCTCATGGCTGGTGAGCGCGCCATCAGCCTTGACGCACCAGAACGGCGATTGAGGCTCGCCGGCGGGCAGGAGCTCGGCTTCGAGAAGCTGCTGATCGCAAGCGGCGGAGAGCCACGGCCGCTTGGCATCCCCGGCGAGCGCCTCAAGGGCGTTTCGCGCTTCCAGACCATCGAAGATGCAGATCAGATGCTCGAGCTCCTGGCCGGGACCGAGCGCGCCCTTGTGGCTGGCAGCGGCTTTATTGCCCTTGAGTACCTCGATATCCTTGCAAAAGCCCATATTCCGACGGCACTCATCCTCCGCGGGCCGGCATTCTTCCACCGTCAACTCGAAGCCGCCGGAGCCGCGTTCCTCCATGAACACTTTCACCGTTGTGGCATTGAGCCGATTTTCACGGATGATGCTGTTACACGCATTGAGGGGGATGAACAGGTTCGAGGCCTCCGGACCGAGCGCGGCCAGTCGCTCGCGTGCGACTTCATTGGTTTTGGGATTGGTCTAGAACGGAATGTAGGCTGGCTCGAGGGTAGCGGCGTGGTCGTTACGCCGCATGGAGTAGAGACCGATGAATGCTTGGCGACTGCGGTAGGAGGGGTATTTGCCGCCGGCGACGTGGCCGCATGCTACGATGTCGCGAGCGGCACGTACCGAAGTCGGGGGAATTGGACGAACGCGTTTCTGCAGGGGAAGACCGCCGGGGCGAACATGGCGGGCCGGACGTCGCGCCAGCCCTTCCAGCACGTCTCGAGTTACAGCATCAAGACCCTGGGATACGTTATTCAATTCATCGGCGACATCGATTCGCGGCCAGGGGTCGTGCGCCTCTCTCGGCGCCACCCCGACGGCGAACGCTACGAACAGTTTTCTCTACGGGGGGATACGCTCGTTGGGGCCGTATTCATCAATCACCCCGAGGCGAAGGCCACAGCCGCCTTGCTCATCCAAGCCGCAACGCCCGTGGCCGGCTTGGCGAGCCGGCTCGCCGATCCGTCGTTCGATCTTGCCAGCGTTGCACCGTGAGCTCTATGGCGTTGCGGCAGTTCAGGCACTGTGATACGGTACGGAGCGTATGGGAGATGCCGAGGGGAAGAGCAATTTTTTAATTCCCGGCGCGATCATCGTTGCGGGGGCGGTCATCGCCTTAGCCATTGTCTACGTGAACGGAGGTTTGGGCGTGCGACCAGCGCCGTCACCAGAGAGGCCGCCGACCGGCAATGGCACGCCAGTGCCTCCGAGCCAAGTTTCAGCCGACGATGACCCCATACTCGGCGATCCTAACGCCCCGGTGACTATGATCGAGTTTTCCGATTTCCAGTGTCCATTCTGCGCCCGCTTCTGGGGTCAAACCCTAACCCAGATCAAGGAGAAATACATCAAGACCGGCAAGGTGAAGTTTGTCTATCGGGATTTTCCGATCAGCTCTATTCACTCCGAAGCCGAAAAAGCTGCCGAAGCGGCGGAGTGTGCTGACGAGCAGGGGAAGTTTTGGGAGTACCACGATCTGATTTTCGCACGCCAAGATTCGATGAGCATCGCCAACTACAAGCGCTGGGCCGCAGAATTGAAACTAGATACCGCTAGCTTCAACTCCTGCCTCGATTCTGGAAAGTATACCGAGGAGGTGGCCAAGGACTTTTCCGACGGCCAGGCCGCCGGGGTTTCGGGCACCCCAACCTTTTTCATCAACGGCCGGTCCGTGGTCGGCGCGCTACCCTTTGAGCAGTTTAAAACCGTTCTTGACAAGGTGTTGGCCGGGGAGTAACATCACGCGCGCCTGCCGTGTTATGACGCGTTATGAATGATGAGAGTCAATTTTTTCCATTTATGATACGCGCAGCTCTACTGGCTGCCGCGGCTGTATTTCTTTTTCACTTCGAGACAGCGGCACAAGGCACTCCGACGTCGCCATTGCGGTCTCCATACTGCACGTATGATGAAGCGGGCAATGTCCAGGGTTGCGTAGTTCCAATGGGTCAGATACCGCCTGTTCCGAACCCAATCTTCTCCTCTTGCCCGCAGTACTGCAGCTGCGACAGTCAGGGAAACGTGCTCTACTGCGCGGTGCCAGCCGTTCCCCTGCCGACCCCGCAGCCAGTGCCGTCAACATCCGAACCCGTGCCTTCTCTCCAGTCCTTTCCCGAACCGCTTCCGGCTAAATCCGACCGGGCTCCCTCGGAGAAAGCCAAGCCCGCTTCTCTCATGTTGCCTGCCGGCTCCGCGTGGAGCACAATTGGTCCGGTGAAAGTTGAAGCCACGCCGACCCAGACCATTGTCATAACACTCGAGAAAACTCTTGGGCCGCTGCCGGCGGAATGTATCCAGCAAGGCCAATCCGTGGTCTGCCCGGCCACGGCAACGAAGCAGATCGTGGTGCCGGTCAAGAGCGAAGGACAACCTTCAGCGAGAGCATTGGAGGCCGTAACAATCCAGCTTCAACCGTCGGAAAAGGCCGTTTCCGTTTCAACTCAAGGGGTGAGCGCGATTACTACCGAGCAGGTGACGGTAGAGAAAAACCAGCTTTACCTTGGCGCCCCGGGAGTAGCACAGCTGGTAAACGTACTCCCGCACCAGGTGCCGGACATCGTGCAGGCCCAGGCCAAGGTGACGGCAGTAAAGACGATCGAACTCAAAATCAAAGCCGAGACGTCGGTCTACGCCGTGAGTGGGGTGGAGCG
>CAYIBD010000025.1:8453-10701 GCA_964361655.1 uncultured Candidatus Saccharibacteria bacterium
GGTCTGGTTTTGGTTTCGAACCGAACGGGGGAAGTTAGTCCGGGCGGGGCGGCATCTCTGTCTCCAGACGCAGTGTTTTTGTCCGGGACAGTAAACCTTCCGGATGGTAGCCAGGAGGTGATCACACCACGGCTGGTCAGCGGTCAACCGTCAGAGCTCATGAACGCCTCTGCCGCTGATCCTTTTCACTTTCTTTCCGCGCCGGAGCGGCAGCGGGTACTCCAAAAAACCCAGCGTTTCGTCATCCTGTATGACCCGGCGTCATCGGCGGCAGACGTCAGCCGGTTGCGGACAAGGATTGAGGCCATCCAAGGCCGAGACATCCGGGAGATTCGGACGCCAAATATGAACTTTCTCTCCTTCGCGCATGCCGATTCCGCCGCCGTTGATTCACTCCGGCAGGAGCCGAATGTCCGAGCCGTCCTCCGGGATCAGTTGGTGACGCTGAACGGACTGTCGCCGGCTCCACTTCGCCTCGCGCAACTAAACTCCCCATCGGCATCGGGGTCCATCACCGGCGCCGGCGTCACGGTCGGGGTTGTAGATACCGGCGTGGATCGACTCCGTTCCGTTGCCATCGCGCCGCGCGGCGGGATTTACAGCCCCGGCCCGGATATGGCGCGGTATAATTTCTTTTTCCAGGAGAACCAGACTTCCCGGACGTTCCCCATCAACATCCCCGGGTCCGGAGGGTGGCTGAATGTGGTTGCTCTTTGGCCGGCAGTCTTCGGTCAGTTTCCGGCGCAAGCCGATCTGGATTTGATCGTAAAGAACGAACTCGGTCAGGTTGTCGGACGCTCAGCGGCCGCAGGTTCTGTCCCGCCGTCGGAGCGCGTTGAAGTCCGCGTCCCACCGTCACTCTCTCCGCGGCTCTGGACCGCAGAGCTCGCCATGAAGCCGACCTCAAATCGGGTGTTTCCGGTCTATCTCGATTATGCACTGTCGAGCTTTTGGACGCCGGCGTTCACCCCAACGGTCGAAGCTGGTGATTTCCCGAAGAAGTTCGAGGTAGCACTTACTGGCACTGCCACAACCGCGCCCCCTGGAGCGCTACCCTCCCTAACAGGGATATGGAAGCTTGGAACCTTCACGTTACATGGCAAGAAGTATCGCATCGCATTGAGCGATACGCAGCCGGAAGTGATATGCAACCAGGTCACGTTGCCGCAGCAGTTCGGTGTTGAAACCCAAGAGCTTCGCGTGTCCTTGGGTTACGACGGTGTCTCGGTGGATGTTGACGGCGACGGCAACTACGGGGATCAGATCGGCGCCATATCTTGCGTGAGTCCACCCAATGGGTATCCTCTTCAGCCCAGTTTTACGTTTGCCGAAGCAACTTTTTATCTCGATACCGCCTACTCGGCGTATCGGGTGAAGTATGGAACTTATAATGGACGTTCCTATTCAGATCAGACTCCATATCTCTCGCCGTTGAACGATCAAGCGGTTGGTTTTTGGGCTGGTTCGGGTCAAATCTACGGCCCGGCAGATACGACCGACGACTTCATTGGGCACGGAACGCATGTGGCAGGAATCGTGAGTGCCGTGGCCCACCGTGCTAAGATCTATAATGCCAAAGTCTTTGGGAGCGGGTCCCTGTGGAGTTGGTGTTTAAGCGTGCATAGCGCGTCGCACGCCCCGGGTCAGAGCCCGGTAGGCGGCTGGGTTTACTGCTGGCAGGCGCCCAGCGCATACGAAAGCGAGATCGTAGCTGGCATCGAGGGCGCGGTGGGAAACGGCGCTAGGGTCATTAATTTGAGCATCGGTGGAAGCTATGCGCCCCCTACGACTTGCATGGATTTTCTTCTCTCCCAGTATCTGGCCGATCTCGTCTCAAAGCGCGGCGTTGCGGTCGTGACGGCGGCGGGGAACAGTGGACCAAATCAGCAGACAATTGATATGCCAGGCTGTGTGCCGGAGGTTATAACCGTCGGCGCGGTTGGGACAAGCCAGCCGCCGACGGTCACATTCTATTCGAGCCGCGGGCCAACATGGGAAGGCATTATGAAACCGGATCTTGTTGCCATTGGCGGTGACGACGGGATCTGGCCAGCATATGATGCTGTGCCAAGTCACATTGCCTATCTTTTCCCCGGCGGCGTGCCGTCTACCGAATCGCGCAAACTCTGGTCACTCTTCGGTATTGCCGATCGGGCGGGGGATCTCATTCAGTTGAGCGGTACTTCGATGGCCGCTCCCCAAGTTTCCGGTGCGACAGCACTCCTCCTTCAAAAGTATCCGGGAATTA
>CAYIBD010000026.1:0-10308 GCA_964361655.1 uncultured Candidatus Saccharibacteria bacterium
GCCTTCATCCGCTTGAAAGAGGCCTCGGTGCACTGCCGGCTTGACCACAAGCAATGCGAGATCTGCATGCGCTTTGCCGATAAGATTCCCTACGAGGACGTGACCATTGTGCCGGCCGTAGGCAATAGCGCGAACGCCAGCGTGGCCGCCTCCCGCCTGGGGCTTTCGAGCGCGCTCGTCTCAAATGTGGGGGATGATTACTTCGGCCAAGAGTGTCTGGATGCGCTCAAGGCCGAAGGAGTGGCCACGGAATTTGTGAAAGTCAATAAGGGCGAGAAGACCAACTACCACTATGTTCTCTGGTACGAGGCCGACCGCACTATTTTGATAAAGCACGAACGCTATGACTACGAACTTCCGGATATCGGCGAGCCAAAGTGGATATATCTCTCATCGGTAGGGGAGAACGCCCTCCTGTTTCACGATCAGATTGCCGCCTATCTCGAGGCCCATCCTTCGGTCAAGCTTGCGTTCCAGCCCGGCACCTATCAGATAAAATTCGGCGTGGAGAAGCTTGCGAAAATCTACCGGCGAACGGACGCATTTTTCTGCAACCGAGAAGAAGCCAAGAGAATCTTGCGGACAGATGACGAGGAGCCGCTAAAGCTCTTGAAGGGCATTGCCTCACTCGGCCCCAAGATGGTGGCCATCACCGATGGGGTGAATGGTGCGTATGCCTATGACGGCACCAATGCCTGGTATATACCGCTCTACCCTGATCCCAAGCCGCCTTTGCAGAGGACCGGCGCTGGCGACGCCTTTTCTTCAACCTTTGTTGCGGCTCTCATTCTTGGTAAGAGCGTTGCCGAGGCCCTGCGCTGGGGCCCGGTGAATTCAATGTCCGTGGTACAGCGGGTGGGAGCACGAGCCGGACTCCTGACACGCTCCGAGCTTGAGGAGTACCTCACCAAGGCCCCGGCGGATTACGTCCCTAGATCCCTATGAGCTCGCTAAACGAAATTCTCCAGCGGGCTACCAAGGAGGGTTGGGCTGCTGGGCATTTCAATGCCTCCACTCTTGAGCAGATGCGCGTGATCTGCCGAGTATGCAAAGAACTCGGATCGCCAGCCATCATCGGGACCTCGGAAGGGGAGCGAGAACACATGGGGCTCCTGGAGGCCGTGGCCCTGCGCCAGGCATTGCGGCATGAGTTCGGGATTCCGATATTCCTGAACGCCGATCATTCAAAGTCGGTCGAAAGCGCAAAAGCCGCCATAGACGCCGGCTACGATTCAATTCACGTTGATTTATCAGCCGAGCCATTCGAGAGTAATGTGAAAGGCACAGCCGAGGTAGTGGCGTACGCAAAGAAGCAGGAAGCCCCGCACCAGAGCAAGCTCGGTACGGGACAGGCAGGAAGCAGGCAGCAAGATTTGAACGTCGAAGGCGAGCTCGGGTATTTACGGGGCGAGTCGAAAGTTCAAAAAGAGAAAATTGAGGTTAGGCCCGAGGATTTCACCGATCCCAAACAGGCGGCGGAATTTGTCGAGAAAACTGGGGTCGATCGCCTGGCCATTGCCGTCGGCAATATCCATGGCATCTCGCTTGACGAGCCGGCGCTCGACATCGAGCGCATCAGTAAGATCCGTGCGGCCGTCCCACCCGCCTGCGCCCTGGTGCTCCATGCCGGCTCGGGCATCCCCGACGATCAAATCCGCGCCGCAATCAAGGCCGGCATTGCCAACATTCACATCAACACTGATATCCGCGTTGCGTTTGTCGGGGGCCTCCGCGAGCAACTCGCCCGCCATCCCGAGGAGACCACCCCGTATAAGTTATTCCCCAAAGCCGAAGAAGCCATGGCCAAAGTTGTTCGAGAAAAGTTGATGCTCTTTGGGTCCGTCGCCAGAATTTAGTCCCCATTCAACATTCAATGTTGAACAAAGGGATGAAGTGAGTTATTGTGCGAAAGAAATATGGGCCGTGGAGAAATAGCAAAAGGCGAATACTATCACATCTTTAATCGTGGGGTTGAGAAGCGTCGCATCTTTCTCGATGATCGAGATCGGTGGCGGTTTATGACATTGCTTTGCGTTTTCCAGGGAGAGGCCATTGTTCCAAACATCCGCCGTGCCATTACCCTTGTTCAACATTCAATGTTGGATGATGAGGTGGTGCAGAGATGTTTGATCCATCGTGTTGTTACCCTATTGGGTTTCTGTCTCATGCCGAATCACTTTCATCTCATTCTGCGTTCGGAGACTGCAAATGGCATATCCCGATACATGCAGCGCTTAGGCAATGCCTATACAAAATACTTCAATATGCGCAACGAACGGACTGGTCACCTCTTCGGCAGTCGGTTCCACTTCGTCCGCGTTGATCGAGATGAGTACTTTTCATATCTTTCGGCATACGTCCATATGAACCCTCGTGAGCTCGAATCGTGGCGGGGGAGAGAAGACAGCTATCCATGGTCAAGTTTTCAGGACTACCTGGCGGGAAACCGCTGGGGCCTTTTCCTCGATACGTCAGTGATACTCGCTCAATTCAAAGATTCAGCCGATTACCACTCTTTCGTTAAGAGCTGTGATATCAAGAGTGCTTTCCCCGACGATCACCGTTTCGATCGCATCGGTCTCGCACAAAATCAACATGTTCAACATTGAATGTTGAGTTGGGGTATGAGGATATTTATTACACGGAAAATTCCGAATCGAGGTGTCGGGATGCTCGTCGCAAAAGGGTGGAGCACCGTAATAAGCCCTTATGACCGGGTGCTTTCGAAGCAGGAACTGATCGATGCGTTGAGGCAGGATCACTACCATGCAGTGCTCTGCCTATTGACCGATACGATTGATGCCGAGGTGCTGGATGCCGGAAAGGCGTCGGGAGTGAAAATCTTCGCCAACTACGCGGTTGGCTTTGACAACATTGACGTGAAAGCCGCGGCGGAGCGGGGGATTCTCATAACCAATACGCCGGAAGTGGCGACAGAAACCGTGGCCGAGCACACCTTTGCCCTCATGTTAGCCATTGCGCATCGGGTGAGCGAATCCGATCGCTTCTCGCGCGCCGGCAAATTCAAGGGCTGGGAGCCGGAACTGTTACTCGGCACGGATCTTTCGCATAAAATCCTCGGCATCGTTGGTCTTGGCCGCATCGGGGCGGCCGTGGCTCATCATGCCGTGAAGGGCTTTGACATGAAGGTCATTCACTTTGACGTCAAACGAAACGAGGCATTTGAGAAAGAATTCGGCGCCGAGTTTCGCGTCAACGTGGATGATGTTTTCCGCGAGGCCGATTTCGTCTCCATCCATGCCCCGTTGCTTCCAGAGACCCGGCACCTAGTCAATACCCAGCGTCTCAAGCTCATGAAACCAACCGCGTATTTGATTAACACCTCGCGCGGCCCGATCGTGGATGAGGCCGCGCTCCGCGATGCGCTGAAAGCCGGCACGATCAAGGGTGCGGCCATTGATGTCTGGGAACACGAACCCGAACTGACTCCGGGCCTCGCCGAGCTTGAAAACATCATCATCACCCCGCACACCGCATCCGCAACAGAGGAAACGCGGCAGCGCATGGGTGAGGTGGCGGCAAAAAATATCATCGAGGCCCTAGAAGGCAGAACGCCGCCGAACCTTGTGAAAATATAGCCATCCGCAAGTCATCCGGAGCGAAGCTAAGAGCCCCTAGCGCCACGGTCTTTTTGTCTTACTCCCCGTATGATAGAATGAATATCTATGCCAGAAATATCTGCAAAACCGCGTTCCGAACCAGGAAAGAAGGCCCATTCCCTCCGCAAGGAGGGTATTTTGCCTGCGGTACTTTACGGCCAAGACGTTCCTTCCACACCTCTTTCCGTATTGATGAAAGATTTTGAGAACGTGCTCCGCGAAGCCGGCGAGACGAGCTTAGTCACCTTGAAGGTTGTGGGAGGCAAAAGCTATAACGTCCTGATTCACGATGTCGCCAAGGATCCCCTGACGCTCGAACCCATCCATGCTGATTTCTACGCCGTACGCATGGACAAGCCCATTGAGGCCAAGGTGCCGCTCGCTTTCATTGGCGAATCTCCGGCCGTTGAGGGTGAAGGCGGTATCCTGGTAAAGGTGGTTCACGAGCTCGAAGTCAGAGCCCTGCCCAAGGACTTGCCGCACGAGATTCCGGTTGACCTTACGTTATTGGAGAAGATCGGCAACAAAATCCACGTGAAAGACCTTACGCTGCCTGCGGGAGTTAGCGCCCATGCCCCGCTGGAGGAGGTTTTGGCCTTGATTGAGCCGCCGCGGGTCGAGGAAGAGGCAGCGGCAGCGCCGCCGGAAGCGGCACCCGCCGAAGTCAAGACCGAGCGCGAACTCAAGGCCGAGGAGAGGGCATCCAAGATTGAGGCGGCCGAGCCAGCGGAGGAAGGCGTGAAGTGAAGCTCCACGGCCTTCCGGCCGTGGCATCTTGCTTTTTCGCCGGAGGCGAAAAAGCAAGATGCAGCGGAACCCGCCAAAGCATGAGATACTTCGACCCGGTCGAGGATACCCGCTGTTCCAGCATTCCTCCACGGGCTTCCGCCCGTGGCTTTCTGCGACGGCGGGTAATTCACCCCATGCGCGGCAAGGAGGGTATTTGGCCATGGCGGGACACCATACGCTTGAATGGCGCCGCGGTTATTTTTCTCCTGCTCGCCCTTGCAGCGGTACATCCGACGCTGGCGTCGAACCACGAGACGCTCCGTCAGGCATTGCAGTCGCAACTCGAAGCGCTCGAGCGCGAGGCGATTGCTCTCGACCGCGAAATCACGCAGGCGCAGGATGAGGCCCGGACCCTCAAGCGTCAAATTAAGCTCTTCGACGATGAAATCCGGAGGCGGGAGCTCGAAATACGGCGTCTTGGCATTGCCATCCGTCAGGCCGAGATTGACGTCCAGGCCAAAGCCGCCGACATTGAGGCGCTTACGGCCCGCATCCTAAAGAACCGCGCCATTCTGGCTTCGAGCATCCGGCAGCTCTACGCCTATGATCAGGAGAACATGCTCGTCGTGCTTGCCAAGAACGAAACGCTGTCTGAATTCTTCTCGGCGCTCGACAATATCCGCGACCTGCAGCGGCAGGTAGAGCAGCTGGTCGCCGAACTTCGTGAAACGCGCTCGCAGGTCCAGAAGGAAAAAGATGAGCTAGAAGATTTTCGCGCCGAACAGCTCTCCCTCCGGGCCCTCGCCGAGGTGGAGCGTCGTGCGGTGCAGGAGAAGAAGCTCGAGAAGGACCGCATCCTGAAACTCACCAAGGGGAAGGAGGCGGAATTCCAGAAGCTCCTCGCACAAAAGAAGCGTGACATCGCAGCACTGAAGACCCAGCTTTTCTACCTTGAGCGGACCGGCATCTCAGCCGCCGACGCCCTGAAGTTTGCCGAGCTTGCGGCAAATCGGACTGGCATCCGGACGGCATTTCTCTTGGCGCTCCTCGAGGTTGAGACCGGCCGCCAGTTTGAAGGCGGAGTGGTAAGTGCCGGCACGTATCTCGGAACCGGCAACTGGAAGACCGACATGTATGATTGCTACGTTCGGCTCGGCCGACGCTCCGCGGCCGAAGCCCAGAAGAATGCCTTTTTCGAGATAACGTCGAAGTTGAATCTCGACCCCGACCGCATGCCGGTGTCGCGGCGTCCCTCCTACGGCTGCGGCGGAGCGATGGGGCCGGCGCAATTTATTCCGACGACGTGGCTCCGCTTTGAGGCCAAGACCGCCGAGCTTACCGGCCATAACCCGCCCAATCCCTGGAACATTGAAGACGCCTTTACTGCCTCGGCAATCTTTCTTGCCGAGGCAGGCGCTGATTCAAAGACCCGCGCCGGAGAGCTTGGCGCAGCGCGAACCTACATTAGCGGCCGATCGTCTTGCCCCGCGAGCGGTTCTGCCCGCTACGCCTGTCTTGCCTATGCCAACCGCGTGCTCTCGCTCGCCGAGGACATTGATCGAATTATATGATGCGGATCTACGGATGAAATGCGAATCTACAGATATGCGGATTTGCATATCCGTTGATCAGGACAGTATTCGCATATCTGCATCACATTGATGATTAAGGCGATATTTTTTGACGTCGGCGGGGTGCTGGTCGAGGATAACTCGGCCGGAATTTTCACTCGGCACGCGCGATTACTCGGTATTGATCGAGATCGACTCATCACCGTCATGCGGCCTGACCGGCGCCTCCTCTCCAAGGGGCTGATTTCTCACCGCGAGTACCTTCGGCGACTATCGGCCCGATTCGGCATTCCCCCGATTCGGGTGGCTGATATTCGCTCGGTCATGCCTCGGCGGTACCGTCGCGTCCACTCGATGTGGGCGATCGCACGCCTGCTCCGCCGCCGGGGTTACCGGATCGGTGTCATCACCAATGTTCCGCCACCGCTTCCCTTTAGGCCAGAGCTCCGGCTCCACCCGCTCTTTTCCGTGGTCGTCCGTTCATTTGCTGTAGGCAGCGTAAAGCCGGAAAAAAGGATTTTTGACATCGCCCGGCGCCGCGCCGGGGTTAAATTTTTGGAGATGCTGTTTTTCGACGACAAGCCGAGAAACGTTACGGCAGCAAAATATCTCGGCATCAAGGCCTTCGTATATAAAAATCCGCGGCAGCTCGTGCGGCAGCTCCGTCGCTACGGCGTCAGAATTTGAATTCGAACCTAAGAATCCTGATGCGACAATTCGTTACGATCGTAGCGAATTGTCCCGGGCGTGTTTCTGACGATTTCAATGGTTCGCCGTTACAAACGCCTCCACGATCGGCTCGAGGTTGCCTTCGAGGATGGATTCTATGTTGTGCCAGGATTTTTTGAGGCGATGGTCAGTGATTCGATCTTGAGGGAAATTGTAGGTGCGGATCTTTTCGGCGCGCTCGGCCGAGCCGATCTGCTCGCGCCTGGTTTGAGCGGTTTTCGCGGCTTCGGCTTCACGGCGGGCGGCAAGGAGCTTAGTCCGGAGCAGCATCATGGCCTGCTCTCGATTTTTCTGCTGTGAGCGCGATTCCTGTGAGGCGACCACGAGGCCGCTCGGCAGGTGATGAACCCTGACTGCGGTTTCAACTTTGTTCACATTCTGCCCGCCCGGTCCGGAGGAGCGAAAGAATTCTACCTTGATATCTCGGGGCTTGATTTCAACATCCGATTCCGTGGCCTCCGACAGCACCGCAACGGATGCCGTGGAGGTATGGATTCGGCCGACCTTCTCGGTGTCCGGGATCCGCTGTACCCGGTGCACACCCGCCTCATGCCGGAGGAGCGCATAGGCGTTTTCACCGGCACATTCTAAAACGGCTTCTTTGTAGCCGCCGAGAGCAGTGGAGTGAGAGTCAATCGCCAACACCTGCCAGCCCCGCTTCTTTGCGAAGTTTGTGTACATTCTGACGAGTTCACCGGCAAAGAGCGCGGCCTCATCGCCGCCAGTGCCGGCGCGTATCTCGACGATAACTTTCTCGCGCAATCCCGCTGGGGACTGACCGCGCTCGAACGCATGGATTTCTTTCTCGATGCGGCCAAGCTCAATAGAGAGCGCTTTTAACTTCTGGGGATCACGGAGGAGGCCGGCATCCCCAAGTTTTTTCGCTACATCGTCTCGTTTACGTTTCAATAGTTCAAGGTCCATTCCGGTGGCATCGGTGGTGTGGCGTTCCTCACGACCCCGACGGTCTTTTCTTCGCAAGGCGCTGGCGGAATTTCTCGACTCGGCCGGCAGTATCAACGAGCTTCGAGCCGCCGGTGTAGAACGGATGGCAGTGCGAGCAGATCTCGACCTCGAGTTTCTGTTTTGTGGATCCGACATGGAAGCGGTGGCCGCAGGCGCAGCGTACCGTCGCGTTCGGATAGTAGGTCGGGTGGATGCCCTTCTTCATGGCGCGGCTATTCTAGCATGGTTGCGCCGCCCTCTTCAAGGTGATACACTGGGATGGCTATGGATACGGCACCTACCGAATCGGTCGCCAAAGATGTCTCCACTGCGGATCCCGAAATGGAGGACATGCTCCAAGCGGGCGTCCACGTCGGGCATAGCCGTTCGCGGCGGCATCCAGCCATGGCCCCGTACCTCTGGGGCGTTCGTTCGAACGTGGCGATCATTGACCTCGAGAAGACCAAGGAGAAGCTTGCCGCAGCACTGGCGTTCTTACGATCGTCGGCTGCGGAAGGCAAGCTCTTTCTCTTTGTTGGGACGAGACCATCTGCGGCCGATCTCGTACGGAAGACAGCGGAGGCGCTCAACATGCCCTACGTGAACGAACGGTGGATCGGCGGGACGCTCACGAATTTCAAGGTAATCCTGAAGCGGATTGAGACGTGGGAGAACCTCCTCCAGGAGAAGGCGAGCGGTGGTTTTGAGAAGTACACGAAGCGGGAGCGAATGAAGAAAGATGAAGAGATGGCGCATCTCGCGGCGACCTTCGGCGGTCTCCAACGGTTGCGAAAATTACCGGACGTCTTGGTGATCATTGGCCTCGCACACGGAGCGCTCGCCGCTCGCGAGGCCAAAGGCATGAAGATACCCATGGTGGCGTTGACCGATACCGACAGCGATCCGCGGCAGGTGGCCTACCCCATCCCGGCGAACGACGATGCCCGGCCGGCGGTTACGTATCTCCTGGGGCGTATCCGTGAGGCGATCGGTGAGGGTCTAGCCGACGGAGAACGGCAGCGCCGCGAGGCGGCGGACGCGGTCGAGAAAGAAAACAAGGGAGAACCATCCGGCAATGCTTGACAAGATCAAGCAGTTACGGAGCGAAAGCGGCGCCTCGATTGCAGCGGTGCGGGCGGCTCTTAGCGAGGGGCACGGCGATCTTGCGGCCGCACGGGCGATCCTTCGGGAGAAGGTCGGGGCGCTGGCGCGAGGGAAGTCCGAGCGCGAGGTACGAGCCGGCGTCGTTGAGGCCTACGTTCATTCCAATAGCCGGATCGGGGTGCTGGTGGAGCTCCAGTGCGAAACCGACTTCGTCGCGCGGAACCCGGACTTTCGACGTCTGGCTCACGATCTTGCGATGCACATTGCTGCCATGGCACCGGCCAACGCCACGGAACTTGCCGAACAAGAATTCATCCGCGACCCTTCGCGACAGGTCGGAGACATCCTTCGAGAGGCAGTCGGGACGTTCGGCGAGAACATCAAGGTGGGGAACTTTGTCCGCTATGAGCTGTGATATATGATTATTGATCTCTCGCTCCTCATCGCATTCCTCGTAGCATCGGCCTACGTGGGCGCGGTCGTGCTGCGGAGGATTCCGCTGCTCCTGCAGGTGCCGCCGCAGCTGATTGAGGAGAGCTTCGTGACGCGGCCGAGCCGGCTTAAGAAGTATCTCGAGCCGATCAATGCATTCTTCCACCAGCGCCGTTACCGCGATCTCTACTATGCGCTCCTGGTATGGACGCTTCATCGCATTCGACTCTGGTTGCTGCGGCTCGAGCGCATCGCCTTCCGCCTCCTCGAGTCGCTCCAGGCCCGGGAGCGGTCGCTCACCGCCACCGAGGAACGGTTTTGGGGTGAACTGAAGCAATGGAAAGTGGATGGACGCCAAAACGGCAATCATCTGCCAAAGGCGGTGCTCAACCCAGAGCCGCCACCGGCGGTGAACGGGCGGGAGTTAAAAAAGGACCGAAAAAAGATCCTGCCGACAAAGCAGGATATGCCGACCTAGCTCAATTGGCAGAGCAATGCTTTTGCTCCGATATTTTTTTCAGGCAACCTTGGATGATATTTTTGAGGCCGGGATAACAATATCGAGAGTCCTCGATTTTGCACCAAAATTTGCCTGGGTAGCTTAGTGGTAAAGTTCCGGCTTTGCCGGGAATCCTCGGTAGCTGTACAAAAATCCTGAAAGCCGGGGTAACTCAGTGGGAGAGTAGCTGTTTTGCGCCAGCCCGCCCACCTTTTATGCCAGGGTAGCTCAGCTGGTAGAGCAACGGTTTTGTAAACCGTGGGTCGGAGGTTCAAATCCTCTCCCTGGCTTAAAAGGTGGGCGGGTAAACAAGTCGTGGGTTCGAATCCCACCCCCGGCTTTCAGGATTTTTGAGCTACCGGGACAACAGTTCTGTAACCGTGGACCGGGAGTTCGAATCTCCCCCCAGGCTTCGGCAAATTTTGGCAAAATCGGGATAAAGCATGGGTTCGGGGTTCGACTCCCCGGGTCGGCTTTCGCGCAGGTGGCAGAGCGGTCAAATGCACGTGGCTGTAAACCACGCGCCCTCACGGGCTACGGGGGTTCGAATCCCTCCCTGCGCACCACGTAGGAAAAGTCAATGCCTCGCGGCGCGAAACGCGCCGCTCGGCGACCAAATCGTATGGAGTTTTCGGGGCAAAAAGAAATTCCCGATTCCGTTAAAAGCAGAAAAGAAAAA
>CAYIBD010000027.1:0-9624 GCA_964361655.1 uncultured Candidatus Saccharibacteria bacterium
AGCCGCTTTTCCTTATTTACTATCAACCAAATTTATGGGAACATCCCAAAATTTTCAGCGAGGCGTTGAGCTTACGAAGCTGCCAGCTTTGAGCTTCCAGCTACTTGCTCGCAGGTTCAACGCCTCGCTGAAGGAAATGCGAGAGCAAGCGTCGAGCGGAACTCGTGACCCGCGCCCCGAGTTCGACTCGGAGGTATGAGGGGATTATCCGCTCATGGGTAATCGGCGGATTGCATGGCGCATCCGCCAGAGCAACTCACGTTCAAGCTCCGACGAACATCGGAGCAAGGAGGATGGTATGTACAAGGTCGTCAAGAACTCGAAGGGGCTCGCGCCGTGCTTTTCAATCACGTGCGGCTTGCAGGAGGGCTATGGCCCCGATGTCAAGTCGCACAAAGCCGACGAGGTGGTGAGCCTCGTCGAGGCGTATCTGGAGGAGTGCGCCGCGTCCGGTCGTCCTTACCTCACCGGCTCCGTCACGACCGGCACGGTCGTGTACGCGTGGCCCGAGGGCGAGGGCAAGTCGGGCAGCAGGCACGAGCCGCAGGCGACCTACGGCGGGGAAAAGAACCCGCTATACAATTCGTCCGTCACGGACGAGCAGGTCGCCGAGTTCCTGAACGGACTCGCATCCGTTCTCGGGGCCGCCCTCGGCCAGACGCGGATGTATGTCGCCTTCAACGGCGACATGTGGATCCTCCAGCGGGAGGATTCCAACACTCCGACCGGCGAGACCGTCTGATCGGCGCAGTTCATGGGGTTTGGGAGAACCTCGTCAAAAAAATCTCCCAGCTGTCTCGGGATGCGTGCCCCGACTGATGAGTCCGAAAGGACGAAACAGACTGTTCTTTGAAGAAAATGATCTTCGAAAAAAGAAATAGCCCAAAGCCAATGTCCGCCATGGGGGCGGGCGAGGCACGGGCACACACCGCGAAAGGAGAATACTATGCGGTGTTTCGAGTTTTATGGCGGTAACGTCTGCCGTGGACTCACGCTCACGGCGGACGAGAAACTGGGCCGGATCGTCTTCATCGGCGAGTCCGGCCGTGGGCGGACCTTCGAGCGGATTTCGCTCGACCGGCACCGCCCGGCCGAGGTCTCCGAAGACCGCGTGATAAACGCGGCGCTCCGCAAGATCGAGCCCTTGGAGGGCGGGAAGCAATTCCGCCCGTTCTGGGTGCTCGCCGCGCCGCGGGGCGCGAGCGAGGCGGTGCTGATCCGCGTCAACACCGCCGGAGCGTATCGGAGGTACGCTGGCGGCAAGTGGGCAACGCATCGCGGTCATCCGGAAACGGTGGTCGCGGCGCATGGGGCCCACGGCGACGCCGGACGTATTCCCGGCGGATGGGCAGATGGGTTCATCGTGCTCCGCCCCGGTGACGTTCTGAAAGTCACTGTCGAGGGCGGGGGAAATCTCGTCGAGGATGAGTTTGCGCTCTTCCTTGACGAAGCCGGTGAGCCGCGTTCCATGGCGTGGCGCGAGTGGGAGGCGTTCGACGCCGTTCGCTCGGCTGCGCCTGCGCCGGTGTTCGGCCGCGCGATTTGTTTCACCTATGATATCTGGCGGCGAGAGATCGCGCCGGGTATTGAGGTCGGGATGTCGGCGGCCGGTCCATCGGTCGTGCTCGGCGAAGTTGGCCGCGGCGCGATCGAGATCGCGGTTCCGCTCATCGGTTTTGCCGTAGAGCGAATCACGGCCGCGGCTGTGGTCGCGATCGGCGAGAAGCTGTATGGCTTCGCCGAGTCTGCGGCGGTCGAGCCAGAAGGAGTGATCCTCCGCGTCTGGCCGTCGTCTGATCCGGGCCGGACGTTTCTCGCAACCGAGCCGCTTCGGGGCAACCCTATTCTGCTGGGACGCGGAGAAAGGGCGTCCGGCGCCGCAGGTCGCGTCGGCCGCGTGGACGACACGCTCTGGGCGCTTCGCCCTGGGGACGCCGTTAAAATCGGTATTCCCTACGCGGAGGGCCGCCGCGTGTTTGAAAACCGCGGCGGCAAGATCGTGGCGACCCCCTGGGAGGACTGGGAGGTCACGGACGCGGCTGCAAACCCTAAGGTCTACGTGGCCGAGGGCAAGGCGCCGTGGGGGCACGTCCCGGCCGAGTGGGTTGGCCGGATGGTCACGGTAATCGAGCGTGTGCGGGAGTATGATGACCGCGCGCGTGAGTACCGCGATCGGCTGGCCAAGACCGTGGAGGGCGAGCTCGTTTTGTTTGCGCCATTCACGGTCAACCGTGCCGCGGAGTTCGGCGACCGGCTCGACGCCGTCGTCGCGCGCGCGGTGTGGGTCGTCCGCGGCTACGAGCCGGAGCGGCTCGGCGAGGCGGAGCTGGCTGACCGGGCGGATGCCAAGGTGAAAGCCGAGGCGCTCGTCCGCGAGGCCGCCGTAATCGTCGCGGCGCCGCACTTCACCTGCTTCGCGGATGCGCTGCGCGAGAAGATCGAACGCGCTGCGAAGCCGGCCAGCTTCGGTTGGTCGTCAGACCCGGTGGCGTTCGAGCTCATGCGCTCGGACGATATCCGTGAGTGGTCGGCCGCGGTCGGAACGATTTTCGCCGAGGCCCGCGAGGCCGAGACGGCGGCGATCGAGCTCCACAACCGCCGCTCGCAGGGCGAGGTGCTCGTGGACTTCGGCGGGCATTTCCGCCGCATGGGCGCCTCAGGGAATCAGGACATGTGGGTCATCCGGCCCGACGGTTCGCTCCGCGAACCCGACGAGGTTCAGTACCGGAAACGGTACACTTCGGAGGGTGACAAGCAGTGGCGGACCGTGGCGGCCGAGGAACTGGCGCTCCGGTGGTATCGGGGCAGCCGGTTCGAAGTCGCGAAGTTGCCGGTGAGCGGAATCACGCCGGCCCAGCTCGAAGCGGTTCGCCAGATCGAGCAGGAAGTTGGCGAGCTCGAGGGAGCCGCTGGTCTGGATCCCGCGATCAACCGCCAGAACACCGAGTTCGTCGAGGCGGTTCGGCGGGCGATCAGTACGGTCGTGCGGATGATGCCGGAGTTCGGGTACTACGACATTGTGGGCCCGGATGCCGGTGTCGCGCTTGCCGACGGGACGCACGCGCTGCGTGCGAACCACGCGGTCGCATTCGACCAGCGCTTCGCCAACCGCGATGCGCAGGTCGTGAAAATGGTCCCGGCGGCGGGTGGTGTGATGGAATTTCTCACCTTCGAGAAGTTCGGCGGGATAAACTACGCCATGCGCTGGCGGCCGCTCCGCGAGGACGAGGCCGCAACGGCCGCGAGCACCGAGAGTGCTTCTGCGCCGTCCGAAAGGGTGACGCCGGATGTGCTCGCGGCGCCCAAGGAGAAGTTCAACGGAAAATAGTTCTTTGGCCCCGGGGCAGGGCCGCAAAGTTTGCCGACACTCGGCAACAGCCCCGAACTAGTAACCGGGAGGAGGAGAGCAGAGCACTCGCTCTCCCCTCCCACCCATTTCCGAGTCCAGCACGATCAGACATCAGATATCGGATATCAGATGTCAGAAATCTGGCGTGGTGGATTCAGAGGAGGGTCGTTCGACTCTGCTCATGACAAGAAGGTTCTTTGCAAAAAGGTTAGGAATCCTTCGACTACGCTCAGGACAAGTTTCAGCGAGGCATTGAGATCATGAATGGTTGTGGTTTCGTAACATTTGAAGTGAATTCGGTCTGGGATTCGTAGCCGTTATGGGGCTGCGGAGTCAGTTTGACGGAATCGGATCGGGGGATCGTGTGAGTTATTGTCCCCGATTCGTGCAAACGGAGAAGGGATTCAATCTCTCTCCTCTAAGCACTGTTCCTCGGTCTGTATAATCTCAGTCATCCTGCCCGCAGCCCCATAATGGGTACTCGATCTGTAATTAAAATCCCCACCGATGCGGTGGGGTTTTTGGGTTTGCCGTATAGTGCTATCATGGGGCCATGACGTCAGTGTCGCTCGAAGTGCTCCACTCGCCCGGGTGCCAGATCTGTCGGGCCTTTGAGGAATTTTGGCAGACCATTGCCCATGACTGGCCAAACATTACGTATAAGAAGCTCGACGTAACCACGCCCGAGGGACAGGAGATGGTGCAAAAGTACATGATTTTCTCCTCGCCGGCCATTGTGTTGAACGGGGAATTGTTTGCCATGGGAGGTTTTGATCGAGAAAAGTTTATCCAGAAGCTTAAACAGTTGAGCTAGTAGCGATGCGAATATACGAATTTACTAATGATACCAATCCGAAATTCGTATAATTAGTATCATTCGTATATTGGCATCGATACTCAGATGAAATTTTTGTACAAACTGAACCCTGAGTGGACTCTGCGGCTCGGACTGGGGCTGATGTATGTGTATTCCGGCCTTGATATTTTCCGCCATCCCACGGCCTGGTACTGGGCGCTCCGGCCCTTGCCGAGTTCCCTGCAGGTTTTCATCAATAACGAAATCGGAATAAACAATTTTTTGAAAATTCAGGCCGTGGGGGAACTGGTCCTGGCCGCGCTTTTTCTTGCTTGGTTTCTGCCGCGGCGGTTGCTGCGCTTGGCCGCCTTTCTTGCCATACTGGAGATGGCGCTGATTCTTTGGCTGGTTGGCGTGGATGCCGTGACCTTCCGCGATATCGGGCTTTTGGGCGCGGCGCTTGCGCTTTTATCACTTTCTTATCGCTAGAAAACCAAAAAGCCCCGCAGAACGGGACTTTTGGCGGATTCCAACGTAGTGCGTTGTTCCAGAATTGGTACAACAACCAGTATACTCGAATCAGCATGCCTGTCAAGCCCTTGTGGATAGCTCGGGAGCGAGCCAGTGCGGGGATTTGCACCCCGGGAATCCAGAGTACCAATTCTGGGGCCGCACTACGCCACCGGCTCGCAGGAATATCATAACAAGGTGTGAACGGAGAATCTAACACATTCAAAACGGTTCTGGTCTCGATCGCGCTCGGACTTTTTGCGGCCATTGGCCTGGGGCTGATTTGGTTTTTCTTTCTGGGGCCGCAAACGCCAGTTGGCTTTGGCTGGTATCTGTTTAGCTTTGCCGCGGGGCTATCAATGATCGTATTGCCCTGCACCCTGCCGCTGGCTTTTGTCATTGTGCCGCTGTCGCTCGGCAAGGGCGCGGGCAAGGGCCTGGGCATTGCCATTGCCTTTGGTCTGGGCGTGGCCATCACTCTTTCGATGTACGGCGTGATTGCCGCAATCGTGGGCGAGGTGGCTATTGGCACGCTCGGCGCGCCGCTTGAGACCGTAAAAAATTGGCTCTATTTCATTGCCGGCGCGTTTGCCTTCCTCTTTGCCATCGGCGAGATTGGGCTCTGGAAGTTCCGCATGCCCTCCTACACTGGCGCGGCCCCGGCATTCATCCAGAAGCAGTCCGATTATCTGAAAGCGCTGCTTCTGGGGTTATTCCTCGGCAACATCGGGGTCGGCTGCCCGCATCCGGCCACTCCGGTGATTCTGACGCGCATTGCCGCATCCGGCGATGTTTTTTACGGCTGGATGCTTTTCTTTGTGCATGCCATTGGCCGGATCCTGCCCCTCATCCTGCTTGCGCTCCTGGCCATTCTCGGGGTCAATGCCTTGCAGTGGCTCTTATCTCGGAAAGACAAGATCGAACGGGCCACGGGCTGGGGCATGGTGTTTGTGGCCGGATTCATTCTGGTGCTCGGACTTTTTACGCACGATTGGTGGGTTGCATCAGGCCAGCATACGCTTCTTGAGGAACTCACGCAGGAGGAGCGATTTCTCGGCGTCATTGTCCAGCGTTTTGACTTGACCGAACCGCCCCATGCGCATGACCTCCCGACGGGCACCGGCCTCTTTGGTTTCCCGCTTTGGCTCGGGAATTGGGTCTTGGTCGGCCTCTGGCTGTTCCCGATATGGTGGTACTATTTCAAAAAGCGACGTGAAATCGAAAACGGGCCAGCACGTCCATGAATGAAGAAGGTCAGAAAATTGACTCGGGGCTAGAACGGACGATTGAGGCGCGGCTCATGCCGTGGCGGTTCGGCTTTGCCATTGTCTTTTCGCTCTTCCTCATCGTCACATTCGTATATTATCTGCCGCTTCGCTTCATTCACCAGATGGGCGAGCCGGCGATGGAGGCAGGAGAGCACGTCCTGCCGGGCAGGATGCACGTGGCCGCTCAGTATCATGAGGAAGGAGAAGTCCGCGAGGGGACTGCCGTGAACCTCAACGTCACCCCGGTGCCGGTATCCGTGGGCACGACCACGCGCCTCGATTTCTTTGTCAATGAGAAGCCGGGCAACATCCCGGTTCCCGCCGAGAAGCTTGAGATCGAGCACACGAAGATTATGCACGTCATCGGGGTGCGCGATGACCTGAACGAGTTCTTCCACATCCACCCCGAAGACGGCGTTATTACTAGGGAAACTATCACTGCGGCCTTTGGCGGCGAGTCTACCTGGGAAACGCTGACTCCCGAGGAGCGCGAGGCCCTGATCGCGCTCACCGAGATCGAGGCGCCGGAATCCGGGGTCCTTTCGGCATTTCATATCTTTGAAGCCCCCGGCCGCTACAAGGTCTGGTCAGAAATCAAGAAAGACGGTGTGAATCATACCTTCGGCCACCCGGAGATTCGGGTGCGGGCGGTTGACGAGGAGTTTCGGCGCCTCGATCCCCGCGTATCCTATGATAAGCAGGTCTCCTTCGGCCGGAACGCAATCGTCGGGCCCTACCAGGTTTCGCTCGAGCTTGAAGAGCCGGTGGCCAAGGGGCATCCACATGAGCTGGCCTTTGACATTCATACCGTGACCGGCGATGAGGTGGCGGTCGAGCCCTACCTCGACGCGGCGATGCACCTGACCATTATCCGCGATGACTGGAAACAGTTCATCCACACCCATCCGGCCGGGGACGGCGGCGGTGATCACCACGGCACCCGGCCCGGCATCTTCCCGCTCGCCCGGGCCCACGGCAATGAAGACATCCCCGGCGCGGTGCATGATGAGGCCGGCGAGGACGAAGTAGTCAGGTTTGCCGTGACCTTCCCAGAGGCCGGTCTCTACAGGGCCTTCGCGCAGTTCCGGCCGCGAGGCATTGACCTTGGGCCGGATGAGGCCCTGCTTGCAAGTTTTTGGATTCAGGTCGGGGAGAAAGCGCCAGCGGCTGTCTCAGACAAAGTTTTGTACACTGCACTCTCTCTGGTGTTGATTGGACTTCTCAGTTGGGGCGTACACAAATTTCTGCAAACAAAAAGTTGAAACTAATATGAAGAAATTGCTTATTCCTGCCATTCTCGCTGCTCTCGGCATTGGCTATTTTTTGGGAAGCGGCTGGCGGTCATCAGACAATATCGCGGATACCGCGGGCGGACGTGCGCCAACTGCTCATGGCGAATCGCGGGAGGCGATCATCCCCGGGGCGCAACACATTCACGCCATTGCCTACGACGGTGAAGACAACTTGCTCTTGGGAGCCCACGGCGGACTTTTCAAGAGCGTAGATGGCGGGAAGAATTGGCAAAGAGTTCAAACCAAAGGCGATCTGGCTGCCGATGACTGGATGAGTTTGGTCTTTGATCCGCGAGACCGGAGAATTATCTTTGCCGGCGGGCACGACCTGGGGGTGGTGAAGAGCGTGGATGGCGGCGTTACCTGGACAAGATCGGACCAGGGGATAAAAGGGACGGATATCCACGGACTTGCAATCAATCAGCGCAATCCCGACTTCCTCTTTGCCTATGCGGTGGGCAGCGGCATCTTTAAGAGTGAGGATGGCGGCTCTTCCTGGAGACGAATGGACGATGGGCCGGAAAATCCGGGAGTGAGAACCCTCGAGTATATGGCCGTCCAAACATCGATGGATAGATCCATGGGGTGGGATACCTGGGGCTTGCTTTTTGCCGGAACCGCCGATGGCCTGTTCCAATCCTTCAGCTGTTTTTGCGGCTGGACCAAGAACACCGCGGTTTTTGACAATACCACGCTCTATTCGCTCGCCACCTTGCACCAGGATGCAGGAGCCATGTACGCCGGCACCAAAGAGGGGATGTGGAGAACACTCGACGCGGGAAAGACGTGGGAGAAGCTCAAGGGGATCGAGCCGATCAAGATCACGGCCATTGCCATACAGCCGAAAAATTCCCAAGAACTTACTGCCGCAAGCGAGGAGGGCGCGATCTATCGGAGTGGAGACAGCGGTGTAAGCTGGCAGAGAGTGAACTAATGGCCAGGCGCTTGGACAGAACGAATGTCATCGTCATTATGGCCGTAGCATTGCTCGCGGTATGGCCTCCCAGTATACTCTTGGCCAACGGCGGAGATCAGCGCGTGGTTGACGGCACCTATCTCATCAACCTCTCCCGTGCGCCCTTCACGCCGCGGGTCGGCGCCAAGACGGCCTTCCTGGCTTCCTTCGTGGACCTCCGGGCCAGTCGCCTCATCGCCGATGATCTCCTGGTAACCGTCCGCATTGCTAAGCTCGGCGGCATCGGCACGGACAAGCGCACGTTCCTCTCCCGCCAGGATAAATTAACGGTCACGGGCGGGGTTTTGGAGTTTTCCTACACCTTTACCGAGCCGGGGCTGCACGAGATCTTCTTTGATTTTGTGTTGGCGTCGAGCCCGGGAACCGTCTATGAGGCACCTGATTTTTTGCTTGATGTGCAAGCCGGAGCGGATCGGAGTCCGGCTACCGCGTGGGCGGGGGCCGCGGCGGCGGGGTTCGCCGTGGGGTTTTTGGTCGCCCAGTTCCTCCGGCAACGGAGAACGGCATGAATAAATATTTTATTCTCATCGGCATCGGGGTGCTGATCGTATTAGGTGGCATCGCCTACCGCGCTTTTCTACTCCCAGAGAAATCAGTACCCGTGACCACCGGCAAAGTCCGTGAGCTCACCGTCACAGCCCGCAAGGACCGTTGGTCCTTCGACCCCGAGATCATCGAGGTCGAGCGCGGGGACAAGATCGTGGCCACGGTGATCAATGAGGATGACTACGACCACGGCATTTCCATTGACGCCTTTGGCGTATCCCAGCGCATGCCAGCCAAATCAACTATCAAGGTCGAGTTCGTGGTTACCCAGGAGGGCGACTTTCCGTTTTACTGCTCCGTGCCCTGCGGCGAGGGCGAGGTTGACGGCCAAAAGCGGGGGCACTTTGACATGGTGGGGAAGATTCATGTGAGAAGCATTGTTTCTGGGACGCAGTGATGGTAGCATTGCGGCATGGCAACAAAGTATTTCGTCACGCAAAAAGATTCTCGCATTACTTCGGTCCAGCGACTCAATGCGGATCGTATGCTTCGGCTTTGGCGCACGCGCTACGCCGATCGTTTGAAAGGACTTGACGCGGCCAAAGCCGTACGGAAATTGCGCCAGCGCACCTCGCGATGATCGTCCTCGATGCATCGGTGGTTTTGAAGTGGTTCCAGGAGGAGCGCGATTCCGAAAAAGCGCTTGCCTTTGAGGAGCGCCATGCCCGCGGGGAAGAGACAGTCGCGGCTCCTGACCTACTCTTCTACGAGGTTGCGAATGTCCTCCGCAATCAAAAGGGTATTCGTGTGGAGGCTATTGAAACGGCGCTTGAAGTTTTGAGTCGGCTGGAGATTCAGACTTTTACATTCTCGCCCGTTGATCTCAAAGAAGTGGTTCGGTTCGCCGCAATGCACGATATCAGTGTCTACGACGCGCTCTACGTTAT
>CAYIBD010000028.1:0-1152 GCA_964361655.1 uncultured Candidatus Saccharibacteria bacterium
TGACGTCCGCTTGCTGCGATCGGAAGATATCAAACCGTTCTTACCGCCGTCGCTGTTATAGCTAACCTGCAATCAGCCAAGAATGTAAGCTATGACCCGGAGGGGTCAGCAAGCGGCCAAAGAAGCACGCCAAAACTCCTCGTAAGGATTGACCACTGGGCACCAGACCGAGGTCGCACGAAACAGAAAACAACCGCACCGCAGAGCGGTGCGATATATTCCAGATACCCCGCACCAGTTTTGCGAGGTCTGCCGTCGCGGAGCGCTTCGTCCGCCGAGGGATGCGCTATCCGCGCACGCGCTCCGCGAGGAATATCCGGCATTTACCTTTCTCGAAAGTAGAACTGTCCAAATTGGCAAAACTGGTGCGGGGTTATTTGTTCGTCGCTGCCATTCATCCCGCCCGCAGAGCTGGCGGGTATTCTGGCAGACGAACAAATAAAAACGGCGGGATCAGCGTTCGGGCTGACCCCGCCTCTACTTGTCTCGGGGTTTTTGCCACCTCGTCTTACTTCAGAATGGAGAAGACGAAAGTACCAGTCAGTATGACGTTGAGGCTGGCATACATCCCGAAGCGGCTGCTATTCCGGATATCAATACCATCGCATCGCATGTGGACGAACGTGCCGATATAGATGCCGAGGGCGGCGATAATCACGGCGGGGATGCCAGCCTGCCATCCCGCAGTACTACCTAGAGCCGCATAGAACGCATTGTTCGCCCACACCCGCACATCGACGTTCCGGATGATCGCCGCGGAGAAAGGAACGAGGAAGCCGACCAGGAACCCGATACCGAAAAACATGAGCAGGTTGATGACAGAGAACTCTCCAATCGCCATAACCTACACCTCCCCTCGTGAGCTCGATTCGTACCATAGCTTCAGCACAACAGCAAGACCTTGATTTTGACCCTAGTACTGATCCGTCTAGAGATCCTATCTAAAACATCGCGGCTGTGCCGCGATGTTTTGTTTGCTACAATGGTTGCAATGGCTAAAATCTCTCTCTCCTTTTACGGTGGGGCGCGGGAGGTGACTGGGGCGTGCTATTTGTTGGAAGTTGGAGGAGTTCCGGGGGCCCCTTCGTCCCCCGGTAAACCGGGCCCAGGGCGCGCGTAGCGGCGCGTTAAGAAAAACAAAAACCCTGAGGG
>CAYIBD010000028.1:1162-9612 GCA_964361655.1 uncultured Candidatus Saccharibacteria bacterium
TTTTTTTTTGGAAGTTGGTGGCGTGCGGGGGGCCCTTTCGTCCCGCTTACCGGGGGACTCTGGGGGCGCTTCGCGGGGCTTTCAGTCACCCAAGACGCTTCGCGTCTTGGTTGACTGCGGCATGTTTCAGGGGTGTGAGGATTGTGATTTTCGGAATCACCAGCCCTTCCCGTTTGATGCTTCCAAGATTGATGCCGTTCTTCTCACCCACGCCCACGTGGATCATATTGGGCGCCTGCCAAAACTGGTGCGCGAGGGCTTTCGCGGCGCGATCTATTCGACCTCACCGACGCGCGATTTGACAGAGATTTTGCTGGAAGACGCGATGAATTTTTTCAAGCGAGGCGAAGGTGAGCTTTACTCCGAAGCCGATCTTCATCAGACACTCTCTCAATTTAAGACCGTTGAATATGGCGAGGATGTCGAGTTCGAGGAGGGTTTGTCGTTTCGCTTTCTTGAGGCCGGCCATATTCTTGGTTCGGCCTTGGTGCGAATAGAGATTCTTCGTCCCGCTGAAAGCGGGACTCAGAATGACGGCGGTGGGAGGGTGGTTACTTTCAGCGGAGATGTCGGCAATGCTCCTTCTATTCTTTTGCCGCCGCGGGCCGCTATCCCCGAGACAAATATCCTCGTAACCGAGGCCACCTACGGCAATAAGCGCCACAAGCACACTGAAGACCGGAAGCTTCTTTTGGAACGGGCCATTGAGGATGTGGCCAGCCGCAGAGGCGTGTTAATGCTGCCGGTATTTGCCACGGAGCGAACACAGGAGATCCTCTACGAGATCAACGAGATGTTGCAGTCGAAGCGCGTGCCAGCCATGCCGGTGTTTGTGGACTCGCCCCTGGCCATCAAAGCCACGGCGATTTTCTCGAAAGCCGAATATGTAAAGTACTACCGAGATGAAATTCAAAAGCTCGCGCGCGATCATCCGCACCTCTTTAGTTTCAGGAACCTGAAATTTGCCATGACGGTTGAAGAGTCAAAAGCCATTAACGAAGTGCCGCCGCCAAAGGTAATTCTCGCCGGCTCGGGCATGTCCTCCGGCGGGAGAATCTTGCATCACGAGAAGCGCTATTTACCAGATGCGAATAGCATATTGCTAATAACCGGTTTTCAGGCCGCGGGATCGCTCGGCCGGCGGTTGCTGGATCACGCCCGAGAGATCAAAATTCATGGCGAGAGCGTGCCGGTCAAGGCCGAGATCCGCGTGATTGACGGCTACTCGGCCCACGCCGACGAGGAGCAGCTTTTGCAGTTTGTGGACGAGATGCGCGACAACTTGGAGCGCGTGTTTGTGGTGCAAGGGGAGCCAGCCGCAGCGCTGGGATTCCAGCAGGCGATACAAGATCGCTTGGGCGTGCCGGCGACCGCACCAATCTACGGAGAGCAGTTTGAATTGTGATATGATGGGCGTATGAAACCGAGTCCGCATACCCACCTGAAATACAAAATCGCTGTCTCCGGCGCGGCCGAGACCAGCCACTGCGGGCCGCAGGCGCTTTCGCTGACCAAGGAGCTAGGAAGGCACGTCGCACTCCAAGGAGCCGTGCTGCTCACCGGCGCCACAACCGGCGCGCCTTACTGGGCCGCCATCGGCGCCAAGGAAGCCGGCGGGTTTGTCATCGGCCTTTCGCCGGCCGTTTCCGAGGCCGAGCACGTGAAAAAGTACCGCTTGCCGGTGGATTATCACGACCTGATCATTTATACCGGATTCGGCTACGCCGGGCGGAATCTTCTCCTGACCCGTTCTTCGGACGGTGTAATCTTTACCTGCGGCCGGATGGGTACGGTGAACGAATTTACCATCGCCTTTGAGGAAGATAAACCCATCGGCGTTCTTGCCAATAGCGGCTGGATGACCGATGAGGTAATCAAGAAAATCATTGACGAAGCCCACCGCGGTTCGGGCAAGGTGGTTTACGGGGAAGAGCCGGTTGATCTCGTCCAAAAGGTGATTGGCCTTGTCCGGAAAGAAAAGCTCATCAAGATATGAGGGCGTCCTTGAGGGGGTGGCTCGCCTTCCTCCTGCTCGTCGGGACGATCGTGGGCGTCGGGATGTTTGCCATCCCATTTGTGTTTGCCGGCGTCGGACTCCTGGTCGGTCTCGGTGAGCTCGTGGTGATTGCTCTCGTCGCCGTTCTCGTCCACTTGGCCTATGCCGAAGTGGTGCTCGCAACCGATCGACCGCACCACCTCCCGGGCTACGTGCGGCTCTACCTCGGTGAGCGAGCCGGACTCCTCTCACGGCTTTCGTATCTCTTCGGCCTTTCCGGCACGCTCCTCGCCTATCTCGTCCTCGGCGGGACATTCCTGGGAGAGATCTTCCGTTGGCTCTGGCCCGGAGCGCTGCCCGCTTTGGGGCCGTTGGCTTTCTACGTTCTCGGCACAGCAGTGGTCTTCCGCAGCATCCGATTTGAGAGCGTGATCAACGCCCTCTTCACACTCGCCCTCGTCGTCGCCATTGTCATCCTCTCCGTAACGCTCCTGCCGTCGTTCTCCGCGGCGGCGCTACGCATCGGCAGCCCGGGTGCGTTCTTCGCGCCGTACGGCGTCCTCCTTTTTGCTATGTCAGGCGCGGCGATTATTCCCGAAATGCGGCGGGTACTCGGCCGTTCTGCAATGCCCCGCCTGCCCCACCTCGTGATCGGGGGGACTGCGGCGGCTGCACTCCTCTACCTCATCTTCGCCACAGCGGTACTCGGCGCGAGCGGAGCGGATACGACGCCGGATGCGATCCGGGGGCTCGCACTCCGCTTCGGCGATGTTTACCTTCTCGGCGGGAGCATCATCGGCTTCCTTGCCGCCATTACCTCATTCATCGCCATCGGCGTGGTACTGGAGGGGATGTTCGCGACTGACATGCAGCTGCCGCGGCGATCGGCCTGGACGCTCACCGCTGCCATCCCGGCCGGCCTCTACCTCCTTGGTCTGCGCAACTTCATCGAGATCGTCAGCGTCATCGGTGCCGTTGGGATCGGCGTGGACAGCATCTTCATCCTCTTCCTGGAGCGGGCAGTCCGGCGGGTGAGGCACCGCACGCTCGAATTCCGGCTCCGTATCCCGGGCGCGGTCCGTCTGGCTCTGGTGGTGATGCTCGGCCTGGGGGTCCTCTTGGAACTCGGAACGTTCTTCTCGGGTTGAGTGCGGCAGTAACGGTTCCGTGGTTAGACGCCGGCCGCGGTTTGGGCTAGGGTTGATGACATGGAATTCCATTGGGACACGGAACGGTCGTGGTACGCGGTTCGGCTCGCGGTCGTGATTGCTGCTGCGGTAGGGTTTGGGGGCTTGGCGGGCCGTCAGTATGGAGAGTTCGCCGTCCAGCCGGACACCACCCTCGCTCCCGCGTCCGGAGGATTCAGCCGGGGCGAACCCGAGCTCATTCGGCTCCCGAGCGGGGCGATCGTGTTTTCGAATACCGACGCGGTCCTGGCTAAGCGCGAAGAGCTCCTGGCCGGCGGCGCCGATTTCCTCTATGCCGATCTTGAAGCCATGACGCTCACCGTCTACGAAGGCGGTGAGGCGAGGCGTTCCTTCCCGCTTGCGGCCAAGGGACGCGAGGGGAGCTTTTTCGAGACGCCGAACGGCATCTACTACCTGCAGACCAAAGAGGCAAATCATTTCTCCTCCATTGGCAAGGTCTGGATGCCGTGGAGCATGCACTTTTTTGGTAACTACTTCATTCACGGCTGGCCGTACTACCCCGGCGGGACACCCGTTTCCGAAGCGTTTTCCGGAGGGTGCATCCGGCTTACTACCGATGATGCCAAAATCGTGTTCGATCGCAGCCGGCCGGGGATGCCGCTCCTTGTCGCGGCTTCCGCCGATCGGCCGGCGGCTGATTTTGCGTACTTCCAGAAAGTAGGGGGTCAGTCCAGTAAACCCTTCCCGCATACACTCTCGGCGGCCGCAGTCCTGGCTGCGGATCTCGAGACCGGCCAGATTCTCTTCGAGAAAGAGCGGAGTCAGGTGCACCCCACCGCCTCGGTGACAAAGCTCATGACCGGCCTCGTCGCGCTCGAGACGATTAATCGCTTTAAACTCCTCACCGTTACCGATGCGGCGGTGGAAACGTTTGGAGATTCGGCCGGGTTCGTGGCCGGTGAGGTCTTTCGTTCCGAAGACCTCCTCTATCCGTTGATCCTCGTGTCGAGCAACGATGCGGCGGCGGTCTATGAAGCGCAGGGATGGCGATTCGTGGATACCATGAACGAGAAGGCAAACGCCATCGGGCTCACCCGTACGCATTTTGCCGACGCGAGCGGCATGAGCTCCGAGAACGTTTCGACCGCCGAGGACCTCTTCCGGCTGCTCCGCTACATCAGTCGCCATAAGAAGCCGCTCTTTACCCTGAGCGGCCTTCGGGAGCACACCCTGACGTCGCAAGGGGTGCGGCGGGTTCACCACTGGACGAACCTCAACTGGCCGAACGGCGACGGTCGCTTCGTTGGCGGCAAGTCGGGTTTCACCCGCGACGCCCTCGAAACGATTGCGGGGGTATTCAACATACGCTTTTCCGAGCACGGCGAGCGGCCAGTGGCTATCGTTATGCTCGGCTCGCGCGATCGGCTGCGCGAGGTGAAAGACCTCATCGCCTACCTTGAGGGGCAATTTGTCTACGGCGCCACGCTCACGAAAGGGGAACTGCGGCCGGGTGCGATTCCGGCCGGAGCGAATCTCTACGAAGCGGTTCGGCTCCTGCCCATCGTCGGCGAGTGACCAGTAGCGGAATCTCGCTATGGAATTCTTCCTCGGATGGGATCTCACCGCACTCATTCAGGCCATTGGGCTCGTGGGGCTTTTTGCTATTGTATTCGCTGAATCCGGCCTTTTGGTTGGCTTTTTTCTTCCCGGGGACTCGCTTCTCTTTACCGCCGGGTTCCTGGCCTCGCAGGGCTTTGCCAATATTTGGGTTTTGATTGCGGGCTGCTTTGCCGCTGCGGTACTTGGCGACAATGTGGGCTATGCCTTTGGCCGGAGGGTGGGACGGCGCATTTTCGAACGCCACGAATCGCTCCTGTTCAACCCGCGCAACCTTGCCCGGGCCGAGCGGTTCTACGAGGAGTTTGGCGCATCGGCCGTGGTGCTGGCGCGGTGGCTGCCGGCCATCCGTACCTTTGCGCCAATAGTGGCCGGGGTGGGCCTTATGCACTACCCGCGGTTTTTCCTGGCCAATGTTGTTGGCGCCGGATTCTGGGCCGTGGGCATGCCGCTTTTGGGCTACTTTCTTGGCAGCGTAATCCCAGGCGTGGACCGCTACATCGTCCCCATCGTCATCGTGATCATTATTCTTTCGTTCCTGCCGCCGCTCATCGCCGGCCTGCGCGATCCGGAACGGCGGCGTATGGTCTTCGGCTTTCTCCAGCGCGACATCAAGCAGCGCCCGCTCTTGCGAAAAGCCATCGGCTTCACCCTCGTCGTCTTTGGTATAGTAGCGCTCGTCCTGCCCATGGTTCCCCTGGCCTGGGTCGGCCTGGTGGGACTGAAACTTCTCGGGGTTCCGCTGCCGTTTGAGGCGCGGGTTCGCCGCTGGTGGCAACATTAGCAGCAGGCACCATAGGCCTCTGTCCCCTTTGTTCCCTTTGTTGCCGTAATTTTATGCGTGTCATCGCTGACCTCCACATCCACTCACCCTATGCCCGCGCTGTTTCCAAGGAAATGACCTTGGAGAACTTGGATCGCTGGGCGAGATTGAAGGGGATTAACGTGATGGGCACGGGCGATTTCACCCATCCCAAGTGGATGAAGGAAATAAAGGAGAAGCTCGAGCCGGCAGAGCCCGGTCTATATACATTGAAAGCCGTACCAAGCTTAGCTTCGACAACGAGAGAAGCTAAGCTTGGTACGGCTCGGTTCATGCTGACCGTGGAGATTTCGAGCATCTACTCAAAAGCCGGGAAAGTGCGGAGGATTCATAATTTAATTTTTGCGCCTTCGATCGAAACCGCGGAAAAAATTAATGCTCAACTCGGCTGGCGCGGAAACCTAAAGTCCGACGGCCGGCCGATTCTGGGGCTGGATTCCGAAGAGTTGGCTAAAATTGTGCTCAACGTTGATCCCGGGGCGGTGATCGTGCCGGCGCACGCCTGGACGCCTTGGTTTTCCATTTTTGGTTCAATGTCCGGGTTTGATTCCATTGAAGAATGTTTCGGCCCTTTCACGCCGCAGATTTTCGCCATCGAGACCGGGCTTTCAAGCGATCCGGCCATGAACTGGCGACTCTCCAAGCTCGATTCGATCACTTTGATTTCAAACTCCGACTCACACTCACTCCAGCGCATTGGCCGCGAGGCCAATGTGTTTGACACCGAGCTTTCCTATGCCGGAATTGTCAATGCCATCAAATCACACGACCCCAAGCGGTTTCTCTTTACGGTCGAATTTTTTCCGGAAGAAGGGAAGTACCACTACGACGGCCATAGCGAACACAAGGTCAGGATGTCGCCCGACGAGACGCGGAAGGCGAGCGGTACGTGTCCCACCTGCGGCCGCCAAGTGACGGTTGGAGTGATGAACCGAGTCGAAGCCCTGGCTGATCGTCCCGCCGGAGCCAAGCCGGCCAATGCCATTCCCTTCAAAAGCATGGTGCCCTTGGATGAAATAATTGGCGAGGCCTTGGGTATGGGCGTATCATCAAAGAAAGTGAAAGATGAGTACCAAAAGCTCGTGGCCGCGCTTGGGTCGGAATTCAGAGTGCTTCTTGAAGCTCCGGCCTCGGATGTGAAATCAGCCACCACCGCCGAAGTGGCCGAGGGGATCTTGCGCGTACGCGATGGCCGCGTCAAGATTGAGCCCGGCTACGATGGCGAATATGGGAAGGTCAAGATTTTCGACGAGGCCGACCGAAAGAACTTTGCCGCCGGCCAGACCTCACTCTTTGGCTAGCTATGCGACTCAAGGCCTTGCGCTTTAATCAAGTAATCCTCGTTATCATCTTTGCCCTTTTTGTTATTACGGTTGCGGCCAACTTAACCGTACCCATTTTCGCCATCTATATTCTGAATGACATCGGCGCGGCCGCGGCCGCGGTTGGTTTTGCCTCGGCCATCTACTGGGCGGTCAAGTCCATTTTGCAGTTGCCGATCGCGCGCTTTCTCGACAAGAACCACGGCGAAATTGATGATTACTATTCGCTCTTGATCGGCATTGCCATCACCACCGGCGGAGTGTTTTTGTTCTACTTTGCGAGCCAGCTCTGGCATGTCTTTTTAATACAGTTTCTGATTGCCGTGGGCGATGCTTTTGCCGTGCCGCCGCTTTACGCCATTTTCACTCGGCACATCGATCGGGGTTCGGAGGGCTTTGAGTGGATGCTCCAATCAAGTTTTTCGCTAGGGGCCGGGTCGGCCATTGGCGGGGTGCTTTCCGGAACCCTTGTCGGTCTCCTTGGCATCCGGCCGCTCTTTTTGATCAACGGCACGCTCATGCTCGTCGGACTCGTCATTCTTTTTTTCTTGAGACCCTACATCCGGCCCAAGGTCCCCACGCCGGTGGGGAGGGTGTTTATTGAGCAGAAAAGGGTGTAGGGGGAGCACGGCGGCACCGCCTTCGGAAACGTCCAAAATCCCCAGCGAGGATTTTGGACTCGCCGATCTCGTCGCTCGTCCCGCCTTCAGCGGGACACCATGCTCGCTCCTCGATCGAGCGTTCCGAGAGGCGGCACCGCCGCGCTCCGAGAAGGGAAGCATAGCGAAAAAGAAAAGGCCCCACCCGGTCGTTGGGTGAGGCAGCGGCGATCCGGTTTTCGGCTATGACCAGCCGCCTTCGGAAAGCCGGACCCAGATGTTCCACTTCCCCTTTGGCAGGGAGTTTGAGGGAGGTGCTTGGAGGAGCTCCTTGATCTTGTCCGAGAACTCCTGGGCTCGGCCAGCGCGCTCGGGGTACTGATTCGCCTCGACCGTAATCACGACATCGAGGCCATTCATGCACGCGTCTGGACTAGCGATCACGTAGTCGACCTCGACTTCCTCGGGCCGTAGTTCGGCTTGAGTCCCCGGAACCGAGAGCACACTGGCGACGAACATTTGGAACTGGGGGCCGAGATCTCGCCGTTGTTGTGGAGTAAGGATCTGTTCTTTTGTCAGCTTCACCCTGACTTCCGGCATCTTCCCCTCCTCATCCCGTGAGTGGTGCGTTTATAGGTTGAGATATAAGTTAGCATTTTTATAGGTACTTTGTCAAGGTTTTGGGGAATTGTTAGGATAGAAACGTGATGAATCAGGAGATTGCCAAGATTCTCTACGAGATGGCGCTCCTCTTGGAGATGGACGACGTGCAGTTTAAGCCGCGGGCCTATGAGAAGGCGTCTTTGAGCGTTGGAGCGATGGATGAGGATGTGCGGGATGTCTATAAAAAGGGCGGCTTGAAGGCGCTGATGGATATTCCCGATGTGGGACAGGGGATTGCCGAGCGGATTGAGGAATACTTGAAGACCCGCCGCATCAAAGATT
>CAYIBD010000029.1:0-9286 GCA_964361655.1 uncultured Candidatus Saccharibacteria bacterium
GCGGCGTCGCTCGATCAGGCTTTCGCCCATTGTCGAATATTCTCGACTGCAGCCACCCGTAGGTGTATGGACCGTGTCGCAGTTCCATCGTTGGGGGTCGCGCTCTCACGCCCCCTACCCGTCATCGCCTTGGTGAGCCATTACCCCACCAACTAGCTGATAGGACCAAGGCCGCTCCCCATCCGGCGGTGGTTGCCCACAACCTTTACTCTTGCGAGACCATCAGGAATTAGCTCCTCTTTCGAAGAGTTATGCCTGTGATGGGGGTACGTTCCAAGGTATTACTGAACTCGTTCGCCACTGACGTAGCTTCCAGCTTCCAGCCACCAGCCGCTAGCTCCGTTTAAGTTTCTGCGAGAAACTACCGAGCTGATTCGTAAGGTCTTCGCCTGCCTTTTCGGCAGCGCCGAATTCTTGCTTGGTGATAAGCTGTTCGCCTAGTGCTACCTCACAGCCAGCCATGGATTCGTTGATAGAGCCGAGCGAATTGCCAATGTATCGATTAAAGTCCTTGTCGGAGTTCTTCGCTGAACCTTCAGCAATATTCAGAATCACCGACAGTGAGCTCCTTCGAACTTGGCTCTTAAGGTAATCGAATTCTTTCGGGAACTTCTTTGTGATTATCACCATGAGACGATGGAATGAAATTGCCTCTTGATATACTCGGAAGTTCCGGTATCGAAATGGCATGATGTTATTATGCCACTTCGAGCTGGATGCTAGTAGCTGGAAGCTGGTTGCTACGTCCGTTTGACTTGCATGCCCTATCCACGCCGCCAGCGTTCGTCCTGGACCAGGATCAAATCCTCATTGGATGCCCAAAATTTCAAGCGTCCGAGACGCGAAGAAATTTTGGTTGCATCCAATGAGCCTCGCCGAAGTTCCGGCGAAACCGGAACGTAGGCGGGCTACCTTCAGTAGCCGAAATTCTTGCGCCGCGCGTTCTACTCTTTTGGGCTTGCCAAGCTGTCCATTCGCAGAGGTATGCCGCACACTTGAGGTAATCCGCCTTCGCCCTGAGGGCTTCGGCGGACGCTCAAGTTTGCAGCTACTCGCTCCGCTCGTAGGCAAACTTGGCGGATCGGAACAACTGGAAAACTACAACGTCTTCCGTTGCTCATGCACTTGTCAAACTTCTTTCCCGCTAGCCACATCCGCGTCGTATTCGCGTTGCTATCCGCGCATAATCCGCGTCAGCCCCGTAGGGGCTGAAACAAAACACCCAGAGAAATCCCTTTCCCAAGAAACTTCTCTGGATGTTCTCCGTAAGTTGTTAAGTTGAACTTTGAATAGCGTATTCCTTCATCGTGGCTCCATTATAGGCGGGGGATGAGGGTTGTCAAGGCCTCGAAAGAACTGTTTTCCTGGCTGTGTTTGGGCCCCTGTGAATAAAACACTTCGGTAACCGCACCGCAAGCGGTGCGGCCTGCCTGCCGGCAGGTATCTCCGGTCGGTAACCCGCCTTCGCTCCCCCTCCGCCTTCGGCTACGGGAGGACACACTAAAGCTTCGGCGGGTTATTTGCCGTTACCGCCATTCATCCTCGCCCCGATGGCCATCGGGGCGAGGTATTCTGGCGAACGTCAAATAAAAATGGCCCGATCACCCATGGTGACGGGCCAGAGAAGACGCCTCCTCACCCAGCGCTTGACCTGACGTGGGCGGCGAGGTTTGGGCCAGGAACCACAGGCCAATCGTACCTATGCCATCAACCGCGAGGATTGAGAAAAGGAAGGTGAGGTAACGGCTCCGATGGCGCGGATGTTCCATCTCCATGGCCGGCCTCCCTAGCGCTGGTCCTCGGCCGACTCGATCTCTTTCCGGAGGTGCGCGAGGAGCTGGTCAAAGGCCTGGGGGTCATCGGTCCGCTTGGCAAGAAACTTGTCGAACCGCGAGCGGTAGTTCGACACCAGGCTCATGCCGAGCACGAGCACGTCATAGATTTTCCACTTCGCGCTCGCCAGGTGCAGCCGGTAGCCCACCGGGTGCTCCTCGCCCTTGGCGGTGATGACCTTGGTTTCGACCCGCGCGGTTCGGCCTTCAATCTTCTCGCCCGGGTACTCGACTCGGGCGCCTCTCCCTTCTTTGAGCCAGACTTGCTTGAAATAGGTTCGCTCCAGGAGCTTCTTGAAGAGCGGGGTGAATTCCGGCTCGCGCGCCTCATGGCGCGGCCAGTGCCGGCCGAGCACCAGCTGGCTCATGAACTTAAAATCCACGTGCGGTTCAACGATCGCCCGGAGGCGAGCGTACTTGACGGCCTCATCCAGCTTTTCGTCTTCAACGACCGCCAGACACCGATCGGCCAGATTCTTAACCAGGGCCGCCGGTCCTGCGGCCAGGACCGAAGCCGCGCTAAGCAGGACGCACCAGGCCAAGAACACCCCGAGGCAACAGGAACGCAGGCGCCGTGGTCTTCTCATGTCTCACTCTCCTCCCTTTTCTTGAATTTGAATGCAGTGGAAAGGTCTTCCCGTACCCAACCCGTAGCCCAATGATACCAGCTAGCCGCCAAAGAGTAACGCCGCGCCAATGGCCGCGGCGTTTGGCCCCAGGCGGCCGCGGATAATATTTGCCTTGACGCCAGAGGCCCGGAGATTGGTTGTGAGCTGGCTCGTGAACCCGCGCCGGCCAAGAACGCCGCCGCCTAGGATAACAACATCGGGGCGGTGTCGCTGGATAATCGGGGCCAGTTTCTCGCCAAGAAATGCCGCAAGCGCAGCATCGTCTCGCTGGTCTCGGATGTGCTGATACCTCCTTTCCCACTCCTCCGCATGTTCGAATCTCCTTATTGTTCGCACTCTTCCCTTCTCAACATAGGCCCGTCCAATGCCGGTGCCAATGGTAAAAGCCAGCATCCGCCGTGATCTTCGCCCTCTACCGAGCTTGGCTTCGGCTCGGGCAAATGCGCGCGCGTCGTTATCCACTCGGAGCGGGACTGGCATGGGCAGCGCCTGCTTTAAATCAAACCTCTGGAGATACGAAATATTGGGGCTATGGATCACCCGCGTGCCATTGATCAGGCCGGCTACCCCGATGCCTACACCACGAATTCGACCCGGCCTCTTCCGGAAAAGCCGGGCGATCAAAGATGCGTGGTGTGAGATGAACGCGCGCTTCGTAGCCGGCGTGGCAATCTCGGCGGCCATGGCTACTCGTTTGCCTTTGCCATCCCAAAGAACGCCGCGGATTTTCGAGCCGCCAATATCAAGCCCGATATAAAGCGCTTTCTTCATGACGCGCTGAAGATTTCCCTGGCTATTTCCCAATACCGCCAATCGTCATGTCGTTGTCCCATGTAAAGCCACCATTCCGCTCCCCAGAGATAATACTCATCGAACCCCGCGGCTTTGGCGTACTCAATGGTATCGCGGAAATACTTCGGGCTGAAATCCTGCGCGAGCGCCTCGGCTGAATAGGTTTTAAGCGAGCGCGGCTCCCAGGGCTCGGCCTGAAGCTCAATAACGATGAAGCGCTGATTCGGGCTCTGGTTCCACCAGCGGACGAACCGCTCCTTGACCCGGAAGGAAACTGGAGACAAGGGGTACTGGACGTGCCCGAAGATCGGCCCGATGATCCTCGGGTAAGCCTTGCGGTACATGGTGGTACCAAAGACATCGCCGTGGCGGGCTACCGGCGCCCAGAGGCCAAGTTCTCCGCCATCGGTGGTGAGAATGGGGTGCTTCGGATCCAGGGAGCGGACAAGAGCCGTCTCGCGCCTAAGAAATCCCCGGCCGCGGCTGGGACACTGGCCAAACCAAAGGAGCGGCTCGTTCTCCACCTGCCACATGGCCAGGTGTGGCTCCTCGCGATAGCGCTCGACCACAGCCCGAACATACTGGTGGAGGGCTGATTCCTGATCCTCGGGCGCAAGGGGGCGAGCCCAAGCCGGAATATGACACTCCGGCCAGCGGGGCGTCTTCAGGCCCACAGCCAGGACAAATGGAATGCCGCGATCAGCCGCCCCGCGAATCTGCCAGTCAAGATCATCAAAAGTAAAAGTTCCTGCTTCCGGCTCGACTTCATCCCAATAGGCAATGAGACGGAGGCGCTCTGGCCGGAGTTCATCAAGGATTGCGCTGTAGCTATCGCGCCAGTCAAGCTCAAGCTCGCGGCTGAATTTCGAGGAAAAGGTAACGCCCCAGGCGATGGGCCGGTCCGGCTCGACCGGGGGCAGGTTCCTTGTATACTCCACGAGACCAAGCCAACTTAACCCGGCGATGATGAGCGCGGTCGCTACGCCCTTCCTTACCAGGATCCACCCGCCGAAACGCTCGCCGAGCAGGAGCCAGGCACCGAAGAAAACCACCACATAGCGGAATCCCTGGGAGGCATCGACGAGCGCCGGGTGACCCAGCGAGAAGGCGTAGAGGAGGACGATCGTGCCGATGGTGGCCCAGAGGCGGTTGGCGAGCCAAAGTCCCTTTTGCGGCCCGGGGGCATCGAGCGAGGCACGGAAGCGGCGGCGGATGCCGGGGGCAGTGAGTAGGAAGAGCGAAGCGAGCGTGCCGCCCACTGAAAGCCAGGCAACTCCGGCGAGGAAGCTCGTTTCGGTCAAGACGATTTTCCGGAGGATGTTCGCCACACCGAAGAGGAAGGCGCTCGCGGTGACGGCGGAGAGGATGGAGAACCGCAGCCGCAGTTCCTCCACCATGAGGAGGATCACGCTCCCGCCGACGATGAGGCCAAAGCCGATGAGGTCGGCCAGCCCCAACGGTGCGCGCAGGAAGACCGTAGCGAGAATGAGGGTGAAGATCGGCGCGAGCCCGCCAATGATTGGAAACGCGCCCGAGGCCTCCCCCACCTTGAGCGTCCAGAAAAAGAGGAAGAGCGCTCCGAGGAATGCCGCCCCGCCGATGAGGGCTGCGAGGAGTACTGGCAGCCCTGGGAGCGTAGGGTCGAACAGCAACAGGATGAGGGCGACCGCGCCGAGCACCCCGGCGCCGATAGTGTAGGCGAGCGGATCTCCGAGCTGGCGCCTGCGGAGGAGGAGCTTATCGAAGAGCGCCGATGTTCCGGAGATGGCGGCAGCGACGAGCGCGGCCAAAAGCCAAGTCATGGGAGTTCAATGGCGTTCGCCTCGATAATCTTCTTGTATTCCCAGGCGCTCGGCCGGATGTTGCGCTCGAGCGTTTTATAATCTACCTCCACCAGCCCAAAGCGCGGCCAGAAACCGTCGTTCCATTCGAAATTGTCCAGAAGGGACCAGTAAAAATACCCTCGGACGTCTACCCCCGCCCGGAGAGCCTTTCCGGCCCAATTGATACACTCGCGAATGTAGTTGGTACGATACCGGTCGCGCGCATCGGCCAATCCGCTCTCGGTAATAAAAATCGGCTTACGATAGCGAGCTAGCTCCTTCAATACGTGATAGATGCTTTCGGGGTAAATTTCCCAGCCAACGTCGCTGATTCTCTTGTTCTCGTTGAATTGTATCCACCACTGTGATTTTGGACCCAGCCGCACCCGGGTATGGAAGTAGCTCTGCAGTCCGATGAAATCGGAGTGAGCGACGAATTCCGCTAGGAACGGATTATTGCGCCACCATTTTACAACCTTGAGCGCCAGCAGATGATGGGGCAAGTTCCGGTAGGGTTCGAAGTGAACGAGACTCTCGGTGAACCCGGCGTTCGACATCGGAGCGATACGTTTTATCGCCTGGTACGCCGCCTTATGAGCTTCCAATAAGCGGAGAAGTACACGGCGCGTCCGCAGCAAGCCCCGTTGTCCGGGCGGACGGTCGGCTAGGAAATAACCATGTCGGGCAAAGGTTTCAAACTCATTGCCGGTAATCCAATAATGGACGTCGGGGTTAAACTCTGACGTCATTTTCGAGACGAACCGGACAAAGCTTTGAATCGCGGCGGGGTGAAGCCAGCCGCCGCGGCGGGCGAACCACTGCGGCAGCGTGTAGTGCCACAAGGTCACGAACGGTTCCATCCCTCGCTCCCGAAGTGCCTTGATTACTTCGCGGTAGTGCCCAATTTCCGCCTGATTGAATTTCCCCTCCTCCGGCTCGATTCGCGACCATTCAATGGAAAAGCGGTGAGCGTTGTGGCCGAGGCGCTTGGCGATGTCAAAATCCTCGCCGAAGCGATGGTAGTGGTCAGCGGCGCGTCCAGAGATGTAGTTCTCTTCCTGAAGTGGGTTCGGATAACGCGATAATATGAAATCAGGTATTCGCGTGGGCGCCTCGCCCGACTTCGCCCGAGCGAACTCGGGCGGGCGGGCGTTCGCGTGGCGCCTTGCCGCTTCGGCGGCAAGGCGGGCGCTATTGGCGTGCTCCCATTCGGCCCAATCATTGCGGTTATCACCCTCAACCTGGTGAGCGCTCGTGGCCGCACCCCACAAAAATCCTTCTGGGAATTTTAATTCCCTCTTCATGCTCCCAGCATACCATCGGCTATAGCCGCGTTGCGAGAATGCCGTTGGTATACAATGTCAACAAACCTTTTTCGATCGTTTGGTTAGTTGTTGACATAACATAAAATGAACCGGCTACTCCCTGTCGACAGTGCCGAGATCACTTATCTTCAGTATGTGGACGTGTTTGCGGAGATCTAAGGTGTCAAGGAGCTCCAGGAAGTCATCCGGCAACGGGCGGTAGCCAAGCCAGACGCTTTTCTGAAGGGCATGAAAATCACAAGCCGTGAGTTCCTGCCGGACCGCATCGCGTTTCTTGCGATCACGCTCCGGAATGTCGAAGATGACTAACCGCGGGACCCGGTCGGGTGATGGGAGTTCAGCGAACGGATCTTCCAGCCGAGGATTCTCAAGGATCGCTCTCCCCTCCGGTGTGAGCGACCAGTGCGCCTTCGGCGATCCGCGCCTGGCCACGAGCCCCTGCTGCCGCAAACGCCAGAGAACCGTCGAGAAGGTCCGCGGCGAGAATTCATAGGACGCATCCAAACCCAGAATACTGCGCCAGAGGCGCGCCTCTGGATACTTCGCCGGAAAGAAAGCGTCGAGCGTCACCTCGCCAAGCTCCAGGAGCTTCTCAAGGATGAGCTGAGTGAGTGTAATTACCGGATGAGGCCGTTTCGGCCGCAGCCTTCTCTGGATTCGTACCACACGCTGAAGGTAACAATCCACCGATTTAATGTCAACACTTCATCGAACGACCGCCAAAGAATTGTTGACATCTGGCGATACAGTCACGAGATCGGCAAACGTGATTACAACTGCGAAATGATAGCGACGGCGAAATCAGCGGCGATGCTTTGCCCGCCAGGCCGCGATTCTGGCATGGTTTCCGGAAAGGAGCGCACTCGGAACGCGGTAGGACTTACCTCGCCAGCGGAGCACGTCTGGCCGGGTGTAGTGCGGGTACTCTACTCCCCTGCCGCCGGCGCGCGCCTCTCGCTTCGTAAGTACGTTCCAGTGCGATTCCTCCTGGAGCGACTCGAGGCGAATGACCCCCGGAATGAGCCGGGCTACGGCGGAGATGACCGCCATCGCCGCCACGTCGCCATCGGTAAGCACGTAGGGGCCGATGGATATTTCCTGAATCTTGAATCCGAAATCACGAATCATGGTCTTGACGCGTTCATCCACCCCTTCGTAACGGCCAGAGATGAGGACCATCGTGTCTAATTTTTGAGACCACCGGTAAGCCAATCTCTGGTTGAATTGCTCCCCTTTGGCTGAGAGCAGAACAACAAGCGTCCTCCTGCTCCTTGCTTCCTGCTTCTTGCTTCTCCTCAAGACCGCCGTTACGGCCTTGAGAATCGGCTCAGCCATGAGCACCATCCCGGCTCCCCCGCCGTAGGGCTTGTCGTCAAGCTGGCGGTGCCTGCCCTTCCCCCACCTGCGGAGCCCGTGGAGCTTAACCGAAATCAACCCGCGCTCCTGGGCGCGTTTAAGGATTGAAATATTGAGGTAGGAGGTAAAGACTTCGGGAAATATGGTGATGATTTCGAAACGCATGTTGACAAATAAGTTAAAGGGTGATACTATTGTAGAAAGGGGGTAAGTGGACAATGCCTAGTATCTTGATGGGGTTATGGGGAGCTACCCCAGAATCTTGGGGCCTATGTCTTTTCCTCTCCTCCGTCGTTTGGCCCTTAGCGGCCCTCGTTTGTGCGTTCTTCCCAAGCAGTTGGAAAGACTAACTCAAGGCGTGCGCCACGGCCGACGAAGGTCGTGGCGCCAGTCCGCCGCATCGTCCTCCGATGCGGCATTTCTTTTTGGTAGCCCTTCAACAGGCTTAGGGACTGACTGATCAGAGATCCTTCGCTACGCTCAGGATGACGGATGGGGGGAACACAAACGCCACAGTCATTATACTGTGGCGTTTGTGGTTTTGTCATTCCGAGCGAAGCAAGGAATCTCCGTGGAGATCCTTCGCCCCGCCTGCGGCAGGACTCAGGATGACATGACACTATAACTTTAAATCCTCCAACGCCTGATCCACGTCCGTGGTGCGCTCGGCTCCATAGGCGGCGCGCTCGCGGGTCGGGCCTATTCCGCCCTCCGGCTCCTCGATCTTGAGGTTCACGCGGGCGTTATTCTTCATGCCTACCACCCGGAGAAGCGTGCGGACGGACTTGGCGGTGTTGCCGTTCCGGCCGATGATTTTGCCCATGTCGGGTGCGGCAACCTTGAGCGTCAAGAGCACCCCCATCTCGTCAACTTTACGATCCACCTCGACTTTGTCCGGTTCATCCACCAGGGCCTTCACCACGTACTCAAGAAACTCGGCGTCGGCGTAGTCTTTGGCCATCTATGATGTGCAAATCGCGGAGCGTCAATCGCGAATCGCGCCGGTCATCGGTCGAATTCCCGTTTGGACATCTCGCGTTTTGCCGTTCAGCCGTTCGACCTTTCAGGATACCACTCTATCCTATGCTGTCTCTGCCCTGGCGTCAACACTTGGCCTTGGCTCGGCTAGCTTAGTTTGGACCGGCTCTGGCTGTGGCAGGGGTGGGGCTGGTGGCGTGGGTGCGGGCCGCGCCTTGGAAACATCAATTTTCTTAGCCTTGATCAGGCCGTGAGCCACGAGAAGATTATGGACGCGCGGCGAGGTCTTGGCGCCCTTGGAGAGCCAATAGGAAATCCGCTCCGGCTTCAGGGTCGTCGCTTTTGTTTTGGGATGGAAGGAACCCACGATCTCTCGCTCCCCAGATTTTGGCTTGGAACGCTTTTCGGTCACGACAATCCGAAAGGCCGGGTCGTTCTTCCTACCGACACGCTGAAATCGAATAACTAACATGAGTTCAAAGCGTAAAGCGCAAAACGTGAAGCTCCACGGCCTTCCGGCCGTGGCATCTTGCTTTTTCGCCGGAGGCGAA
>CAYIBD010000030.1:0-8919 GCA_964361655.1 uncultured Candidatus Saccharibacteria bacterium
GCTCCCCAAGTTTCCGGTGCGACAGCACTCCTCCTTCAAAAGTATCCGGGAATTACACCGGTCCAAGTCAAGCAGATCCTCACCTCTACGGCCACGAACCTCGGCCTTCCGCCCGAAGCCCAGGGCGCAGGCCTCCTGAATGTCGAGAAAGCCTTATCGGCGCCGCTTCCCTAACTCCGCCACTGCCTCCTCCAAATTCATCACCGGCGCCGTAACGGAAACTAAAAACTCCTCTTTGGCTTTGCGTCGCAACCTCATTTATGGTCTACCCTGGGACAACCGAGAATCCGGGTGAGCCGAACAGCGAGCGGCTCGACTCCACAGTAAGCCGGACTTTCGCTCGGCTCGGGCAAGAATACGTTGTTGTCGGCACGACCCACATCCGCGCCTGGCAGGCCTGGCTTTTGATTGGGATTGCGGCCGGGATTGCCGCAGGTCTGGTTTTGGTTGCCAGCCGGAGCGGAGAAGTGGAAGAGGGGAGGGCCCAAGCGGTAGCTCTCGCCGCCGCGGGCGGGTCCATATTCGGTACAGTCGTTGACGGCAATACGGAGCAACCCCTAAACGGCGCAGATCTCAATCTCTTTTTCTTCAAGGGTTCGACGTCGACGCCGGCATGGGATTTGGATGGTTCGGAAAACACCGGCCTGAACGGGCAATTCATCTTCACCGCACGGTTGAGCGGCGGCAGCCTCCGGCCTGGGCACTATCTCCTCGAAATTGAATCTGGCAGCGGGCAGCGCGGTATGTACGAATACAAACAGGTTCAGTTCTCCTTCAGCGGGACTGACACAGACCTCGGCAATGTTGCGCTGCCCCGCACGCAGGTGCGCATCTTCACCCAGCCGCCGGCTAATGTCCCTTCCCAGGGCGGTCCGTTCACGTGGCAGTACCGTGTTCAGAATGTCAGCAGTCAACGGGTCCAGGTGATCCTTCGTTCATACTTTCACGCCTACGGGATCACGTCGACCCATGCCTCGGCCGAGGTACGATCGCAGCGTCTCTCCCTCGCGCCCGAGGAGGAGAGGGTCTTCACTGACAGCGTTGTGGTTCCTGCGCAATACCCCGATTTCTGGTTCTTCCCCCTTTGTGCCACTATTTCTGTTTATCCGGCAGCGCTGGGCCCATTCTACGTAACTGACTTTGCACAAGTCTGCGCCTCTAAGGGATAACCGGTATTGCCCCGCCGTCTCCACCCGGCAGTTGATCGGCTTTTCCACGGTTTTTAGTCTAACCCATGGAAGCCGGCGGGCGTAAGCCCGCGGAGGTTCACCCGATTCAAGAAAGAAAGGATACGGGACTCTTGGCGGTCTTGACAACTTTGCTATACTGAAAGTAGGGGATAGCCGTAACCCGTTTGCCATGCCAAACGTAAAAATCTACACCACGCCCTTTTGTGTCTTTTGCAAGATGACCAAGGACTTTTTCGCGGCGAATGAGGTCGCCTACGAGGAATTCAACGTGGCAGCGGACGCCAAGGCCCGGGAGGAGATGATCTCCAAATCCGGCCAGTTTGGCGTGCCGGTGACCGACATTGGGGGGCAGCTCGTCATCGGTTTCGACCGCGCCCGGCTCTCCGAGCTCCTCGGCCTCAAATAAAGGGCGAAGCTTCTTCTCGTTTCTCGTTTTCATTCAAACATTCAAAAGAATGTTTGAATGACGGGATGGTGTAAGGTGCGAAGGACACTCGGGTAGTGCCATGCATCGGGTCCAGAAGTACAAACGTCGCGGAGCGCTCCGGCGTCACCGCCACCTGGGAGTGGCGCGTCTGTTCTTTGCCGCGGCCGACCCAACGCGACTCCAGATTCTCCTCCACCTGGAACGCCGCGGCGAGGCCTGCGTCTCGGACATCGCCGCCGAACTCGGCATGGGAGTGGCGGCCGTTTCCCATCACCTGCGTATCCTGCAGGAGTGCCGCTGCCTGAAGACGGTGCGCGTGGCCAAGATGATCTGTTATCAGTTCGTCCCCAATCCCTTCACCAAGCTCGTTCTTGATTTCCTAAAGATGCAGAAAGTCCCGTGACCAAGGCCTGGATCAGCGCTTTATTCATCCTGGTGGCGGCAAGTATCCTCGGCTACTGGTTGTGGCTGGGGAGGTCAAGTAGCTTCAAGAGTCGAGAAGCCGGCCAAGTCATCACCATGGCCATAGAAGGCGGGGATAGACCAATCATGATCACCGAGGGCGTAAAACATTCCGTGCCGCTGGAGGAGATTCTTTCCGGCGGGCCGCCCCAAGACGGCATCCCGCCGATCGATAGTCCGAAATTTTTGTCCATCGCCGAGGCCGAACGCTGGCTGGTTGATGACGAGCCCGGGGTGGCTTTCTCGCGCGGCCCGACCCATCGCTTCTATCCCTACCAGATTTTGGTGTGGCATGAGATCGTGAATGATGCCATCGGCGGCGAGCGGATCCTGGTAACCTACTGCCCGCTCTGCCTCACCGGATTCGTATTTGATCCAGTGGTCAAGGGCGAGCGGGTGGAATTTGGCACCTCGGGCAAGCTCTGGAAATCTAACCTGGTGATGTATGACAGGAAGACCGACTCCTATTGGTCGCAAATACTTGGCCAGGCCATTGTCGGCGAAGAAACAGGAACAAAACTCACCCTCCTCCAATCGGACCAGGTGCGTTTCGGGGAATGGAAACGGCTGCATCCCAGCGGTGAGGTCCTCTCCCGCGACACGGGTGAGGCCCGCTTCTACGGCGATAATCCTTACGGCAGCTACTTCACACCTACTGGCTTTGCCCAAAAACTCGCTGGCGGACGCGACACCCGCCTTCAGCCGGAAGAGATTGTCTTCGGCATCGTGGTCAATGACCGGGCCAAGGCCTATGCCGTGGAGAGCGTGAAAGCCAAGGGTGTGGTGGAGGATTCATTCCAGGACAAGGCTTTTCTTCTTCGGCACGATAAAGACCTTGATGTGATCCGGATGTTCGAAAAACAGCCGGACGGGTCGTAACCCTTTCTCGGCTTTCTGGTTTTCGTGGGCTGCGGCCCATCCGGATACGGAGCTCTATAATGATGAGTAAAGGTCGTGGTTACACGTGATAGGTAATACAGTTTAGGCCTATGAAACCAATCCGATACGACGACGAAGGTGGAACGTGCACCGAGTGCGGCCATCAGCATAAAGACGACGGCTCGTGCGATTGCGGCTGTGGTTCGTAGTTGCCAATCCCGCGTAATCCCATGAAACGCGCCGCAATCATCGGCATGATTTTGTTCGGATTGATCGCCGTGGGAGCGGCGCTGGTCTGGAAGCGGCCGCTGCCGCAGGGAGGCGATGGCGGAGGGTCAAGCGCGTTGCGGCTGGCTCCTGACTTTTCGCTCCAAGATTACCGAGGCAACACCGTTACCCTCACGCAGTTCCGCGGTCGGCCGGTAGTGGTCAATTCCTGGGCCGCGTGGTGCCCGTTTTGCCGTGAGGAGCTGAAGGATTTTGCCACCGTCCAGAAGGAGTTCGGCGACCGGGTGGTCATCATTGCCATTGATCGCGCCGAGCCGCTCCAAACGGCGAAGAAGTACACCGATGAGCTCGGCGTCACTGACGATCTCGTCTTTCTCCTCGACCCCCAAGATTCGTTCTATCAATCCATCGGCGGCTTTTCCATGCCGGAGACGATCTTTGTGGATGAGGGTGGGAACATTGTTTTTCACAAACGGGGGCCGATGCGGATCGAGGAGATCCGCGAGCGAATCCGACAAGCCTTCAAACTATGAGAAGTCAGCAACCCAGATGAGATTTGGATTTTGAAATTGTTTAGAGATTAGAGATTAGGACTTAGAGATTCGGCAGTATGGATTACTCTCTGGCCATCCCAGCGTTCATCGCCGGCCTGCTGACCTTTTTGGCGCCCTGTACCCTGCCCCTGGTGCCGGCTTACCTTGGCTTTATCAGCGGGGTGTCGCTGGATGAGCTGAAGGACTCGGGCCGTGCGCTAGCGGCGCGGCGGAAGATTTTCCTAAATGGGCTGGCCTTTGTTGTCGGCTTCAGCGTAATTTTTATCGTTTTCGGAACTCTGGCCGGATTTGCCGGCGCGGCCCTGGTCCCGTATCGCATCTGGCTTTCGAGGATTGGCGGGGTGTTTGTCATTATCTTCGGTCTTTTCATGCTCGGCCTGTTAAAGATACCGCTGCTCGGCCGTGAAGCGCGGCTTCACATTCCGGCGATTCTTATCAAGGGGCGGCCGGCCAACTCCCTGGCCCTGGGCGCGGCCTTTGGCTTTGGCTGGACGCCCTGCGTCGGCCCGATCCTCGGCTCGATCCTGCTCCTGGCTTCAACCTCGGCCACGGCCCTTTCCGGGGCGCTCCTGCTCGCGGTGTTCTCCCTTGGGCTGGCCATGCCGTTCCTGGCCATCGCTCTTGGCATCGGCTCGGCCTCGCGCTACCTCGAGAGATTTTCACGCTTCCTCAACATTATCTCGATCATCGGCGGCCTGTTTCTGATCGGCCTCGGCCTTCTGCTCCTCACCAACAATTTTTCGCTCCTGATTTCCTACGGCTACCGGCTCTTCCGGTTCATCAACTACGAGAGGCTCTTGGATTACCTGTAGGGTTTCCGGTATCATGCCTTTGTATGGCCAACGGCTTGGAAGATAGAAATCGAGAGCGGGAGCTTCGCATTGCCCAAGCAAGGCGGGCCAAGGTTCTGCGGCGCTCGCTTTGGGCAACCGGTATTGTGCTCGCTATCGCGGGCGTGGTATTTGTCGTTGCCCGCTACGCCCAGGCGCCGGCCAACGGTCCGGGCCAAACTATTCCCGATCAAGGCCGCGAGCATGTCCCGCTGGGGCAGGCGTTTGAATATAACTCAAACCCGCCGACCTCCGGCCCGCATTTTGCCAATCCGGCCGAGTGGGGAGTGTACGATAAGGAAATCCACGATCAAATTTTGATCCACAACCTCGAACACGGTGGCATTTGGATCAGCTACCGCCCGGGCGTGGCTTCGAGCACTGTTGAGCAGCTTGCGGCCATTGCCAAGGAGTTCGGCCGCAAGGTCATCATGGCGCCGCGTCAAGCCAACGATGCCGACATTGCGCTTGCCGCCTGGAATCATTTGGATAAGTTTTCGGAGACCGAGTTTTCAGAGGAGCGGGTGAGAGAATTTATCAGGGCATACCGGAATAGAGGGCCGGAGTTTGTGCCGTAAAAGTTATAAGCCGAAGATAAAGATCATGGGACAGAAATGTGTTGAATGTGGAAAGCCGTCCACTGTGAACATTCAGAAGTTATGGGTGAAATGGAAGTATGATCCAGAGAGTGATGAGTATTCCCATAACCATAAACTCCTAGATATAGGACCATCAGATGATGAAAATTTACATTTGTGTTATGACTGTATGAAGTTATGGGAAGATGCGGAAATTTAATGATGGGTCGAGACATGAGGAAGCCATACTGGATTCTTTTCGGTCCAGAAAAAAACTGGAAAATAGCATTTAAGCAAGGGGGTATCTGGGGCGTTAAACGGCCTCTCTACTCTGAATGGAAGGCATTAGAGCCTGGAGATTGTGTGTTTTTCTTTGCCACTAAACCAATCAGTGGTGTAATCGGGGTTGGGAGAATTCAAACTAAATTTATTCAGGATAAACCACTGTGGCCCGATGAAATAGCTATTGGGAAAGTACTTTACCCGTATCGATTTGAATTCCACGTTGATTATGTGCTTGAACAAGATCGCTGGGAAAGCGATAGGATTAAAGTACCTCTGACCATCCAAGAGATGCGTAGGGGAATCAACCTTCTGCTTGAAAGATCGGTCGCCAACTTATATGAAGCGTTCTCCATAAAATTCAGCTATTCGATTTCTAATGCAGAGAAAACCAGGCTGCCACCAACGGAATCTTTCCAACCCGAACGATCCACAGCAGATCATAGTAGTATTCAAGAGGTCGTATTTCAAATTGGCGAACTTAACCGCTTGATTAGCGAGAAAGAGTATCCCGTAGAAAACGAAAGGTTAGATGTTGTCTGGAGGCGTGTTGAGAAAAGTGTACCTACATATGTATTTGAGATCCAGGTCGGTGGTGATATCTATCACGCCCTCGGAAAGTTAAAACATGCATATGATCTTTGGAATAGCAACATTTTTCTTATAGCCCGGGAAGGGGATATGGAAATCGCCAGCGCTCTCTTAAGTGGAACTTTTCACGAGATTCAAGATAAAATAAAGAAAATCACGATTGAGAAGATTCAAGAATTGTATGTGCAAAAGCGCAAATGGGTTGATATTGAAAAAGAGGTGGGATTACTCTGATGGGCACACAGTAAATTTTCAAGATGGAAAGCCGAAGGCAGAGCATCAATACAGCAAAATGGAAATTCAGAAGGAAGTAAAGAAAATCAAGGAAGCACTCAAGAACATTACGCTTTAGTACCTATGACGTATGATCTCATCATCATCGGTGGCGGGCCGGCGGCCGTAGGCGCCGGAGTCTATGCCGCCCGGAAAAGACTGAAGACCCTTTTGATTACCGAGTCCTTTGGCGGGCAGTCCATGGTCTCGGACAATGTTGAGAACTGGATTGGCGAGAAAATGCTCACCGGCTTTGATTTGGCCAAGAAGCTCGAAGAGCACGTTCGGGCCCAGGAATCCATTGAGATCAAGATGCCCGAACGCGTGACCAAGATCTCGGAGATCCCTTGCGCCGACGGCTCGCCTTCGCCCGCTGGCTTCGGCGGAGCAAGGAAACGTCTGTGCGATTTTCTAGTTGAAACCGACAAAGGCGGTCGCTACGAGACCAAAGCCGTTATCGTGACCTCCGGTTCGCGGCGCAGACGACTTAGCGTGCCCGGCGAGGACACGTTCGAGGGGAGAGGGGTGGCATATTGCAGCACCTGCGACGCGCCCGTATTTGCCGGCAAGCGCGTGGCAGTGGTTGGCGGCGGCAATGCCGGGCTTGAAGCAGTTGTGGATCTCTTTCCCTACGCCACAGAGATCTACCTTCTGCACCGCGGCGACCGATTGAAGGGTGATCCCGTCACCCAGGAACAGGTCAAAACCAATCCGAAAGTCAAGATTATCTTAAACGCCGAGACCCAGGAGGTCCTGGGCGATAAGTTCGTTACCGGCCTCCGCTACAGGGACAAAGTGAGCGGTGAGTCGAAGGAGCTGCCGCTTGACGGCGTATTTGTTGAGATCGGCGCAGTGCCGAATTCCGAAATAGTGAAAGGTCTGGTTGAACTTAACCAATTCGGCGAGGTTGTCATTGACCATAAAACGAGCGCAACTACAAAACCAGGCATCTTTGCTGCCGGCGACGTCACCGACGAGCTCTACAAGCAAAACAACATCTCGGCTGGCGATGGCATCACCGCCGCCCTCTCGGCCTATGGCTATCTCCTGGGGTTGAAGAAACGAACCGTTGCGGCTGAACTGCCAGATTCGAAATGACCCCGCACCAATTTTGCGGGATCAGATATTGGCGAGACGCTTCGCGCTCCCAGGGATGCGCTACTCGCGCCCGCATCTCGCAGGTATTAACAGCATCCGTGGTTGGCAAGCAGTTACTTTTTGGGTTGGCAAAATTGGTACGGGGTTCTATTGTTGGCAGCCGCTCGGACTACGCCTCCGGCTTGTCCTCGCGGGCCAACAATGAAAGCGGAGCCCGGCTGTGGAGAAGGCCGAAAATCATCTGGCCAAGCGATCGGCGTAAGGGCGGTTGCATGGTAGCAACTGCTACGGTATGCTAGCGCCATGGCAAAAGTTCCGACCAAGGACATTCAGACCCTCTCCCGCGCCTTTGGGTTCCGCACCAAGCGGGAGTTTGTCGAGGACGCCGTGGTCGAGAAGGTGCGGCGCTTGAAGGCGTTCCTCTTTTCGCGGGTGGCGGAGCGGGTGCGGCGGGGCATCGCGCGGGCGGGCTTAGACGAAGGAGACGTCCTTCGCGATTTTGAACGCTCCCGCCGTCCATGATTCGCATCGTCGTGGGTGCCAATGTCATCCTCTCGGCGCTTCTAGGCGGAAGCGCCCGTTTTGTACTCTTCGATCCGCGATTTGAATTTGCGACAACGCAATTCACCCTGGCCTAGGTGCGGTGGTATCTCCCCAAACTTTCCATCGATCCACCCGCGAAGTGGGGCATGCGTTAAATAAGTCCGCAATATTGGGTGGGGGGGGCTGTTCTAAAAGCCAGTATTCAAGGCATTTTGCTGGTATCAAAACAGAGGGAAAATAATGCGATTTTTATGGGTAGGCCGAATAAATGGCTTAAACCCGATAGCATAATGACGTTCCCGGAAGGAAATTGTCCGCGGCACTTGACATATAATTTTTATAGGTGTATAATATAGGTGTGAATAGTGGATCGGGTCAGAACCTTGGAATCTGAATAAAACTTCTTGGGAAGCCGAAATGGTTCGACTCCGCTCACCATCATGAGCTTGTCGGATAAGGCCACCCAAGGACCCAGCCCCAGTTTCTGAAGAAACTGAAGCTGGATAAACTTTCTTTAGAGGAGAGAGTCGGGCAGCGAAGTCCCGCAAAGCTTCGTAGTAAGCGGCCAGCAGGATTCTCTTCTCTTGACCGCTTATTTGTTTGGTCAGAAACCGGGAAGGATTATGGAGAGGGGGGAGTAGCGCTGATCCGGGCTATCAACAACATTGTTTCGGCCCGCTGCATCCAGCGTTGGAAGACCTATCTCCATAATCCTCTCCGGTTAGCGGAGAGTACCTTGACTGGCGGGCACAACGCCCGCACCGCTCCGGCGGGAACCGGATAATGGGGGGTGTGAGATGAAAAGTCGATTGGCTATCTTCGGTAGCATCGCCTTGTTCGTGGTGGTCCTCTTCGGGGTCATTGCCTTCCTCTTCGTATCGAAGGGGAGGAAGATGACTCAAGAGGAGGTGGCAGTCACCTCAGCGAATGAAAATTTTGGGATCATCCTGTTAATTCGGTTGATGAACATGCCCATTGCACACC
>CAYIBD010000031.1:0-8845 GCA_964361655.1 uncultured Candidatus Saccharibacteria bacterium
CTATGATGTCGTCATTACCCGCCCGGGAGTGCCAAATGTGGTGGACGCATACACGCCCTTGACAGGGTTTGAGAGCGGCTGGTAGGGTGAGGAGGCAGTCCGAAGACCGTAGGTGCCTCGATGTCCATCGGGGGTAAACCCTACCGAGGGCCGGGGTCATTTTGTCTTCGGGCGCCTCGACGCCTTTTTTGATTTCATGCTCACCCGCGACGAAAAAGCCGAACTGGTAGAAGGACTCAAGGAGCGCTTTTCGCGCCATCGCATTTCGATTTTCACGGACATCCGCGGTATCTCGGTTGCCAAGCTCATGGCGTTTCGCCGCGAGCTGAAAAAAATAGGCGCTGAACTCAAGGTGGCGAAAAAAACCCTCCTCAAGCGGGCGCTCGAGACGGCTGGCATCGGCGTTCTGCCAAAAGAGCTCGAGGGCGAGGTGGCAGTGATCTTTGGCTATGAGGATCAAGTTAGCCCGGCAAAAGTTGCCGCAAAGTTTTCAAAAGAAAATAAGACCTTCAGGGTGTTAAAGGGGATTCTGGCCGGGAACATCATCGAATCGGGCGAGGTCTTGGCGTTAGCCAAGCTCCCGCCTAAAGAGCAATTACTCGGCCATCTAGCGCAGGTGTTAAACGCGCCGATCCAACAACTTGCCAATGCGTTGCAAGGAAATATCAGGAATTTGGTCGTTATTCTTAACCAAGTAAGGAGTGAGAAAGCGTGATGCAGATGTGCGAATGAAATGCGGATCTACAAATATGCGAATAACGGATTCGCATATTCGCCAGATTGGCATACGATTCGTAGATTAGCATCATATTGATACCATGGATAAAGAGAAAATTTTGGAATCAATAGAAAAGATGAGTGTCTTGGAGCTGTCGGAACTGGTGAAAGCCATTGAGGAGAAATTCGGTGTCTCGGCGGCCATGCCCGTGGCGGTTGCGGCTCCAGCCGCGGCCGCTGGTGAGGAAGCCGGCGCGAAGGAGGAGAAAACGTCCTTCACGGTTGAGCTGAAGTCCGGCGGCTCGCAGAAAATTCAGGTCATCAAGGCCTTGCGTGAGCTAACCCAAATGGGCTTGAAAGAGGCCAAAGATCTCGTGGATGCCGCACCCAAAGTGGTGAAGGAGGGGGTTGATAAGACCGCGGCCGATGAAATGAAGAAAAAGTTAGAGGAGGCCGGGGCAGCGGTGGAGGTTAAGTGAAGCATTTGTCTATACGGTTCAAACCGCACAGCTACAAATGCGTCATCCTGACTCTGAGCCCTTCGATTCCTCAGGATAAACTCCGCGAAAGGGAAGGATCTCGGCGTTGGCGGCTCGGCAGGCCATTTCCTCCACGAGGAAAGCTCGCTCCAGAATTTCTGGAGCGAGCTTTGACTTACATCGGCTAAATATTAGGCCGGCAGAAGTTCTGCCCGAATGGGAAGCTCGATGGGGATGCGGTTTCGCTTTAGGCGTTTGGTGAAGTTGAGGATGGTAAACCCCCACTACTTTTTTGGTTTTGGGGTGGATGCGGAGCACCACGTCGTCTTCCGTTTCCACGCTCCGCGTTCGGGGGGACGGCTTCCCCTCCGAGAAGTAGAGCACGTCCGCCTCTTTGTCATAGAAGTAGTAGAGTTTCAAAATATGGATGACTATTGCTAGAGGTATCTCAAAAACTCTTCTGGTGGCATTTCGATCTCTCGCAAGATTTGCCGCAGTAGGCCCCGGCCGATGTCCTCGCCGCCATGTCTGGGAACGAGGGTCGTACGTCCGTCCAGATGCTGGAAGAATACGTGTGAGCCCGACTGCCGCACCGGCTTGAACCCGAGCGAACGCAACGCGCGCATCACGTCGCGCGCCTTCAACATCGGCAGGCGCTTGGCCATGTTGCCTACACGCGTACGACTTCTAGTCCTACGAAGGACGGTTCGTAGGAAAGTTGTCTCATCCGCGCCCGGTAGCCAGCGTCCTTCTGGGCGATCGCCAGGCAGAGCCGGATGGCGTCCTGCACCCGTTCCTGGAGCTCCCCGTACGTTTTGGCTTGGGTGTGGCAACCGGGGAGCGCCGGAACCGAGGCGACAAAGTAGCCGTCCTCGTCGCGCTCAACTACCACCTTGAATTGCTGCCCCAATGAGGATTTTCGCGCCATAGAAATCAATTATATGAGCAGCACCTTGGAAATGCAAATTTTTCTAAATAAAAGCGGTTACGAGCGTTTGTCGGGCTGCTCGTTTCTTTCGGCCAGATTGCCTAGCAGCCGGTGAGGTACTTCAGCGGGAAGTAGTCCCACGCGCCGGCGCTCACGAGCACCAAAATCAAACCGACTATGGCGATGAGGAACGGCGCCAATAAAACAAGAATCAGTCGCGTTGGCATGTGTACCTCCCTGCGGTTATATTTTCAAATACCTCCGGATGGCAAGGGCGCTTGATCCGACGCCGAGCACAATGCCGACCAAGAGGAGAATCAGGAAAAACTGCAAGAAATTCTCGCTGAAGTACCGCATGAGGTTGACGCCCGGAAGGAAGAGGAGAATCCTCGCCGAGGCGAACCAGATGAGCGGGAAGAAGACGAGCGATGTCAGGATGGCCGCAATGCCGCCGTGCATGACGCCCTCGACCATGAACGGGCCGCGGATGTACCAGTTGGTCGCGCCGACGAGCTTCATGATCGATATCTCCTCGCGGGCGGTGTAGATCGCGAGGCGCACGGTGCTAAAAGCCACGAGAACCGCGACGAACCCCAGGACGAGCACCGTTGCCGCGCCCAAGCTCCGCACCCCGCGCACCACGGCCGTGAGGCGTTCAATCACTTTTTGGTTCTCAAAGTAGTTTATTTTCTCCACGCTGGGGTATGACTTCCGCTCCAGGAACCCGGCGATTTCAGCCAGGCGTCCCGGATCCTCGGCTTTGATGGTGAGCGTTGCCGGGAGCGGATTCTCCTCGCCCAACTCTTCGAGCGAGGCGAGCACGGAGGGGTCATCCTTATGTTTCTCTTTGAAGGCAGCCAGCGCTTCCTCCGGTGAGATGTAGTTCACTTCCTTGACCGCCCCCAGGGCCTCAACCTCACGCCGGATATCGAGGATACGCTCTTCCGCCGTGTCCTTCTTGAAAGACATCGAAATATCAATCTTGTCCTCGAGGTCGCCCAAGATGGTATTGGCCAGCACCGAGATGAGCAAGAGCCCGCCGATGACAAAGAGCGTCAACATCATGACGAGAACCGTCGCCGTAGAGAGCCAGCCGTTGCGGCGGAAGGAGAGCCAGGCGTAGGTGAGGATGCGCCTAACGGTGATTGCCTTGGCCATGGCGGTTATCGGTGATGACGTATTTCCCCTTCTTCTCGTCGCGAACGATCTCGCCCCGCTCGAGGGTAACCACCCTGCGGCCGAGGTGATCCACGATCTGCTTATCGTGCGTGGCGAGGATGACGGTCGTACCGAGCTCGTTGATTTTCTCCAAGAGCCGCACGATCTCCCACGTGTTCACGGGGTCAAGGTTGCCGGTGGGCTCATCGGCCATCAGGACATCGGGCTGGTTGATGATGGCGCGCGCAATAGCCACCCGCTGCTTTTCGCCTCCGGAAAGTTCGTGCGGGAAGTGCTCGCGCTTGTCAGAAAGATCAACCAGTCCGAGCGCCTGGGGAACGCTCTCGGAGATCTCGCCATCGGGCTTGCCCGCGGCCTCCATGGCAAAGGCCACGTTCTCGTAGGCGGTCTTTTGGGGCAGGAGCTTATAGTCCTGGAACACCATGCCGACGCGGCGGCGGAGTTGCGGCAAGGCGCGTGCCGGCAGGGCGGCAACCTCGGTCTCGTCAAAGAGTACCCGCCCCTCGGTGGGACGCTCCTCGGCAATCAAGAGCTTCAAAACCGTTGATTTTCCAGCTCCGGACGGCCCCACCAACGACACAAACTCTTGCGGCTTGATCTCAAACGTCACGCTTTTGAGCGCGATCGAGGTCGGGGAGTAGATTTTGGAAACGTTGTCGAAAAAAATCATATGGATAGAAGCCATGAAAAACGCCAAGGGTTTACCAACGCCATGTTAAACGCCATTGGCGTATATTATGGCTTGGTCACATTGGCGTTTACCAGAGCTTCTACTATCCATGCTTCAGTTCAGCTTCAATAAATGGATCAATCTCCCCATCAAGTACTGCCTCGACATTCGCGGTTTCGTATCCCGTGCGATGGTCTTTCACCAACTGATACGGATGCAGCACGTAGGAACGGATCTGCCGGCCCCATTCCACCGGAACCGTTTCGCCCTTCACGCGGCTGGCCTCGGCCTCTTGGGCTTTCACCTTTTGCTGATATAGCTTGGCGGCGAGAAGCCGCATGGCGATCTCGCGGTTCCTATCCTGGGAGCGTTCCACCTGCACCGCAACCTGGGTTTTGGTCGGGAGATGCGTGATGCGCACCGCTGTTTCGCGCTTGTTCACGTTCTGGCCGCCCGGACCGGAGGAACGGAAAAAATTAATTTGGATCTCCTCGGGCCTTATCTCGACCTCTTCCGGCGCAACCAGCTCGGGCATGACTTCAACCAAGGCAAAGGAAGTGTGGCGGAGCGATTTTGCCGAAAAGGGCGAGATGCGCACGAGCCGATGCACGCCGTTTTCTTTTTTCAGCGAGCCGTAGGCATTGGGGCCGCGAATTTCAAGCGCGACATTTTTTATGCCCCAGCCCGACGGCCCTTCGAGCTCGCCAAAATGCTCGTGCAGGGCGCGGAGCTTGTAGCCCTTTCGCTCCGCCCAGCGTTCGTACATTCGCCGCAGCATGGCCGCCCAGTCCTCGGAATCCTTGCCACCCGCACCCGAGAAGATCGACAGGACAGCATTACCGCGGTCATACTTCCCAAAGAAGAGCTTCTCATTTTCTATGACGCGAGCCTCATGTTCAAGGGCGGCATACTGCTTTTCAAGCTCCGGGAGGGCTTTTCGGTCGCTCCCGCCGGCTTCCGCACGTGCGGCGAGGGCGTCAACACCGCTCCTGAGGCGCTCCCAGCGCGACACGTCCCGTTGCACGGCCGCGAGTTCTTCGCTCTTCGCCTGGGCTCGGCCGCGATCATCCCAGAAACCCGGTGTGGACATTTCGCGCTCAATCGCGAGCGCTGACCGCTTCAGTTTGGGGAGGTCAAAGCCGGTCCGCGAGGCCGCGGAGTTTATCATCAAGGGCCTGGATTTTTTCTTTCAGCTCATCCACGCGAGTGATTGTAGCACACCCTTAGTACTTTACAACATCAATGGTCGTGCTACAGTGTCGCCAACGGAATACCATACGCCACTATGAGGAGAAAGCCGCATGTACCGACTGCCGATGTTGGAAAATGTGCCGGGCCTCCAGCATGTCTTCTCGACCGTGCGGGACGGCGATCTCGGATTCGGGCGCGAAGATGACGCCCGGATCTCCGAAAACCGCCGGCGCTTCGGCGAGCGGGCCTTCGGCGCCTTTGATCTCGGTGAAGCGGTAGCGCTCGTCCCCATGCGGCCGGGCTACGAGGAGACGATCGCACTCGTCACTCCAGAGGACCGCGGCCGCGGCATGAAGCTCCGGAACGACGGGATCTTCTGCGAGGCGGCCATAACCGCCACCGAAACGTTCTTCCTCGCGGCCGCGGACTGCTACCCGATCTTTGTCGTTGACCCCAAGCGGTGGGTGCTCGCCCTCATCCATGCCAGCCGCGAATCCACGGTACGGGAAATCCCCCGGAAAACCGTGGAGGCCATGGCGAGCCTATATGGCAGCGAGCCGCCGAACCTCTGGATCGGCATTGGGCCGGGAATCCGTGCGGCGTCCTACGAAGTCGTGGGGTTCAGCCACGCCGGGGATCAGCGGTGGAAGAAATTTGTCAAACCCTCCGGTAGACCGAACGCGCACTTCGTCGACCTCCTCGGCTACATCGGGAAGCTCTTTACGGATCTTGCGATCCCACAGGATCACATCGCGATCTGCCCTGCTGATACGTTCAGGAGTCCCAGGTTCTTTTCGCATCGCCGCGCCAAAGCGGCAGACGAAACCGACCGCCGCCACGCCGTGATCGTCCGCATGGTCCGCCCCTAGCCGCCCATCCCCCGCGGGAGATCCCGCGGGGGATTTTTTCTTGGCCCAGGCGTGATTGAGCCGCTCTCGACCTGCGGCGCGCGGCGCTTCGTAAACGTGAGCGGCCTTGATACGATAGGGGGGACAACCGCCACAATGAATTCGAACTGGCACACTCAAGCAGCCGCAGCGGTTATCGCTGCACTCCGTTCCACGGAACGCGGCCTCGAGAGCGCGGAGGCGAGGCGCCGCCGTATTGAATTCGGGCCCAACAAACTGCCGGAGGCCAAGCCCGACCACCCGGCGGTTATTTTCCTCCGCCAGTTCGAGAGCCCCCTGATCTACATCCTGCTCGCGGCGGGCGTGATTGTCTTTGCGATGAACGAAGTGGTTGACGGCGGCATTATCCTGTTTGTTCTCCTCTTCAACGCCGTCGTTGGCACGATTCAGGAAGGGAAAGCGCAAAATACTCTTTTGGCGCTGAAGCAGTTCGTGGAAACGAATGCCACCGTGCTTCGCGACGCCAAGGAGTATATCATCCCCGATTCAGAGGTGGTGCCGGGAGATATCTTGATGCTCGTGGAAGGCGATAAAGTGCCGGCTGACAGTCGGATTATTATCTCCCATAACCTCAAAATCGACGAAGCGTCCCTGACCGGCGAATCGGTACCCGTGCACAAAATCGCAGAGACGCTCGCCGAACCCGATCTCCCGACCGCCGAGCAGAAAAACATGGTTTTCAAAGGCACGCACATTGTTGCCGGAAGGGGTCAGGCGGTGGTGGTGGCCACCGGCCTCCGCACCGCCGTCGGCAAAATCGCCACCGCAATCGCCTCAATTGACACGGAAATACCGCTGAAAACAAACATCCGCTACCTTTCCCGTTTGATCATCATAACCGTCGCCGGCATCAGCGCCACACTCTTTTCCCTCGGTATTATTCTCGGCAAGTCCCTTACGGAAATGTTCACGACGGTGGTCGCGCTCTCGGTCTCAATCATTCCCGAAGGGCTCCCCATTGTGGTTACGCTCGTACTGGCCACCGGTGTGTGGAGGATGTCAAAGCGCAACGCCTTGGTAAAAAGACTCCAGGCCGTGGAAGCCCTCGGGCAAGTACGCGTCATCGCGGTGGATAAAACCGGCACGATCACCAAAAACGAGCTCACGATCCAGCAGGTATATGCGGGCGGCACGTTTTTTGAAGTGGGCGGCATCGGCTATGAACCGAGGGGGGGCATCCGGCTCGGGGGAAACATTATTGATCCGCTCAACCATGCCGAACTTCTCTTTGCGGGAAAAGTTTCCGCATTGTGCGCGAACGCCCATGCCGCGTATGACCCCGAAAATAAAACGTGGCGGGTGTTTGGCGATCCCACCGAGGCAGCCCTTACGGTATTTGCCGAGAAGGTCGGGCTCCATAAAGACGCCCTCGAGCACGAATCACCCCAAACAGCCGAAATCCCGTTTGATAACAAAACAAAATACCACGCCACCGCCCACCGCGTCGATGGCCAGGCGCTGGTCACCGTCGTTGGCGCGCCGGAAGTTGTTTTGAGATTGATATCCAGCAGGTGGGGTGATGGCGCCGATAGAGAAATTTCAAAAAGGGACAAAGAAAATCTTGAATCCGTATTTTTGGGAATGTCGCGCCAGGGGCTTCGCGTACTAGCTTTGGCGGTCAAAGAACGGGCGCCTCACACCATCGGCCCGGAGGACATCCGCGACCTTGCCTTCGTCGGATTTGTGGGCATGAGAGACGCGCTTCGCCCCGAGGTCAAGGCGGCGGTGCGGATGGCCATTGCTGCCGGCATCCGCGTGAAGATGATTACCGGAGACCATACCCTCACGGCGCAATCAATAGCCAAAGAGGCCGGGATCTACCGTGAGGGCGACGAGGTACTTACCGGCCACGATATTGACGCCATCGCTGACGATGAACTTTCTCAAAAGGTAGATCGGGTCTCGGTGTTCGCACGGGTCACGCCAGAGCACAAGCTCCGCATCATCAACGCCTACCGCAAGCGCGGAGAAATCGTGGCCATGACCGGAGACGGCGTGAATGACGCCACATCGCTGGTGGCCGCCGATCTTGGCGTAGCCATGGGCAGGATTGGCACCGAAGTCGCCAAAGAGGCCTCCGACATTGTGCTTCTGGACGATAACTTCGGCAGCATCGTGTCCGCGGTGGAAGAAGGCCGGAGCATTTACAAAACGATCAAGAAGGTTATCCTCTACCTATTTTCGACGAGTGTGGGCGAAGTGCTCACCATTGCGGGGGCGCTCGTCCTCGGCTATCCGCTCCCCATTCTTGCCGCACAGATTATCTGGCTGAACCTCGTGACTGACGGATTCCTCGATGTGGCGCTCGCCATGGAGCCGAAAGAGGAGGGGCTCCTGCAAGGAGATTTTGAGCGGCCGAAAAAGTATCTGGTTGACAAACTCATGGCGCAGCGGATGTTCCTCATGGCCATGCCGATGATGGCCGGCACCTTGTTTCTCTTTAAGGATTACTTCGCGGTAGATATGGTAAAGGCCTGGACGGTGTCGCTCACCACCCTCGCGGTGTTCCAGTGGTTCAACGCCTGGAACTGCCGGCACGAGTCAAAGTCAATTTTCCAAATGAATCCCCTTTCCAATAAGTTCTTGGTGGCCGCGACCGGTATCATTGTCGTCCTGCAGCTTTTCGCCATCTATAACCCGGTCATGCAAAAGGTATTACGCACGGCACCCCTGGGGCTTTCGGAATGGCTCCTGATTATCCCGGTCGCCGCGTCCATCGTTCTCGTCGAAGAACTCCGAAAGTTGCTCCACCGCCGGGCGGGCCGTAGACGTT
>CAYIBD010000032.1:0-8597 GCA_964361655.1 uncultured Candidatus Saccharibacteria bacterium
CCCGTGCTTGCCGGCCGAAGCTTTAGCGAAGGCTGGGCTTTCTGCGACGGCGGGTCAATCAGAAAATGGCCGAGCGCAGGAGCTATAGTTCTCGGATAACTCCTTCGTCGCCGAGATAGCCGCGAAGTGCGTGCGCCACGGCCAGAGTGATGGGTGGAGGGTGAAGGTGACGACATCGCGGTGGCCATGGAGCGGCGAGGTGGCCTTATGGATGCACTCTCCGGCCGAGAAGAGAACGGCCGTGCCCATCGGCCCCTCGAATACCCGCGTGCTCGCCCCTTCGTTCAAAACCTCGCGGAAGGGTTCGGCTTTCCAGCGATCCCAGAATCCGGCGCGCTTCAATTTGTAGGAAAGGGGCTTCGGCTTTAAGCGGAACGCCCCGGTTTCGCCGGTGGAATCGTCGAGGTAAATCATGAGTTTGACCATCTGGCGCGGTGACTTATCGAAGTGCCACAGGAAGCTCGAATCTTCAGGGCGCGGGGTTGGCATGATGCGGTAGATGTTGACGCTACAGGTCTTGAAGTAGCTCGAGAAGCAGGCCTCGACCGTTCGGATTATTTCCTGGGTCAGGAGTGAGGCGAGCTCGGGGAAATCGCTAACCCGTCCGATGAGCCCGGCCGTCGTGTCGTAACCCTTGGTGCCAAAGGTGTTCCCGGGAATCGCGAACAGGCCATCAATGCGGCGGGCAAACATCTCGAGCCACGGCCGCGGGAGCGCTGGGCTAAAGGCGACAAAGCCGTCGCGATGGAAGCGGCGGGCCTCGGCCCGGTGGGGCCAGGCGCGATACCACCCCCCGGCCAGGAGGAAGGCGGCCCGGACTAAGAGGTGGTTCAGGATGTGTATCAGGTTAACCCGAACGGGGACACTCGTGCCAAAGACCAGAAACCCCAGCCGCGCCACGCGCGCGTCAACAATACCCCGCAGAGTCTGCCACCACCGCTCACCTTTAGCTCCCCTCGCCACCATAGTAGGTACCGCTAGTATACACCTATGCACCCTCATGCCCGAGGGCAGCGAGCAGCTCCGCCACCACTCGCTGGCTCGAGCGGCCATCCGCCCGCCAGCATTGCTCCTCAACGATACGTGCCCGGCCGGCATGATCGAGCTCGGGATGGGTCAGATACTCATGGAGCCGGGAAAGGAACTCATCCCGGCTCTTGGCTCGCCTCGCGCCACCTGATGCCAAGATGGGTGAAAAGTGCTCGGTGCCGTACTCGTAAATCTTCTCCGCCTCGGCCAACGTCGTGGGATAGAAATCAACCAGGAGGAGGGGCTTATCAAAGAGCGCGGCATCAATGGCGGCGGTGGACGGGCCGGCGACCACGAGATCGCAGTAGGCGAGGAGATGCAACAGCCGCTCATCATCTTCGGGTGTCAGCTCGCGGTTGCCATAGATGCGCTCGTCAAAGACGTAGCCCGGCCGGTCAAAAATCATGGCCGGCGGCTTCACCAGGCCCGCAATCGTAACCGACTCTGCCGGCGGAAAACGCACCACGACATTCGCATCGAGGTTGGCAAGCGTTTCGATCACCATGCGATCAACGACGTTCTCGCGCATCCGGTAGTCACAGATCGGAAAGTAGATGACGAGCTTCTTTCGCGGATCGAGACCGATCTTCCGGAAGAACGATTCCCGCGGAACAGTCGGTCCCCTGAAGTATTTATCGTAGTGCGGGATGCCGACGACGGTGATACGCTCGGCCTTCATACCGTAGAGGGAGGAGGCCTCGTTTTGAATGATCTCGTTATGAACAATCAAGCGGTCGGGAATAATGCGAAGAGCGCGCGTGGTGAGGTTATCCCATGAACGCACCATGGCCACGATCGCGATGCCAGCGCGCCGGGCGTCCTGCATTAAGGCGACATCATGTTCATTCTGGACGTCGGTGGAAAAGACGAGATCCGGCTGGTAGCGCTCGAGCAACGGCCGGAACCTGCCGGCCGGCGAGAGGTAAAAATCAGCCAGCCGAGCCAAGCGCATGAACGGGCGGAAGCGGCCGAGGAGGCCGGCCGGAAGATAAAATAGGTAGTAATAGAGACGAGATTTCTTTTCGCCGGATAGGGTGCGCACCCGGCCAATAGCCGCACGCCGGGTATGGGGCAAGGCCTCGGCCAAACGCTTGAAGACGCCGAGAGCGAGGGTTCGGATGGGCGCACCGGTCTCCACGCCCTCAAAGATTGCCCCCGAGGTGCCGTAGGTTCTCTCGAAGTATCCTCGCTTGTAGCCCGGGATCACCACCACCACCCGTATTCCTTGCCAAGTGAGCTTGGAGATAATGGGGGTGGAGACGATGTTGCGAGCGATCAGGGGATGAAAGCTCGTGACGAAAATGGTCTTCACCCTCCCCGGCGCCGGCGTGACATCAGGCACCATGGCGTAGGGTTTCTGGGGATAGCGCATGAAATATTTCCCGACGAGCATCCTTCGAGTGCCCTATGGGGCCCGATGGCTGGATGAGCTCATCAATAACGCGGGCTACCCGCCGGAATGAGCCGCCATCGGTAAATCGCACGTAGTCACGGACAAGCCGCTCTCGCCCATCGCGGTCGCGGCCGGGGTCAAAGAGGTATTGGCTGATGAGCCCGGCGAGCTCTTCAGCGCTTCTGGCCATACGCACTCCTCCACTCTCGGCCAGGGCCGTATTGAACTCAAACTCGTAGGCGCGGGCCTCGGCCTCGGGAAAGGCGATATTGATAACGGGTTTGTCGAAGATGCTCGCCTCAATGATCATGGTTGAGGCGAAGTTCAAGATGACGTCGGCATGCATGAGCGTTGCCGTGAGGTTCAGGATGTCTGCTTCTCCCATTTCCACCTTCTGGCCGCGCGTCTCGGTATCTCTCAGGCGGGCTTCCCCGGCTCGCTCCACCCAGAGGCCGGGGATTCTCTCCCACCCCAGATACGGTTCGGCACGATCATGCGGATGCAGGCGGATCAAGATGTTCGGATCACCGGCCAGCCGGCCGGACTGCTTGAGCTTAACCAAAGATTCAAAGAAGGCCTGCCGCGGTGGGTACATGATTGGCGAGGGTCCCAGGTAGACAATAAGCTTTCGACTTGGATCGAGGCGCTTTAGAGCCAAGAATGCCCCCCGCTCTGGCAGGCGCCCGGAGGCCTGATCAGTGAAGTAGTGGTCAAACCGGAGGCAACCGGTAACAAAGACCCGATCCGGTGGATAGTGCTGGAAGCGGATGGTTTGCTCGGCCATCGCATCGTTCCAGACGCAAATGTAGTCGGTGTTGCGGTAGAACTTGGCCACCGAATAGGAGTTGTCGTAATTGATGTTGGCGGCCAGGGTGGGGATGCCGAGGTTTTTGGCAAAAAGGATCATCTCGGCTTCAAACGGCGAGAGGCCGGGCCGGGCGGTGACGAGAAGAACCGGACGATGGCGGCGGACGAGATCACGGAAGGCCCGGGATGGACGGACGATACGCTGTTCGAGGCAGGTGAACGGGGCGGTGCCGCTCATGCGCTTGGGCAGCATCCGGCCAGCGGCCGTGAGCAGCCGCACCCGCAAGGGATGGGTCGGGCGATAGTAGAAGCGGCGCGTGACCACAAAATCATCGTACTCGCGGACCAAGGAGTGGCGGAGCAATTGGTTGAAGGTTGGCCAGAGGTGAGGGTAGGCGAGCTCGAGCCGCTCATAGGAAACGTTGGGATGCTGGAAGTACCCCAGACGCCGAGCCGCTGCGGCATCCAGGTATTGCGTGATGACGAGGACCTGAAATTTCTCGGCCAGGGCCTCAATAAGCTTACCCCGCAGGGCATCCGAGATGTGGCTAAAAAAATCGAGAGCCAGAAAAATGCACGCCATGTGGTGAGATGTATCTAACGCGGAGTTTCGTGATGCCGAAATCCTTGCTACTATGGAAGACCGAGCTCCCTACGAGTAACTACCTCTTCGCAACATACAATGTTCTCCAAGATCAAAAAACCCGCGAATGTCCTACTGGGCCGAGCTGGTTGGGAACTCCGGCGGCGCTCCTCGCAGCACGTCACGCCTATCACCGCCGAGTGGCTCGGGAATTTCCTCTACTACAGCCGCATGTATGATCGAATCCGGAACATCCCCGGCGCCATTGTCGAGTGTGGGGTGGGGAGAGGGCGGACGTTTCTCTTTCTGGCATTCTTGGTCGAGGAAGAGGGGCAAGGTCGGGAGCTCTGGGGGTTTGACAGTTTTGCCGGTTTCCCGAAGCCGACCCCTGAAGATCAAAGCGTTCGCAACCCACAGGAGGGCGAGAAGCCGGCCGATCGCGAGATGATCCTCTGGATGCTCCGCGACGCCGGGCTCAAGCCGGAGTTCATTCAAAATCAGGTGAAGCTCATCCCGGGGTTTTTTGAAACTTCGCTCACGGCGTACCGCGGCCGAGACATCGCCCTCCTGCACGCTGACGTTGATCTCTACCGTTCCTACCGCGAGGTGCTCGGTACGCTCTACCCGCGGGTTACGAATGGCGGCGTGGTGCTCTTTGATGAATACCACGACCCGGCCTTCCCCGGCGCAACCAAAGCTGTTGACGAGTACTTCTCCGGGAAGAACGTCCGCATCGAACGCCATCCCCTCTCCCGTAAGTACTACCTCATCAAGCCGTAATCCCAAAAACTCCAGCGAGGACTGGGGTCTTTGGATTGGCGGAGGATTCAACCAATGAGCGCGTCAATCTTTGATGGGGGCGATTCCCGCGGAACCCTGAAGCGGCGAACGCAAAAGAGTTCATGCCATAGAGAATCTCTTATCGAGATCCGCGCTGGCTCCTGGTTATAGGTCAGGGCCAGAGCCTGGCGCTCGGAATTATCCGTAATGGACTCGTAGCCATGCCAAACTTCAGGGTGCTGCTCAAAGAAGAGCATGGAATTTCGCAAGTTCGGCGCCTCAAAAAGAATTGATTTCCGGTCGGCGTTGTAGATGGCAGTCCCGCCGGGACCGCCGCCAGCGCTGGGAGAAAAATACCACATCGAGACCAGGCGCGAGGCGGCCGGGTCTTTGCTCCGTGAGGCCTGATCCAGGTGCGGTCTGATCTCACAACCCTTCTTCCCGTACTTGAATGAAAAATTACGGAGGGAGTTGAAGCTGATAGCGGCTTGCGAGCTAAAGAGGTGAATGAATTCCTCGGAGGAGGCCTCGCGCAAAAGCTCCTGCCAGACCGCCGGTAAGGCCCGCAGGTGGTGGTCGCAGCCGGCATGATCGTGCGAATCGTAGTACGGCCCCTCAAAAACCTTCTTATAGCCATCCTCGTGGTAGTGAAAGAGTGAAAGCGGCGGATACGTGTTCACGAGCTCCTGGTAGCGATCTTCACGGAATACCCCTTCGAGAAATCCGTAGCGAAATCCGGCCGGCGCCCGGCGGATGAGACCGGGGATTCTGGCTATGGCTTCGCGGTTGATGAATCGAAACATCAGCTCAAGTATACCGAAAAGCGGCTTGCCGCGGCAATCGCTCCAGCCACCGGAACCAGAGCTCGAGGTTGAGCATCTGCCACAAGAACATCATGTGGTTCTCGACCGAGCGACCGGAGGTGACAATCTCATCGTGCTCGGTAATGATCCGTTCAACTTCGGCCAGGTTATAGATACCCCGCTCGCGGAAGGATCGGGAGCGGACCAGGTCGAGGAGCATGTCTTTCCCCCGGCCGGCGAACCACCGGTGCGCTGGCGCGTTCCACCCCATCTTCTTGACGCGCGTTCGCGTCGCCTCGGGGAGAATGCCGCGCATGGCTGAACGCAACAGCCGCTTGGTGATCCCGTCGCGAATCTTCAGAATCCCCGATACCCGGAACATGAATTCTACGAGGCGATGGTCGAGAAACGGCAGGAAGTGATCCAGTCCGAAGGCCGTGGCCTGCCGATCTTCGGCCCGGAGACAACAGGGCAGGGTCTCGCGGGTGAGATCTTGGTAGGCGCGGTTCTTGAGATAACTCTGAAAGGGGTGTTCCATGACCGGTGTGAAATCTTCAAGCCGGAAGTACTCCGGATTCAGGGCCGAGGCGTAGCGTAAGAGCCGCCGGGTATCGGGACGGCACATGCCGGGGTGCGAAAGATCCACCAATCGAGCCATGGCATCGGCGACAACCTCGTGGCTCTTCGCGAAGATGGGGTGGTCATGGTGCCGAATCCATGCCTTGACTTCTCGCTCGAGCTCATGATCGCCTCCGGCAACCTTGAGGTCGGCAAAAAAGAACGGGAAGTACTCATACTCGCCGGCATTGAGCTCGTCCCCGCCCAACCCGCCGAAGATGCTGCGGTAGCCGAACTGGCGCAGCTCCTTGACGAGGAGGTAATGGGAGAGCCAGGTTGCGGTAGCTACCGGCTCGTCGTGGGCCGCGATCATCTCGGCCGCGACCTCGAAAACGTCCGGCGTATCGATCTTCACGGCATGCCACTGCCGAACATGCGCTCCCACCATGTCCTGGATCTCGGCGGACTCGTCATAGGTGGCGTCGCGGTAGACCGCCGAGACGGCATCCGGCCTTTCCCCCGATGTCCGGCCGGCAAGGGCAAGAACCGAGGACGAATCGAGGCCGCCCGAAAGGGTAAACGCCGGCCGTTCGGCAGCCCGAAGGCGAATCGCAACTGCATCCGCGAGGAGCTCGCGGTAGCGTTCGGCAAGCTCTTCTTCGGAAGCAGAAAAATCCGGTGCCTCTTCAAGCTGCCAGTAGCGCCAGATGGCGATGGCGCCGTTCTTGAACGAGAGGGTGTGCCCTGCCGGCAGCTGCCGGATGTCGCGGTAGGGCGAAGCGGCCGGATCGTTATCAAAGTAGCGATAGTGGGAACCGGCAAAGAGAGCGACGAATCGCCGGCTGACCTCGCGGGAAACGCCGGCAAGCTCGAGGAGCGGCCGCGGCCGGGAGGCAAAGGCGAAGGCCTCGGCGGTCTTCGCGTAGTAAAGCGGCTTTACGCCAAAGCGATCGCGGCCGAGCCACAGGGTATCGGACCGAGCGTCGTAAAGCGCGATGGCAAAATCGCCGTTCAGCTTTTTTACCGTATCCGGAAACCCGTGGGCACGGTAAAGATCGGCGATGAGTTCGGGGTCGTTTGAACTCGGACCGAGAGCGGCTCGGTTATAGATGGTACCGTCAAGGACAACGATGGTGCCTTCTCGAGCCAAGGCCTGCGGGGCTTTCCTACCGCACCAGCCGATCATCGCCGGGCCGGACGTCTCCTGCCATGTTTTCCAGTCGCCAGCCAGCATGGCCGCACCGAGCAGGGACTCGAAATGCGCCGCCTGCTCGATACCCTGGCCAATGATGCCGGCGATTCGTGACATAGCCAGCTCTTGCGATCGGCTACCTAATGGCGTAAACCGTCCACATGCTCTGGAGGTACTTCTCGTAGCCGCGACGCCGGGCTTCATCGCGCGGAAGGTAGTACGTGGTGAGGCAGGGATCAACGACGGAAAAACCTGTAAGCAACTGATCGAACTCGTCTTTTCTGAAAAAATGCGAGAGGCCAATATTGGTAAGGTGGAACTTCGATCCACCTTCGGCCAGGAGGAGTGTTCCGGGGTCATCAGGAAGTTCCTCATGGCGCTTGGCCTGGTAGACGCTATGGCCGACATCGAGGAGATACCCAACGAAGAGCCCGCCCGGCTTCAAGAGCCGCCGCACTTCGGCAAACGCCCGCTCGCGATCGGATTTCGAAAGATGCTGGAACACGCAGGCCTCGATGATGCTGTCAAACGATGCATCGGCAAAGGGCACCGCGGAGGCCGAGGCCTCGACGAGCGTCCCGATCCGATTCTGGTACCCGGCACGCTCCAGGGCCTTACGGGCGAGACCAAGGGCCGTCGGCGAGATGTCAATGCCGCTCACCCGGATACCTTTTTGAGCCAGCCACAGGAGATTCGGACCGGCACCGCACCCCATTTCGAGGAACTGAAGTCCGGTGTAATTCCCGTCGGAATGGCGGCTGCGGAGATAGTAGGCAACGTTCCGCACCACGGCCTCAACCGGAGCGGTGTTGTAGGCGTGCTCGCGGATCTGTTCCTCAAACGAGGCCTCCCAGCGCTGCTTATCCGGGGGGAGCTGACTCATGATGAGTGCGGAATAAGAAAGGCGTAAAGCGTATATTTCCGGGAGGGCTCGCGGATCCGCCCTAGGCGCAAGAGATCGAACCCGGCGCGGCTGGCGAGAACCGCTGCTGACGCCGGGCTGAAGACGTGGAAATGCTCAATGAAAAATTCTTCGCGCTCGGGCCCGTCCTGGGCTGCGGCCTCGCCGTCCGGGAGCTCAAGGTACACAAATCCGGAAGGTTCAAGGTGCGAACGGGCCTTGGCGAGCATGGCTATTGGATCCGGCACGTGCTCGAGCACCTTATTGAACGTCACGGCATCGAAGCGAGAAAGCGCCGGGACGGTCATAAAGTCCCCGGCGAGTGCCTCGACGCCCACCGTATCCCGCGCATGCTCGACCGCGCGCTCGTCAGGATCAAGGGCGGTGCATGACCATCCGGCCTCCTTCATCCGGGCCAGGAACACGCCAAGCCCGGAGCCAACATCGAGCACCTTCGGCGGCCGGCCGCCGAGACCTGATGGGGCGAAGTACGCGCCCGCAAATTCAAGACCGCGCTTGACCCGGCCGGCATTGTCGGACTCGCCGGGCGG
>CAYIBD010000033.1:0-8377 GCA_964361655.1 uncultured Candidatus Saccharibacteria bacterium
GGGCACCTCTACGTGGAGCGCTTCGCCGAGTTGGACCGCGGGCTCGACCTGTTCTATCCCGTCGGCAGGTTCAGCGATGACTGCGTGCTTGCCGGGGTCCGGCCTCGCAAGCAGTCCTCGGCCGCTTGACCACTCTGGATTTTCGGTTCCTTTGTTCCTTCGCCAGTTGGAAGCCAACGGCTTCCAACTGGCGTCGTATCTTCTCCGTTTGCAGTGCATTCGGGGATTTTGTTTTTTATAGAAAGGAGTAAACTTGATTATGGAAGTAGATCAGCATGCCTGCGGTCACGGCTTCAGGCGGTCGAACCCAGCATCGCAAGAGTTCAGAGTGAAATCGGGTACGCCTTATTTCAGCGTAGCTCTTGATGTTTCGAAACTGAGGATGCTTGGTGCGAAAAGCTGGAGGATTAGATTTTTTCGAGATCCCAAATTCGATACAGCCCTGAGAGTATTCGAGGGGCAGTGGCCTAGATGGCTTTTCGTACATTTCTGGCAGGACCCGAACCGCAGCCGGCGCATTCTGTATGTCAACCGCAACCCCTCGAACCGCAAGCTCAACCTGAACTACCCCGACAACAGGTTCAACTCTCACTGCGTGCTCGCCGGCGTCCGGCCTCGCAACCCTCTTCATTTCTTTACCGCCCGGGATTCCCCGGGTGGTATTGTTACCTGGCGGATCCAACCGCCGAGCATCCGTCCGATCTCGGCAAGGGGCTCGGAGAGGGCGATATACTTTTTGTTGTCGAGCGCTTTCAGTTCCCAGGCGACCTGGAGGAAGAACTTCAGTAAGTCCAGCTTACTCCCTGCCCGTTGCAATACGAGCAGCTTCTGTTCCCGGCTGAGGTAGCTTGCAGTAAAGAGAAATCCGATCGTATCGAGAAACAGGGCATCAATCTTCCCGCCGAGCGTGTAGCGGGATTTCTTCGGGAAGTGATCGCGCCATTCGTGCCAGAGCTTGTAGACCGCGATGAACCGCTGGATGATGGGGAGCGTTCCGTGTGTGTGTGTGTGTGTGGCTCCGACATATATGAGGATAACATTACCGGCTCGCTACGAAGATATAATCAGCGTCGAGAACCTCCTGGAAGCGTGGCGGGAATTTGTGAGGGGCAAACGGCACCGGCGCGATGTCCAGGAGTTCTCGCTCCGGCTGATGGATAGCGTTTTCGAGCTGCATCGCGACCTCCGCCATCGTACCTACCGCCACGGCGGCTATCAAGCCTTTTCCATCCATGACCCCAAACCCCGGCGCATCCATAAGGCGAGCGTCCGCGACCGGCTGCTGCACCACGCTATCTACCGAATCCTCTATTCCTTCTTTGACCGGACGTTCATCGCCGATTCCTACTCCTGCCGCATCGGGAAGGGGACGCATCGGGCTCTGAATCGGTTTCGGGAGTTTGGATACAAAGTGAGCCGGAACAATACGCGAACCTGCTGGGTCCTCAAATGCGACGTCAGGAAGTTCTTTGCGAGCATTGATCATGGAGTGCTCCTCGCCATCCTCCGGCGATACATTCCCGATGGTGATGTGGTCTGGCTGCTCGCGCGTGTCGTGGGGAGCTTTTCAAGCACTGCATCCAGTAAGGGCCTGCCGCTCGGCAACCTCACCTCGCAGCTCCTGGTCAACGTGTATATGAACGAGTTTGACCAGTTCGTGAAGCACCGGCTGAAGGCTAGGCACTACGTCCGCTACGCCGACGATTTTGTGATTCTCTCGAATGACCGTGGCTGGCTCGAGCGCCAAGTTCCGCGCATCAGCGCATTCCTCAAAGAGCGTTTACATTTAGAACTGCATCCGCAAAAGGTATCCATCAGGACCTTGGCTTCAGGCGTGGATTTCCTCGGCTGGGTGCATTTTCCTGATCACCGCGTGTTGCGGACAATGACCAAAAGGCGGATGATGAAACGGTTGAAGGAGCATACGTCGCCCGCAACCATCAATTCGTACCTCGGACTCTTGAAGCACGGCAATGCGTACCGCCTCGTAAAAGAAGCACTCGAGCTACAGATCAGCGTTGATCCGCGTTGGGCGGCAGGAAAAGCCAGGAGCAACCTCGAAGTTCGCGCCGCCCAGGATCCGCGCCTGCCCGCCTAACTTTTACCAGGTAAAAGTTAGGCGGGTAAAATCCGCGGAAAGCACCGAAACAGTGACTTGAGCCATGAAACGTGAGATTTCAGCCGGGGCGGTGATTTTCCGGCGCGGGCATGATGGCAAGATGCGATTCCTACTCCTTTTCCATGACAGGGGCTATTGGAATTTCCCCAAGGGACGGATTGAGAGCGGGGAGCACGCCATGACCACCTTTCTCCGCGAGGTGGAGGAGGAGACAGGCCTACGGCGAAACGAACTGAAGATTATCTCCGGGTTCCGGGTCACGGAGCGCTACACCTTTTTTGCGCCGCCGCGCCTGCCGCACGAGCCAAGGGGCAGCGGCAAACCCCAGCCGATTTTCAAGATCGTAACCTTTTACTTAGTCGAAAGCCGGCGGCATGACGTGCGCATATCATGGGAGCATGAGGGCATCGGCTGGTTCGCGTACCCCGAAGCCGTCCATATCGCTAAGTTCAAGAATACGAAAGATATTTTGAAACAGGCCCATGAGTTTATCGAACGCAATTTACGCCGCCGTGAGGCGCATCCCTCGGGGTCGCGTGGCCACCTACGCCGACATCAGCCGGGCCATCGGTCATCCCCGGGCCTGGCGCCACGTAGGGAACGTCCTCAACCGTAACCGCGATCCCCAAACCCCCTGCCACCGCGTGGTGAGGTCAGACGGCACGGTCGGCGGCTTTGGGTTTCCTGACTTATCCGCCGGAAACTTGGCGAAGGCGGGCGGTACCGCCCGCAAAATCCAAAAGCTCCGGCACGAGGGCATCCGTATTATCGGAAGCCGGATTGACCTCCGACGCTACCGGGTCGCATCGCCCCGGTCATTAGTCATTAGTCATTAGCCATTCGTCATTCATGCTCCTGCCCATTCTCCTCGCGGCCCTTCTCGAATCCGTGGTCTCCTTCTCCGGCGGGGCGCTCGTCATTTTCCGCGAGTCGTTGGCCAGGGCCGTTGCTCACCGCATCCTCGGCTTTGCCATTGGCGCGCTGATCGGCGTCTCGTTCTTCGAGATCATTCCTGAAGCTGCCGCGGCGTTTGGCCTGGAGGCCGCCTTCTGGTATGTGGTTGCTGGCGTTGCCGTCTTTTTCGTTCTTGAGAAACTCCTCCGCTGGTATCATCATCACGAAGGACATGAACACGAAACACGACCGTTTGCCACGCTCATCCTTCTTGGCGACGCCATCCATAATTTCATTGACGGTGTCATTATCGCGGTTTCCTTTCTCGTTTCATATCCGCTCGGCATCGCCACGACCTTAGCCGTAGTGCTCCACGAAATCCCGCAGGAGGTGGCGGATTTCGCCGTTTTAATCCGCGGCGGCTATAGCCGCGGCCGGGCGCTTTGGTATAACTTCCTGATTTCGCTTACCACGCTCGCCGGCGCTGGGGTCGGCTACGGGTTTGGGTCGGCGGTGACCGGCATCTTACCGGCTCTTTTGGGGATTATTGCCGGCAGTTTCCTCTATATCGCCCTTTCCGATCTTATCCCTGAAACGCACGAGGAGAGCGGCTTTGGTCATCTCGCGACACAGCTCGTGCTCATGCTCGCCGGCATCGGGCTCATGTACGTACTGGCGTAATCAAAGCAAAAACCCCCGGCTTCCGAGGGCCTCGCGTTTGTCTACTTCACCGCGGCGACAATCCTCCCAAACACCTTTGGCTCGTGCTCCGCGAGATCAGCGAGGATTTTGCGGTCAAGTTCGATCTCCTTGGCTTTGAGTCCGGCGATGAATCGTGAATAGGAGAAGCCGTGCTGCCGAGCTCCGGCATTGATTTTGATATTCCAGAGCCGGCGGAAGTCGCGCTTCTTTAACTTCCGGCCTTTGAACTGGTGCGACCAGGCATGCAGCAGCGCCTCGCGGGCCAGGCGCTCTTTGGATTTCCGGCCCCACTTGAAGCCCTTGGCGTAGCGGAGCAATTTTTCACGCTTTTTATGGGCGATGACGCCGCGTTTGACTCGAGTCATGGGTAATCAACGAATAACGAATCAGACACTAATATACGAATAAGCGGATTCGTATATTCGTAAGAGATTCGCTATTCGTTGATGAAGCGAGGCCATATTATGAAATCCTGGCAAGAATTCCGCGTTGGAACGATTTGGGGAACAGCACCGTGGCCTTCTGCCGTCGCTGGACCCGCCGTGAGGCCTTGGCATTGAAATGATTTTGACCAGCCCTCCGGCGGATGAGCTTCCCGCGCTTGGTGACTCTGATTCGCTTCAGGATTGACTTATTTGGCTTCATATTCGAGTGGTTCCTATTTTTATGGTTGCCGCGCTCCTACGAATTACGAATATCAGCGAATTACGAATGCCGGATATGCCATCCCGTCGTTCGTAATTCGTAATTCGGAAAACATTCGTAATTCGTAGTCCTACGCTTTCTTCAGGATAGCCGTAAATCCCTGCGGCGTTGGCTTGATTCCCTGCTCGAGCGCTGAACCGGGGATGAGGGCCAGGAATTCATGGAAACGCTGGCGGGCAAAGTCTCGAAGCGCCTTTTCGCGGCCGCGGAGCCGCATGTCGATCCGCACCTTGTGTCCTTCTTTGAGGAATTCGTCCGACTGCTTGGCCCGGAGCTCGAGGTCATGGCGCCCGGTCTTGAAGCCGATGCGGAGCATCTTCACTTCGACCTGATGCTCGCGCGGCCGTTCGCGTTCTTTCCTGGCTTCGGCATAGCGGAACTTACCGAAGTCAGCGATCTTAACTACCGGCGGGCTGGCCGTGGGCGCAATCTCAATGACGTCGAGCCGCCGTTCCTCGGCAATGTTGAACGCCTGCTCCAACGGAATCTCGCCGAGGTTTTTTCCCTCTTCGTCAATGGCCCGGACAAGGGGCGCGCGTATTTGGTTGTTGATGCGATAGCGGCGGATAGGAGCGGAATTCTGGTTGCCTATTTTTTGCTTTAGTTTTCGGAAGCCCGCCGCCGCTTTGTGCTTTGGCGGGCACTAATTTTTTCAGCTACTCGGTATTACATCGCAGGCGAACATTGTTGTGCGTAGCGGGATGAATGGAAAACTATCGTAGAGCAAATGTACTGGTTTTGATGGGGGGAGTCAATAGAGCTGATTTAGCATCTAATGGTACTTCAAGGCGGTTCTTCATGAAGATGGTTTACCATGAGCGAGTTCCGAGCGTACGCGAGGGGCGAGTCGAATGGAGATGGCGGGAATTGAACCCGCGTCCGGATCGTTCGAGCCCCCGGTCGCTACAGGCCTAGCTTGGTTGGTAGTAAGGTTCGCGGAGTCAAACCAAGCGAAATATCCGCGAGCCCGTTCCGGTCTTTGGTCGGCCGCCTACCGGAGTCGGCGGCTCAAGCTCGATGGTTGACACCGGTGATGGGCCTATTGAGCATCAGCCCGCCGATGGGTCCGATGTTCATCGGACCGGGCGTCTTTAGGCTACTGCGTAGGCAGGACTAAAGGCGTTTCTGAATAAGTTTGCACTTATTTTTTGTCCTTCGACCCTGCTCAGGACAATCCCGAGCCAGTCGAGGGATTGCGGGTTTTTAACGAGGTGTCCCAAGCGCCCTCGGCCTGAACCGTGAGCTTTCAATGATCCGTCGAGGCCTATCATCCCCATCTAAGCTTCTCGGAGCGCCCGCGCGATCTTCCGCTGGTCCTCGCGCTCTCTGATCTGTTCGCGCTTGTCGTACTTCTTCTTGCGGCGGGCAAACCCGATCGCTACCTTTATTTTCGGGCCCTTAGTATATACCCGCAAGGGGATCAAGGTCAAGCCCTTTTGGGCTGTATGACCTATGAGTTTCCGGATCTCGGCTTTCTTCAAGAGCAGCCGCCGCGAGCGCGTAGGTTCGTAGCCAGGAGGAGTGTTCTTGGCTTGATAGGGCGGGATATCGGCATTCAAGAGCCAGGCCTCGCCATTCCGTATTACCGCAAAGGATCCGGCCAGGTTCATGCGTCCGGCGCGAACGGACTTTACCTCAAAGCCAAGAAGCGCAATGCCGGCTTCATAGGTCTCGAGGATCTCGTAGTCAAATGAGGCGCGGCGATTGCTTGTCAGAACTGCCATAGTATGGTACGTAGATCATATCACGGCTAGAATACCGCGATAGAGGAGGAAAGAGGGATGCTTGAGATTGTTCACCGGCCGCGCGTCGTTGGAACGTCTATCCCATTCCCGCTCCCGGGCGACACCGCTTCGGTAGGTGGGTCCTTTGGGCCGCGCCTCATCCGTGTGATCGCCGCCGACTACGACAGCACGATCGTCGTCTACCAAGCTCTTTCAGCGGATTTGGGGTGCACCCTGGGCAGAGAGTCGCTTCAAGCATTTCTCGAGACGTGGCGGGCCGCCGAGCTCGTCCCCCTCTCCGGTTTAGAGTGGGGTACGTTCCGCCAGTATCTCGAAGTGCGAGCTAGCGGTCAGGTTCCCGCCGAAGAGAATGGGTTCACCGACGCTGAACTCAAGAAGTTTGCGGAACTCTACTGTTTGATTGGCGCGGAGAACGCGAAGGAGGAAAGCGATGACTGATCAGCTTGATGATGAGGGGGTCGAGGACCGCGCCAAGATCGCAGGATCATCCGAAGAAACTCTCGCGCGAGTCATCAAGCTCTTTGCCGGGGTTGCGGTGATCGCGATTGTCGGCGCGGTCGGTGTGATCGCGCTTGCCATTCGCTTAGGCATCGCCTCACTGTCCCGGTAGCGGAACACGGCGGACAATCTGAAGTGCCAGCGGGCAGGCGGTATCGTCCTGCCCAATTTTTATTTCACCGCCTTTCTGCTACATTGGAGTTACGATGCTTGGCGGCACGATTCGAAAACTGATCACGGATGGAATTTCCTCGCTCAAAAAGGAGGGCACGCTGTCGGGGTTTAACACTCCGGAATTTTCCGTTGAGGCGTCGGAAAATCCGGCCCACGGCGACTACGCCACCAATGCGGCCATGGCCATGGCTAAGCTTGCCAAGAAGCCGCCGATGGAAATTGCCGAGCGGCTTGCCGCTATAATCGGGTCTTCGGGACAGGGGATCATCGAACGGGTAGCAGCCGTTAAGCCAGGGTTCACGAACTTTTTTCTTACTGACACGTACCTTTTGGGAGGGCTCTTTATGCGTCTGGAGGAGAAGGATGGCGGTATGAGCGTGGCTGACTGGGATGGCACGAAGGTCATGGTTGAATTCACTGACCCCAATCCCTTTAAAGAATTTCATATTGGGCATCTTTATAGCAACATTGTTGGCGAATCCCTCTCGCGGATTTTGGAAGCGGCCGGAGCAACGGTGAAGCGGGCCAACTACCAAGGCGACGTCGGCTTGCATGTGGCCAAGGCACTGTGGGGCATGCAGCGGAAGTTAACATCAGCGCCTCGCGGCCTAGCCGAGCTTGAACAACAAAGCCTTGAGGAACGGATGAAGTTTCTTGGCCAGGCCTATGTTGAGGGTGCGGTTGCGTTTGACGCTGATGAAGGCGCAAAAAAGGAGATGGTCGAACTCAATAAGAAGATCTTTGCCTTGGACCCCGGAATCCGCGATCTCTATGAAAAGGGCCGCGCCTGGAGCTTGGAGTATTTCGAGCGCATCTACCGTCGTCTCGGCACAAAGTTCGATTTTTACTATTTCGAACGCGATGTTGGGGAGACCGGTGCGGCCATTGTTCGGGAGCACCTCGCCAGAGGCGTGTTTAGGGAGAGTGACGGTGCAATCGTGTTTCCCGGCGAAAAGTACGGCCTGCATCGCAGGGTTTTCATCAACTCCGAGGGCTTGCCCACCTACGAGGCCAAGGAGCTTGGGCTCGCGCCGACGAAATATAAGGATTTCCCATACGATCATTCCGTGGTCGTAACGGGCAGCGAGATTATTGAGTATTTCAAGGTTTTGCTGGCCGCGTTAAAAGAGATTAACCCTTCGCTGGCGGAGAAAACTCGGCATGTGGCCCACGGCATGGTGCGTTTGGCAACGGGTAAAATGTCGAGCCGATCGGGCGAGGTGACGCGGGCCGAGGATCTTTTGAATGAGGTGCGGGATCGAGTGCTCGGCATCATGGAGACCTCGGAGAGCGAGCTTGAGGGCGAAGAGAGGCAGGAAGTTGCGGAACAGGTTGCGGTGGGAGCAGTGAGATACTCGCTCCTGCGGGTAGGCGTTGGTAAAGATATTGTCTTTGACGTAGATACCTCCCTAAACTTGGAGGGCGATAGCGGCCCCTATCTTCAATACACCCATGCACGCCTGAAAAGTATTTTGAGAAAGGCCGCAAAGGATGCAAAAGAGACAAAGGTTACAAAGGTTCCGGGCGAAGTGGAACTCGA
>CAYIBD010000034.1:0-7327 GCA_964361655.1 uncultured Candidatus Saccharibacteria bacterium
TGCCTCTGTACCGCATCAAGGGCTGTGGATAATGGAAGCATCTCGTTGCAGATACTGAATATCCCTATTTCGGCCTCAGCGTCGGAAACAGCACCACTTCCCTAATATTCCTCGTATCCGTGAGCAACATGACGAGGCGATCAATGCCGATGGCTGCTCCGGCCGCCGGGGGCATGCCGTATTCGAGCGCTTCAACGAAATCCTTGTCAACCGGGTGCGCTTCTTCTTCTCCTCCGGCCCGGCGCCGGGCTTGCTCCTCGAAGCGCGATTGCTGATCCCGCGGATCATTCAACTCGGCATAGGCATTCACGAGCTCCAGCCCGCCGGCAATGAGTTGAAGCCGGCGCACCGTGTTTGAGCCGGCCGCGGTGCGCTTAGCCAGCGGCGAAATCTCAAGAGGATGGTGTACCACGAACGTCGGCTGAACCAGTTTTGGTCGGCAGATTTTCTTGTAAATTTCATCGGCTATCTTGCCCCTTGATTCGTGCGGCCCAACGTCAATGCCGAACTGCCTGGCCCGCATGGCGAGCGAGTCCCGTGTCTCTTTTTCGTAATCCACGATAAGCGCATATCGCTTCAGGACTTCCTGAAAGGCGATGCGCGGGAATTTTTTGCCGAATGAGATCGCCTGGCCCTCAAAGGATATTTTTTTGATGCCAAGCTTTTTCAGGATAGCGGAAAAACATTGTTCCACAAAGGCCATCATGTCATTTTCGTCCCAGTAGGCCGCATACCATTCGATGGTGGTGAACTCGGGATTGTGCGAAGCATCAATGCCCTCGTTGCGAAAACTCTTGCCAAGTTCATACACCCTTTCCATGCCGCCGACCAAAAGCTCTTTTAAGTAAAGTTCGGGCGCAATGCGGAGGTAGAGGTCAATGTTAAGGGCGTTATGGTGGGTCTTGAAGGGCCTGGCGAGCGCCCCGCCCGGCACGTGCTGGAGCATGGGCGTCTCGACTTCGACAAAATCCTCGGCATCAAAAAATGCTCGGATCGCGGTCACGATGCGCGAGCGCAGCAAAAACCGCTCCCGAACCGCAGGATTCATCACAAGATCGAGGTAGCGCTTGCGGAAGCGCTCCTCAACGTCGCGAAGGCCATGCCATTTCTCGGGCAAGGGCAGGAGAGATTTTGAGATCATTCGCCATTCCGAAACCCGCACCGTCGGCTCGCCGCGCTTGGTTTCAAAGCATTGGCCGCTGACTTCGAGAAAATCCCCTATATCAATGGCTTCAAGCGCCCGTTCGAATTCAGCGCCAAGATCATCGCGGGTAAGATAGAGCTGGATTTTCGCCGAGCCATCCTCGAGATCAGCGAAAACTGCGCCGCCGTGCTCACGCATGGCGCGGAGCCGGCCCACGATCGAAAACTTTCGCTTTGATTTTGAAAGGGCTGAAAACCGCTTCCGGACCTCGCCAATCAAAAAACTCCGCCGAACCGATGCCGGGTAGGGATCGCGCCCGGCGGCCTCGTAGCGCTCGAGTTTACGAATGCGGTCGCGCTGAATGTCTTCAAGCGCCATACGGCGATTATACTTGATTTTGACCAGGCGCCAAAGGGACGAATCGAAGCTCTAGCGCGCTTCGACCACAAATAAAAAACAGCCCCGCCGGCGCTGTTCTCTACACGCGCGCTGCCTAGCGGATCTTCAAAATCTTGTAGGCCTCGCTCCCGCCGGGGGTCTTGATCGCGACGCTCTCCCTGGCAGAGCGGCCAAGGAACGCACGGCCTAACGGCGATTCGTTCGAAATCTTCCCCAGGAGCGGATCGGCCTCCTCGGAGCCCACAATAGTAAAGGTTTCCCGGCCGCGTTCCGATTCCACCTCAACGGTCGAACCGATCTGTACCGTCGTCGCGTCCGTCGGCTTCTGGATGAGCACGACGTCGCGGAGCATCTCTTCCAATTCCTGGATGCGGGCCTCGTTCAAGGACTGTGCCTCTTTGGCTTCCTGGTATTCGGCGTTCTCCGAGAGGTCGCCCAAGGCCTTGGCGGCCTCAAGGCGATCGGCAATCTCGCGACGGCTGACCGTCTTTAGCTCCTCAAGCTCTCGCTGCAGTTTTTTCAATCCTTCGGCGCTCAGGTACTCGGACATGGGTAGGTCAAAAACGCAAATGTCGTGATTATAGCCGCTAGGGTCGCGCCGTCAACTGTGGATGGCGGGCTTGGGTGAAATAGTAATACAGGATTTCCTTGGCAATTGGAACGGCGTCGGTCGTTCCGCCGGTGCCGTCCTCCACCAGTACCGTAATCACGATTTCGGGATCCTCGTAGGGCGCAAATCCGGTAAACCAACCGTGATTCCGGCCGTATACACCGGTTTGGGCCGTACCGGTCTTCCCGGCCGCCGCAACCGGGAGTTCCCCCAACGCCACCGCCGAACCGGCGGTCACCGCCAGCCGCATGCCTTCGCGGACAACGCGCAGTGACTCCGGTTTGGCAAGGTTCGTTGCGAGTGCCTCGGGCGGCATCTCGGTAAGCGTGGCGCCCGCTTCGTCGAGGACGGCTCTCGCTACGCGCGGCCGCCAGAGAGTTCCGCCGTTCGCAATCGCGGCGGCGGAAACGGCAAGCTGGAGCGGCGTGGCCTGGAGGTCGCCCTGGCCGATGGCGGTGATGTAGGTGTCGCCGATGCGCCAAATAGGATCTTTGGGCCGGATGGTTTTCTTGTTCTCCGGATCGGGGATGAGGCCGCCGTACTCGCCGGGAAGATCGACGCCCAGAAGCCGCCCCCAGCCGAAGCGGCCGAGCCAGGTCTTCATCCGTTCGATCCCGAGCCCTTGGATATCGCGGTAGCCGCCGCCGATGGTGTAGAAGTAGACGTTCGCAGAAAGGGCGAGCGCACGGCGCATATCAACCCAGCCGAGTTCCTTCCAGTCCTTGTAGATCGTGGGCTTAGACGGGTCGAAAGGGTTGGGCACCGAGATGTAGCCGGGGTCGAAGATCCGGCGTTCAGGATCAATGATGCCCTCTTCGAGGGCGGCCACCGCCAGGATCGGCTTGATCGTCGAGCCCGAGGGGTACCCGCCGGCAATGGCGCGGTCGAAAAACGGTTTGCCGGCATCGGCGAGTAATCGCTCGAGTTCGCGCTCAGCCGTCGCACGGCCAAAACGGTTGGGATCAAAGGCGGGGTAGCTCGCGAGCGCCCGTACCGCTCCGTCACGGGGATCAACCATGACGAGCGCACCGGCCCGTTTACCGAGTGCCGCCAGATGGCGGGCAAGCGTCTCGACGGCGAAGCGCTGCAGCCGGCCGTCGAGTTCCAGAAGCACATCACGACCGGGTTCCGCTTTCACGATGAAGCGTTCGCGCTGGGCTTCGCCCGTGGCGTTGACCTCAAGCAGCTTTTCGCCGGGTCGCCCCCGCAGTGTTTCCTCGTACGAAAGCTCAAGCCCGCTCTTCCCGATCGTGTCGCTGGGTCGGATGCCGGCACGGGAGGCCAAGTCATCGCGGCTCGGCCGCCCGACATAGCCGAGCGCATGGCTCGCGAGCGCCCCCAGGAGGTAGTCGCGCCGGCCGGCTTCGGTTACCGTCACCCCCGGAAAATCATCCGGCCGCGACTGAATTTCAAGCACCTCGAGCCGGAGCTCGCCGGAAGCCACGAACACCTCTTCGGGCCAGGGCGCCGTCGGAGGTGATCCTCCGGTACTGCGATTTTCATCCCGAACCCCGTTGGCTTCCCTTACCTCCGCCTCGGTCTTTCCGGTAAGTGCGAGGAGCCGCTCCAGCACCTGCCGGACCTCGTCGTCGCTTGCGAGGCGCTGGCGATCCAGCGTGATAACGAATGTCGGAGTGTTTTCAACGAGCGGCTGGTGGTTCCGGTCGTAAAAAATTCCCCGCGGGGGAGCAATGAGGAGACGGTAGGTTTTGTTGGCGTCGGCCTGACGGGCGAGTGCTGCACCCCGCAGGATCTGGAGCTCCACCAGCCGGCCAGCGATGAGGAGCAATCCGGCCACCACCAACCCGCCGAAGACGAGGAACGTCTGCCGCGCGATTGGACGTTCAATCCGGCCCTCGGCGAGCTCTACCCGGAAGCCAGGGACGTTCATGGCGTCCATGAGAATCTCCTCGGGCCCGATCTCGACATCGTGGCGGCGGATACGCCTTCCCCGGAAAGACCACCGCATAGGTTACATACCCGAGAGACGGAGGACTTCGCGCGCCCGCTGCCAACGGGATCGCCGGATGAGCAGCCACGAGAGCGCCGGAAACCAGAGGAACGAGAACAAAATCTCCTTCACCACCGTGCGGTGGGCGAGATCACCAACGGCAATTACGCGCTCTGGCACAGCAAAGAAGATACCGGCCGCGATCGAGGCACCTACCCAGGCAAGCGGCGTCATCAGGAGTCCAAAGGCCATAGCCGCAATGTCGGCGAGTGGTACGTCCCATTGCGTCAACGCCCGAAAGCCGCGCATGGCGAAGAGTAGCGTAAGCGCAAAGATCGTGTAGGAGGTCGAACCAGCCAGCACCGTGTCGTGGAGGAGCCCGGTCAAGCCCGCAAACCAGAAGCCGGAACGGAAGTCGAGGAGGGCCAGCCCGACCACGAGACCGGCCAAGGTAAGCGTTGGCGCAGCACTTCCCGTCAACCGGGGAAGTATTGCCACCTCGAGGAGGAAGAGCCCACCGTAGCAGCTTATGGCAGCGAGGAACCTCATGGGGCGAGGAGCACGATCACGTCATCACCGAAGGGGTCGAAGAGTTGCACGGCGCGAACGGACTTGAATACCTCATGCTCGGCCTTTTTCACCTCTCGAATTTCTCCGACAACGAGCGAGCGCCGGCCGCCCGTCGCCCGCGGAGCGGCGAGGACGATATCGCCGATCGTCACCTCGGAATCCTGGGGCACGAGATCGATGATGAGCTCGCGAGCGTTATTGCCGCGAGCGATCGCCCGGAGATCGGATGCGGGGAGGACGATATCGGTGCTCCGCGAGGCGCTCGAGAGGAGGATGACCCGCGCGAAGCGCTGACCCACCGACACCACCGTGCCACCGAGAACCCGATTGCGGTCAACCACGATATCGCCGATGCCAATGCCGTCCTGGGTCCCCTTATCCAAGAGGAGATACTCATCGCGCCCCTCGCGGAGGAAACCGACAATCGCCGCCGGCAACGCCCCGGCTTCACCCTCATCCCGGAGCGAAAGGGCGGCGCGCAGCGTCTCGTTTTCCTGACGAACGGCTTCGAGAAGCCCAATCCTGGCGAGGAGTTCGCCCCGCTCGCGTTCGAGAGCCCCGATCCGCGCCTTGCCACCGCCGAGACCGTCACTCACCCACGCGCTAGCGCGATGCACAACGGCAAGGACCGATACTGCCCCACCGACCACCACGTCACGGACGGGACGCGCGAGGCCCGCAGCACCGAGCACCACGAGGAAGGCGCCGGCGATCACGACCAACGCCGCGCGCATACCTAGATGTTTCCTCGAACCGACCATGAAGCTTCGGAATGAAACGTGTCTTGGCGCCGGCACGGTTTCGCATCCTCCTGCCCCGACGGAGCATCGCTAGACAGTAGGTACGCGCTGGTACTCGGCGCTTACCAAGACATCGGCCAGCCCATCGAGGTCCTCCAGGATAACCCCGGTACCCCGAACGACAGCGGTAAGCGGATCATCAGCGACCTCAACCGGAATCCGCGTCTCCTCGGCGATCACCCGGTCGAGCCCGCGCAAGAGCGACCCGCCGCCGGTGAGCACGATGCCGCGGTGCATGATGTCGGCCACGAGTTCCGGTGGCGTGGCCTCAATGGTGGCCTTGATCGTCGCGATGAGGGTGTTGACCGAGTGCTTTATGGCCCGCCGGATCTCCGAATCGTCCACGACCACCTCCTTGGGCAGGCCGGTCACGAGGTCTCGGCCGCGCATGGTGGCCTCCATCGGCTCCTCGAGTTCCGTAGCGGAACCGATGGCGATCTTAATGTCCTCAGCCGTCCGTTCGCCGAGTAAAAGCTTATGCTCGTCCCGGGCGAAACGGATGATGTCTTCGTTCAGGCGGTCGCCGGCGATGCGCAAGTTCTTGGAAACTACAATCCCGCCGAGCGAGATCACGGCGATGTCCGATGTCCCGCCGCCGATGTCCACGATCATTGAGCCCATCGCATCTTGCACCGGCAGCCGGACGCCAATGGCCGCGGCCATGGGCTCCTCCACGAGGAAGACCTCGCGCGCCCCGGCATTCTTGACCGCATCCTCAACGGCTTTTCGCTCGACTTCCGTCACGTCCGAGGGAATGCCGATGACCACCCGCGGCCGGGCCACCTGGGCCATGGAGCCGTCATGCACTTTGTGGATGAAGTAACGGAGCATCTCCTCGGTGACCTCAAAATCCGAGATGATGCCCTCGGTCAAGGGCCGGATGGCGGTGATGTGGCCTGGGGTGCGGCCGACCATTTTCTTGGCCTCCGCGCCAATGGCCACGATCTGGCCGGTCTTTTGGTTCACGGCCACCACCGAGGGCTCGTTGATGACAATGCCGCGGCCGCGGACATAGACCAAAGAGTTGGCCGTGCCCAGGTCAATGCCGATATCTTTTGAGAATAACCCGAAGAAGCGATTCAACATACGTTCGACTCAAAGGTGAGCAGCCTTGACACCTTCCCTACTACGATTATAGAATTCTATCTAGAGAAAGGGGGTAGTACCATGACAATACAGGAAGTGGTAACTGTGCCACGCACCTCATGGCGGTATCGCGTACTGATCTGGTTCTACAAAAAGGAAGAGCGGTTTCCGAAAACGACATGCGGCATACGAGCGCGCCTCTTCGTTCTACCCATCGGGTACCTCGCGTCGTGTCTATTCCTCTTCACCTGGGGGGTCGCTCTGATACTCATAGGTATAGGGCAGAGCACTCTCGGGGTGGTCGCCCCATGGAGTTTTATCCTATCCTTTGGTCTCGGTGTCTTAAACCTGCTGTTCCTTACCGCTACACTCGTATGGCCACGGTTCTGGTTTTATTGCACTGCCATCAGTATCTCTGGCACCGTCGTTACTCTTGGCATCGCACTCGGGATGATGAAAAGCGGCTTACTAGTCCCACTACCCACGCGATTTCAATTCATCATTTGGGGCACCATCGTTGGACTCTTGGTTGCAGCCCAACTAGCATCTAACTGGTGGTTTCCCATGTTCCTTCGCCTCTATACAAGAGTCTGTAAGCCGGTCAAGTACACCTAGTCGAGTTACATAGATCTCATCGGCCGGACGCGCGAGCGAGCGCTTCGGCCTTTTTCATTGTTGGCCCGCGAGGACAAGCCGGAGGCGTAGTCCGAGCGGCTGCCAACAATAGAACCCCGCTCCAATTTTGTCAAAGCTTGCCAGGGTTGCAA
>CAYIBD010000035.1:0-4278 GCA_964361655.1 uncultured Candidatus Saccharibacteria bacterium
GGGGGGTTGACTCCAATTCTATTTGTGTTTTGTGAGTGCCTACCCCTATGACCCATCGTAAGAAAGGTGCGGGATTGCGGTTTGTTTCAGTGCTCGGCTGCGGCTTCGCCTCGCCTGCACACTGACAAATGTGAGTGCCAGCTCCTATGGCCTACGGTAAGGAAGGTGCGGGGGTGAGTGCCGACCTCTACAACCCCCTTCAAAGAATGTGGGGGGTTGCGGTTTAGAGCGGGGCCTGCCTGAGACCCGCCTCGATTGCGGACGGTGGGCGGGTACAGGCGAGCTCCGGTGACCCTTCTGAAGTCCGAATCGTTTCTCGGGTGACCTGCCGGGATTCTGGAAGAGTAGACGGAGGTAGGCGTCTATACCTATAGTACTATAGACCCATGGCATTCGTCATCCGTGAGCATGAGCCCCTGGCGCCGCATACCGTCTTCAAGATCGGCGGCCCGGCGGATGTTTACGTTGAGGCCGCGACCACCGATGAGCTGATCCGCGCGCTCCAGGAGGCAAAGTCCCGCGACATTCCGTGGTGCATCCTCGGCGCGGGCTCCAACGTCCTTGTCTCGGACGCTGGCTACCGGGGCGTGGTTATCCATCCCACGGGCGGCAGCATCCGCTTCGATGGGGACGGTGTTACGGCTGATGCCGGTGTGACCATGGCGCGGGTCGTTGCCGAATCGTTGCGCCATAGTTTGAGAGGATTTGAGTGGGCTATCGGTGTTCCCGGCACCATTGGCGGCTCCGTTCGCGGCAATGCCGGATGCTTTGGCAGCGAGATGAAAGATGTTGTGCGCGCGGTTCACGTCTACGATGCCGATCGCGGCGTTAGAGAGGTATGGCCAGCTGATCGCGCTTCATTCGGTTACCGCGAGAGCGCGTTCAAGCACCGCCCCGAGATCGTCGTCCTTTCGTGTGAACTCGCGCTCGTCCCTGGCGACCGTCGCGAAGGGGAGGGGCTCGTGCGCGAGTACACCGCTCACCGCGCCAAGACCCAGGATATCGGCTCGCAGTCCGCTGGCTGCATCTTCAAGAACATTCCCTGGGGGCGGCCCGACATTGTCGATGCCTCGGTTCGCCGGCGGTTCCCGAACCCCCCGCCCTCCGGCACGGTAGACGGCATTTCTGCTGGCTTTTTAGTTGATCAAGCCGGTCTAAAGGGGTATCGGATCGGCGGCGCCTCCATATCACAGCGTCACGGGAACTTCTTTCTTAATAGCGGGGGGGCCACGGCCGAAGACGTGCGCTCACTCATCCGGATCGCCAAGGATGCGGTGCGCGAGAAGTTCGGGCTTACGCTCGAGGAGGAGATTCAGTATGTTGGATTCTGAAGGGACTACGAATTACGAATGTCCTTCGAATTACGAATTACGAACACCACGACCGGTATTCGTAGTTCGATTTTGATGCGTAATTCGTAGGAGAACGCAGCGGGAAGTTATCCACAGTTGCGTCCATTTTTAATTGCCGTACACTAAAAAGCGGAGTGACCACGATGACTCGATGTTGCGTCACACCACTTAGGCGGATGCGCGGTCGGCATTTGCCGCTAACGGAACGAAGTCCGAGCTCGACTCGCCTTCGGTCCGCGTAAGAGCAGAAATCCCATGGCACGACGACGCAAGGGTGGCAAGAAGAAGAAGCGCTAAGGTTCGCCACTTCGAGAAAGCCCCCGGCCGTTCGCCGAGGGCTTTCTGTTATCCACACTTGAAAAATCAGGCGCTTCTCCTACACTGAAAGCAATGAAGGTGGTGGTGAAGGGGGTGAAGCTTACCTGGACGCCGAGCCTGCGTCGGTACGTGGACGAGAAGCTCGTGGCGCCAGTGGAGCGATTGCTCGGCCGCCACGAGGCCTACCAGGCCTCGACGCTTGAACTCGAGCTCAGCCACGGCACCCGCCACCATAAGAAGGGCAAAATTTGGGAAGCCATTGCGAACGTCAACCTTCCCGGTAAGCACGTGTGGCAAAACGTCAGGGCCGAGGACATCCACTCTGCCATTGACGAGCTCGAGGACACGCTCGTTCGGGAAATCAAAAAGTACAAAGAGCGCTCGCGGTCGCGAGAAATTCGCGGGGCCAGGCGCGCGAAAAAAGACCTGCATTTCGCTCGCGCTGCCCGGCTCTACCGCAAAGGCCGCATTCGGGAGGAAGGGTGGTAGAGCGCTTGTAGGTGAATTGAAGGCAACTCGCCCGCCTCGAGCGGGCCGGACAAGAAAAAATCAACACTTCGGGCTCCATCTTACCCTGGATGGGTATTTGGCTGATCCGAAGAAGTTAAACGACCGCGGGTTGATCGTCAAGGTGCTGGGGGATCTTCCACGGAAGATGGGCATGCAACGGCTCATCGTACCCCGGGTTGTCCGCGCCCCGGACAACGGTCTGAAAGATCCGGGCGGCTGGTCTGGATTCGTCATTATCCAGGAATCGCATATCTCAATCCACACTTTTCCCCGCCGCCGTTTCGTTTCGATTGACGTCTATTCCTGCAAGGACTTCAATCCTCGGCCGATCCGCCGCTACTTCCGGCGGCTGTTTGGTGTTCGTAAATTTGAAAATCATCTCGTGGTCCGCGGCACCCAATACCCGCACTATAACCTCGCATGAAACGTTCCCTCCACATCCTGGCCGATTTCTACGATTGCCAAGGCGACCCGGTCTACCTGACATTTAAAGCCAAGGTTCGCTCGCGTGCCCTCACGCTCATCCGCCGCGCCGGATTTTCGATCATCGCCTCACGCTTTCATAAGTTCTCTGGAAACCCGCATGGCGACGGCGGCATCACTGGTGTGGTTATCGTCTCCGAATCGCACCTCACCATCCACACCTGGCCGGAGAAGCGCTACGTCAACCTCGACGTCTTCTTCTGCAACTACACCCGCGATAACACCCGGAAGGCCCGCTCGGTCTTCCGCGAGTTCAAGATGCTATATCACCCCAGTCGCGTCCGCATCCGCGAGGTCTGGCGCGACTAGCCGCTGTCCCGAGCTGGAGAAGTAGCTTTCTCCGCATTTTAAACCGATCGGTCGTGAGTGGGGAGTGATGGAGGAACGGAGCAGTCGCCTCGGTGGTAAATGGAAACCGGTCGCTTCGAGGCGACCGGGGGGCGGCCTCAGACGGCGAGGCCGAGGGCGGCTTTGATCGTTGGATCGATGGTGAAGCCGGCGCGGTGGATCGCCGGCCCGTAGAACAGCCGGTCCTTCTCCACCTCGCGCCCATCGAAGCGTTTAGCAAAGTCCCTTTGCCTCGGTGGGTACGGTTCGACGCGGCGATCCTTCCACGCGGTGAGAAAACACTGGGTGTAGGCAAAGGACTCGATGTGGTAGCCCGAGATCCACACACTCCGGAAGAGACCCTTGAAGAGCGTGACGGACGCGGCAAGTTCAGCCAGCGGCTTGGCGGCAAGCGAGAGCTCCCCGGCCTGGGTCACGAATACTCCGCCTGGCGCGAGGACGCGCGCGATCTCGCGAGCCACGTTTGGGAGCAGCCGCCCAAGCGTGGTCACATCCGTGAGGTCGCCGATGACAACATCGAAGCGCTCCTCTGTCCTGGGGAGATACTCGATGACATCAATCTCCTCCCTGAAATCCACCCGTCGATCGTGGTGTATGCCGAGTGCTGCTACCGCCGGAATATGGGTGAGGATGAGTTCGGCCACTCCCTTGTCCCAATCGGCGATCTTCACGTGCTCGACACCTCGCCGCATCAGCACCCGCCAGGTCGCAAGGTAGTCCCCGCCGCCGAGGACCAGGACGTTTCGAGGGGTGGGGATGGTAGTAAAGCGTCGGGAACACAAGGAGCTGATGGTAGCGGTGCTCATCCAGCATCGCAAACTGCGGCCAGCCGTCAATCCAGAGCGAAAGCCCGAAGCGCTGGAGGTCAATGATTTTGATCGTCTGCCGTTGGCTCTTTTTCTCTGCCACTACGCCGCGGGGGCCGAGGTTGTGCACCGTGGTACGAGCCCAATCGTTGGCATCAATGACAACCGGCCTGCTGAACATGGCGGTCTCCTTTCGGTTTGGGGTGGGCTTCAAAAAAGCTATGGAATAGAGTACAGTTGAATGGTTTTTACTGCAAGATGGCCCTCTTATCTAAAATATTCGGTGATGCGAACGAGCGGGTGGTGGAGTCGCTTGGGCCGATCGTGGAAGAGATTAATGCCCTGGAGTCGGAGTTTGAGAAACGTTCCGAGGAGGAGCTGAAGGCCACGACCCAGGAATTCAAGAAGCGGGGAGCCCCCGGCGCGCCCCGGGCATAACGACACCCCCACGCCAATGCCGC
>CAYIBD010000035.1:4288-7300 GCA_964361655.1 uncultured Candidatus Saccharibacteria bacterium
TTTCTCAACCGGGCCCGTGCCGGCCCCCACCCCCCCCCCCCACCACCCCCACCCCCGCCCCCCGGGCGGCCACCCGCTGGATGACCTCCTCCCCGAGGCCTTTGCCGCAGTGCGCGAGGCAGCCAAGCGCTCGATAAGACAGCGCCATTTTGATGTTCAGCTCATGGGCGGGATTGTGCTTCACCGCGGAGCCATTGCCGAGATGAAAACCGGCGAAGGGAAAACGCTCGTTGCCACCCTGCCCTTATATTTGAATTCCCTCACCGCTAAGGGCTGCCACCTTGTCACCCCCAACGACTATCTCTCGCGGGTCGGCGGCGGCTGGATGGGCCCGATCTACCAGGCTTTGGGAGTTTCGGTCGGCGTTATCGCCCATGACTTTTCCGGAATCTACGATCCTTTATATAAAGAGGAGCCATCGCACGGCGATCCGCGCCTCGACCACTGGCGGCCATGCTCTCGGGCCGAGGCCTATGCCTGCGACACCACCTACGGCACCAATAACGAATTCGGCTTTGATTACCTCCGCGACAACATGGCCTATGGGCTCGATCAAATGGCGCAAAAGGGCCACCACTTTGCCATTGTGGACGAGGTTGACTCGATCCTGATTGACGAGGCCCGGACCCCCTTGATCATCTCCGCGCCCGACGCCGAATCGGCAGAATACTACGGCACCTTTGCCCGCATCGTGCCGCAATTGAAGGAAAATGCCGACTATAACGTGGACGAAAAGCTGAAGGCCGTAACCATCACCGAAGAGGGGATTGAAAAAGTTGAGAAGCTCCTCGGCGTGAAGAACATCTACGAGGAAAAGGGCTTTCGCTATGTCCGATATCTTGAGCAAGCCCTTCGAGCCCAGGCGCTTTTTTTGCTCGACCGCGACTATGTGGTCAAGGACGGCCAGGTGATCATCGTGGACGAATTTACCGGCCGGCTCATGCCCGGCCGTCGCTGGTCAGAAGGCCTGCACCAAGCGGTGGAGGCCAAGGAGGGCGTCCCGGTCCAGCGCGAGAGCCGCACCCTTGCCACCATCACCTTCCAGAATCTTTTTCGCATGTATGAGAAGCTGGCTGGCATGACCGGCACTGCGGCCACCAATGCCGAGGAGTTCCATAAGGTTTACAAGATGGACGTGGTGACCATCCCGACCCATAAGCCCATGATTCGCCGCGATCTGGCTGACCTCGTGCTCCGTACCGAGCACGGGAAGTATCTGGCTGCGGCCCGCGAGATCAAGCAAAAGCACGAGGCCGGCCAGCCGGTCTTGATCGGCACGGTCTCAATAGAGAAGAACGAGCGCTTCTCCGAATACCTGAAGCGCGAAGGCGTGCCGCATCAGGTTTTGAATGCCAAAAACCACGAGACCGAGGCGTTCGTGATCGCCCAGGCCGGGCGCCTGGGAGCCGTGACCATGGCCACCAACATTGCCGGCCGCGGGGTGGACATCTTACTCGGCGGCAACCCCCAAGATCCGGCCGAAGCCGAGAAGGTACGGGCGTTGGGCGGGCTTCTTGTCATCGGCACCGAGCGGCATGAAGCCCGTAGGATTGATAATCAGCTAAGAGGCCGCTCCGGTCGCCAGGGCGATCCCGGCCAGACCCAGTTTTTCCTCTCGCTCGAGGACGAGCTGATGCGCATCTTCGGCGGCGGCCGGATCAAATCCATGATGGAGTCCTTTGGCATTCCCGAGGATCAGCCCATTGAGAACCGCATGGTGACCAAAGCCATTGAATCGGCCCAGGCCAAGATAGAGGGCTTCCATTTCGATGCCAGAAAGCACGTTTTGGAGTTTGATGATGTCATGAATAAGCAGCGCGAGTATGTGTATCGGCTCCGGCGCGAGATTCTGGCCGCAAGCGAGAAGGAGCCGGAGCGGCTCCTTTCAGACCTTACCGCCATGGTGCGAGAGGAAATTTCGCGTCTCTCCGCGTTCCACGCTTCGTCTCCTTCGCCAGGGGAGTGGAACCTTGAGGAGATGAGCGAAGGTATGAGCGCGGTTATCCCTGAGGCTAGAGCCGATCTCCATAAGGCGCTGGCGGGTATTGCCGGCGGAGGCCAAGGGGCCGAGGAAAAGCGTGCCGCGATTGAGGAGCATTTGGGCGCGATCGCGAATGCCGCCATTGCCGCTCGCCGGACGCGCTTAGGCGAGCCGGCCTTCACCCAGCTCCTGAAGATCGTCATGCTGCAATCCACCGACTTTCTCTGGATGGATCATTTGGACCAGATGGAGCACCTCCGCGATTCAGTGCGGCTCCGCGCCTATGGTCAGCGCGATCCCTTGGTGGAATACAAAAACGAGGGCTTGCGGCTTTTCCGAGAGCTTCAGTCAGCCATTCGCTCGCAGATCGTGGGCACCATTTTTAAGGTGGGGCTTGTCGAGCAGCCGGCGGCGAGCATCCAGCAGCCAGCCCAGCCGGCCCGGCTCGAATTCCGATCAGCCCAAGGAGAGCCCGCCCTATCCGCCGCAGCACCCGCCGTTTACAACCCGACGCCAAAAAAGCAGCAGGTCGGCCGGAATGATCCTTGTCCATGCGGAGCGACGCATCAGGACGGGCGTCCGAAAAAGTACAAGCATTGCCACGGCAAAAACGCCTGAATAGGCAAAGGTAGCGGAGTCCCTGCCTGCCGGCCCGCCTGCCGGACGGGCAGGCAGGCGCCAAAGCCCGGAGGGCGTCGGCGGATGGCTCCGGCAAAAAGTATAAGAGGTGTCATGGGGCGTAGGGATAAAGAAATTGGCCTACCCCGAGGGGTAGGCCGTGGACGAGATGCCGTGACGATCAGAGGATGCCGTACATGCGGAGAAGTCCGAAGACGGCGATGCCACCGAGGGTCAGGAGCGGCAGGAAACCGAGAAAGAGCTGTTTCTTGCTGGACTTAGCGATGAGGTCGAAGTCGATACAGCGAATCGGCCCACCGCCATACGGAACAGGCTTATATGTCTTCATGGCAATCCTCCTTTCATGTTCTGGTGCAATTATACCGCTAAACATAAAGGATGTCAAGTTTTTA
>CAYIBD010000036.1:0-6872 GCA_964361655.1 uncultured Candidatus Saccharibacteria bacterium
GCCAACGCCTACCTCTGGAGGGGGGTGATTGGTGCCGGGTCGTTTGAGGGTGCTGTGTTTTATTCCCTGCCGGTGGTGGCGCTCTTTAGCTTCGCCATCCTCTTTGCGCTCTCCTCGGCTTTTATTCGGAATCGCCTTACGCGGAGTATAACCGCAGTCCTAGCACTTGCCAGCGGCTATCTCCTGATTCCGTACTCGCCCGCAGTACCGTATGCCGCCGGGCTCACGGCGCTGGGCGGATGGTACGCGGCCGAATCCATTGCCAACGAGGAGGCGGCTTCGAACTCCTTCAGCGTGCGCAAAATCTTTCGCGGCGGGATGCCAATATTTTTCACGGGCGTAGCCCTCGTGCTCTCGGTTATGTATCTTGACGGCCTCGTCGGCAAGCCGTTTGACACTCTCATCCCTCGCCAGCTCTTTGATGCTATCATCCCGGTGGTCTCGGGCGCGCTCGAAGGCCAGCTGCCCGGATTTCGCTCCGAGGCCACCGTGGATGAATACCTCCGCCAACGCACCGCCGAGCAATTCGGCGGGATCGGCCGATTCCTCGAGTTCCTGCCAAGAGTGCGAAACCAGCTGATCCGCCAGGAGCGCGAGTCGCTCGGCCGGCAGCTCGGCCTTGAGCTCACGGGCCAAGAGCGCCTGGGCGACCTCCTCTATCAGCTGGTCAATGTTCAAATCAACCGGCTCCTCGCGCCCTACGCCCAATACGTCCCCTTTATCGCCGCGGCCGGATTCTTCGTCGCGGTCAAGACGCTCACGTTGCCTGTGTATTGGTTCACCTTGATCCTCGTTTGGGGAGTGGTACGATTGCTGGTGGCGGCAAATGTGCTCGTAGAGAAGACCGAGACAGTCCAAGTTAAGAGGATAGAGCTTTAGAGAAAATTAGAGTACATTCGTGTATTAGTGTATTCCCTTGGTTATGGCTAAGGACTTCTACAAAATTCTCGGCGTGCCCCGTAACGCCAGCAAAGAAGAGGTAAAGAAGGCCTACCACCGCCTGGCCCACCAGCACCACCCCGACAAGCAAGGGGGCAGCGACGCCAAATTCAAGGAAGTAAACGAGGCCTATCAAGTATTGGGCGATGAAAAAAAGCGGGCCCAGTACGACCAATTCGGCACGGTGTTTGAGCACGGCCGCGGGCCCCACCAGGGCGGATTTGAATGGGCGCCCGGCGCTGGATTCGGGTTTGAAGGCGGTTTTGGCGATTTTGACTTCGGAGACATTTTTGAGGACGTTTTCTCCGGCTTTGGCTTTGGCGGCGTTGACACCCGCCGGCGCTCCAAAAAGGGCCGCGATATTCAGATTGAGCTTGAAATTCCCTTTGAGGAAATCATCTTCGGCGGCCGGCATAGCGTTGACATCAACAAGGTCAGCGTGTGTGAACACTGCCAGGGGTCAGGCGCCGAACCGGGTGCGAAAATGCAAAAATGCGGCACCTGCCAGGGTCGGGGCCGCGTTGAACGCACCCAGCGAACTTTCCTCGGCGCCTTGAGCCAAATCACCGCCTGCCCAACCTGCCAGGGCAGGGGAGAGATACCGGAGCAAATGTGCCGCGAGTGCGGCGGCAAAGGAGCGCTGAAGCGTCTAGAAACGCTTGAGATTTTCATTCCTAAAGGCGTGGAGAACGGCGAGCAATTGAAAATTTCGGGCAAAGGCGAGGCCTCGCCTTGGGGCGGGGTACCCGGAGATCTTTACGTGAAAGTTCGGATTGAGCCGCATAAGATTTTCCGACGCCAGGGAGATGACCTTATCATGACGCTCCCGATCAAATTTACCCAGGCAGCGCTCGGCGATTCGGTTGACGTGCAGACGCCGGATAGTGCCATTAAATTGAAAATCCCCGAAGGCACCGAATCCGGCGACATCCTGAAAGTCCGCGGCAAAGGCGTGCCCATGGCCCGCGGCTACGGAAGAGGGGATTTATTGGTGGAGATCAAAGTGCTCACCCCGCGGCAACTCTCGAGAAAGGCGCGGGAGACGGTGGAGAGATTGAAAGAAGAGGGGGTATAGCAGCCCGGTATCCTGAGCGCATTGGTCATCCTGAGCGAAGCGAAGGATCTTATATCGCTATGGAGAAGCAATACTATGTGTACATAGCGTCAAACTGGCGCAATACTGTTCTGTATACAGGCGTTACGAGTAATCTTCAGAAGCGAATGTACGAGCACGGAAATAAACTCATTGCCAGCTTCACTTCGAAATATAACGTAAACAAACTGCTGTATTACGAATCGTTCCCAACTCCAGACGAAGCAATTGTTGCTGAGAAACGGATTAAAGGGTGGCTCAGGAGAAAGAAGATTAGTCTGATCAAGAGCGCCAATCCAGAATTCAAGGATCTCTCCAACGAAGATTCTTCGCTTCGCCGAGCTTAGCTCGGCTTCGCTCAGAATGACGGCTCGTATTGCATCCCGGCGTTATTTCCTACTTGGAATTGTCGCCCTAGCGACTCTTTTTTATTTCTACGCGCTCGGCCGGGCCGACATTGTCACCGACGAATCCTCCTATGCCACGCGGGCCATCGGTCTGATTGACTTTGACTTTGGCATTGAGCAGCCCACGCCGTGGCAGTGGGTAGACGGCCTACCGCCGTGGTGGATGCATCTATCCTTTCACGACCACCCTCCGCTCGTATTTTTACTACAGCACTACTCGATCAAACTCTTCGGCGAAAACCCGACTGCCATCCGCATCCCCTCGGCCCTGGCCGGGCTCGCGGCAGTGGTCTTTGTTTATCTCATCGGCCGTCATATCTCCGACCGTCAATACTTAAATACTGTACAGTATTACAGTATCAGGTCGGTCGGTCTCATCTCGGCCGCGCTCTTTGCCGTTACCGTCAACCACGTTTGGATTTCCCGCATCGGCCTGCAGGAGTCCGTCTTGATCGCGTTCATGCTGGCATCATTCTGGACCTTCCTGCGGGGCCTCGAAAACAAAAAGTGGCTTCTGGTTTCCGGGGTCCTGTTGGGCATCGCGTTCCTGGCCAAGTACCTGGCCCTGATTCTCGTTCCGATTTTTGCAACCATCCTTTTCATTCGGCGAAGCGCGCTGCCGCCGCGAATAGCGTTCTATTTTCTCATTTCTCTGTTCTGTTTTCTCGTCGTCGCCAGCCCAGCCATTATCTATAACACTCAACTTTACCGTGCCTTCGGCCACTTTGATTTTCAGTTCTCGCTGCTCTTTGGCCAGGACGTGGCCGCATGGCAGGCCCGGCCAGGGCAGGAAGTCCTCGGCTCCTTTACTGATCGCATCAGAAACTTCGTGCCCTTCCTCGTGCAGTCGAGTTCTCCCTACCTCCTCATGCTCGCTGCCCTCGGCCTGACCGCTATCATCGTCCAAATCTTGTTGTACACTTTCTACGATCGTAGAAAGATTACAACAAGGTATCCACCGCTCGTCCATTGGCCGCTTGCCATTACCGTACTCTGGCTCATCCCATTCTTGGTCTTCATCGGCCCGGCCCCGCGCTTCCTCACCCTGCTTACGCCGTGGCTCGCGCTCGCCGCCGGCTACGCCATCACCCAAGTTCTTCATTCTAATGTTCTTAAGAACATTGGAATGAAGATCATTCCCTTTGCGGCATTTGCGGCCCTTGTTGCCTTTGAGTCCTTTTACTCCTATTCGAGCGTTATCGCCCTCGATCCCCGCGGCCCGGCAACCTGGGCCTACGCCCCAACGCTTCACCGCCAGAGTCATAGCTGGGGCTTTAACCAGCTTGAGCATTACCTGGCAGGCGAGCTTAAGGGCAAGATGCCGGATCCGGCCCTCACCTTCGAGTTTCCCTTTGCGCGCGAAATTCTAAACCAGGCGCGGGCTCGAGGCGCCGAAGCCGGCCTCGAACCCGTACCCTGGGCCATAATCTACAACGACAACATCAATCTTTCATCTACGCTCTGGACCTTTCTCCGGCGCATCGTCTATCACGGTTGGCCAGTGACCAGTGCTGAAGAATTTCGCCGCGGCGGTGCAGAACGATTTTTTCGCGATTCGGGCGTGAAACGGATAATCTTTATCAACCCCACGCCGGTCGTGCTCCAGGATCGCACTCGTGCCGATACTCCGGACGGCGACCTGTTTGAGACCGAATTAAAACGCCGTGGCGCCGTGCCTCGAGAACTCAAAAACGGCCGGGGAGAAGTCGCCTTCCGGGTATTTTCCTTTGACCTTCGCTGACCTCCTTCAGTAGAGCGCCGCATCGCGGCAAAGCTGCGATTGCGGCACGTAGACCCCACACTGGCGCGTAATCTCCCCTTGACCCTTCTCGAATGTGGCCCGCAAATAGTTCACGCTTGCGCTGAAGCAGTAGGTCGCATCGGCAGGATCGGCGTAACTCGCGCAGAAGGGAAAGGCATAGCGGCCGTCCCAGGTGTTGTCAATCAAGGCATAGACCACGCCGCGGGTGCAGGCCTCGCGCTCGGCGCCATTCCCGAATCCGCACTTTTTTGCGACCAGCGCGGGATCCCCAATGCGGGCGTCATTGGAAAGATCCCGACCGATCGATTGCATGCAGGTATGCACATGGCTCCCGGCGTTCCGGCACTCTCCAAAGAGCTTCTCGGTGAGCAGTCCCATCTCCGACATGCGCGTCGTCTGCATCATGTAGCAATCACTCTTGTATTTTTCAGGGAGCGCACTGCAGGGGTAGTGGTAATCCGTGGCCGAGAGATCGCGCTTCTCGGGCGTTGCCGAAAACACATTCTCCATAAAGGCCCCGCCGTAGCAGGAACTCCGGCTCCAGCCGTCGAGGAGAGCATCGCAGATCGAGAGGGCCTGTCCGAGCTTATAGTCGGAGAAAAAGACAACGGCGTGGCCCAAACCGTGCAGGCATTGAAAGCGAAAGCGCGTGGCCTGACCCGGGTCACAGGCGGAGGTGGACTTGTTTTTAAGCTCCTCCAGCGTGATATGCCGCGCCTCGCTTTCGGCCAAGTCCCCTCGCAAAAATCGCTCCATGGCACCGTGGTAGCAGCCGGAGTGGCAGGTCTGATCGCAAGCCGCGAAGGAATCGTAGACAGTCCGCTGGATGCGGAATGTCTCGCGGCCCACGGCGTGAACCACCGGATGACAGGAAAGTCGGAGTTGGGAATCACTTTCCTCGAAGCCGCGGAGTATGGCCAGGGCTTCGCCGGTGGAATGCGTGGCCAGGTACTTCCGGAAGAGTGCATCAAGGCAGGCGCTGCTTGTGCCCATGGGCTTGGCCAGGCACTCTTTGACCGCCGCGGCTGAAGGCGCTGGCGCAGACGAATTCGCCTCAGCCCTGCCCTTTGCCGGATCGGACTCTAGTCCGCCCGCACGCATCCCCGGCTGGGGGACCGCTGGTTGGAGCAATGCGCCGGGTGGGGCAACCGGAAGATCCGTAGATGATTCCTGCGCCGGAAACGAAAACAGCCCCACGATCGGCAGGAGCATGGCCAAGATAAATTTTTTCACCACGAGCCACATTGCCCCCACAATAGCAGAAAATGCTTTGATGTTTCAAGAAAATCTGTTACGATTTTCATACCACTCTAGCTCCCGCCCCCACCTTTCTTTACCCCTCGTAGCTCAATTGGTAGAGCAGCTCCCTTTTAAGGAGAAGGTTCCAGGTTCGAGACCTGGCGGGGGGACACTTTAGAAAATATGCTATACGTATAGAGATACCCGCGAGATAAAAACCGCAAAAGAACCCGTGGAAAAACATCGGCGCGAACCATATTTTGATACTGGGGGACGGAAAATTTTTTAATCATAGATTTTAAGTAGGAGAAACAGCTTGAGTGCTGTTTTTGCTTTGAACTTGACATATTTGATAAAATAATGCTATACTTATTTTGGATATGGAAAGTGGAATTTGCACCACTTTTCAGTTGAAAACCCGTCAAGAAAGGAGAGTTAAGCGATGCAGAAGCTCAAGGGAAGGTTGTTGTATATGGGATGGTTCAACCTGCCGTGGAAGTTGGTGACGGACGACGGTGAGATCGACCTCTGGCCGATCATCGACAGGTTTCTCGCCTCGCTCAACGGCAAGCGTGCCAACCACGAGCAGATGCGTGACGGCTACACACTGTTGGCGGACGAGTCTTCGGAGTTTCAGTTCAAGTACGTCCCAAGGGAGTATGTACTCCTCGAGAAGCCCGAAGGCTTCGGGATGTCCAACGTTCACGCCTACCTCGACACCGCCCTCGGCTGGCTCTCGGGTCGGCTGGTGGAGATCGAAATCGAGGACGGCAAGCAGGTGAAGTTCACCGCCGACGCATCCGAAGAAGTTTTCGGCGTCTATTTCGTGGGCGGCGGGAACTCGTGCGAGGTTCCGCGCGGCGCCGAGAAGACCGTCTGCAAGGCGGGACAGCACGACTGCTGTATCTTCCTCTCGGCGGGCGCGAGCGGTTTCAACTGCGAGAAGTTCAACAGCCCGCTCGCGCGCATGCTCCTCGATCGTCTGGCGAAAGGCAACATCCGCGCGAGTCGTATCGGTAACTGCGCTCTCCTCGGACGGAAGGAACGCGAAGACGCTGCCGTCTAGCACCGCAAGCAAGGACTGAGCAGACCAACTGCTCCCCGCTACGTCTTCGGACTTAGCGGGTTTTTTCTTTTCTTTTTGTTTGATTTTTGGTTGAATTAAATTCATAATTAAATTGCCGCCAAAGAAAAACTTGAAATTGTCAGCGGTGCGGCTTCGTCGCCTTTCGGATTTTTCGCGGGGGGCTTTCCTTGCCGCCGCAGGCGGCGAAAACGGTTCGCACTATCTCAAGAATACCGGATAAAAGGCGGGGGTCCTCGACAACCGTTCAGACTACGTTTTGCTTGTCCTCACAGAGAAAATCGGGAGTTCAACTGCTGGTGGAGGGATTTCGCGGGCCGTTCGCATAGTGGCAGTGCACCCGCTTTG
>CAYIBD010000037.1:0-6460 GCA_964361655.1 uncultured Candidatus Saccharibacteria bacterium
ATTAGGAGAAAAAGAAATCCGGCGCGCGCAAAATGAAAAGAGCAAAGAGTATTTTCCTGCGGGACACGCGAGCGGAGCGAGCGGCGGCGGGGTGGTCAGTTTTACCGCTCGAAATGGGTTCGCGCGAAGTGTATAATTACAGCACAATCAAAATGCCTCTCTCTATAGAGAGGCATTTTGGTTTCCACTTTTAAACGTTTCAATACGGCTCGGTCTCAATGAGGCCAAATTCATTTCCGTCTTGATCAGCGAAGTAGGCCTTATCCGGACGCTCGGGTGCCTGGCCTTCAGTCAGGGTAAAGGTTACCTCCCTGGCTTTGAGTTCGCTTACGGCAGCTTCGACGTTCGGCACTTTGAAGAGAATGCCGGTTGAACGGCCGATCTGTGCTTTATAGCGGTTCTTTTCGCTCGGGACATGAACACCTAGCGTAACGCCGCCCGTATCAAAGAATGCTGATCGAATATCTTGGCGCTCGGATTTTAGCGGAAAGCCAAGCTTATCACGATAGAACATCTTGGCCTTTTCAATATCCGACACGAATACCATTGCGTATTTCAACTCCATAGAGCAATAAACTCCTTACCAATAACGAGCCAACCGTAGCACAGGAGAATCCTGTTCGCAGGTTTTCGCATTGAAGGTGAAGTGAATAACCTGTGGATTTTTAAACACCATAGCCATAGAAGGCCCATTAAGATTGGATTTTTCAATGATGGGCAAGTATGTCTTTTATATCTTTATAATTGAGACATTGTTCCAAGTGGGGTAATATTCAGTCGTAGTGGGGAATTGTGGATAAGTATGGGGATAAGTGACTATAACTGTGGATAAACACAGTTAGAGTCATCCTGAGCGAAGCGAAGGATCTCTAACCCAAGATCCTTCGGTCGCTTCGTTCCCTCAGGATGACGACTACTGGCCATGCTTCTCGGCGAATACGCCCATACCATGGATGAAAAGGGCCGACTCGCAGTTCCGGCTAAGTTCCGGAAGCTGCTTTCTGGCGGCGTCGTTGTTACCAAAGGTCCGGATGCATGCCTCTACCTTTACCCGCTGGAGGAATGGGGGAAGCTGGCCGAGAAGATTGCGCGCCTTCCCCTTGGCCAGCGGGACTCCCGCGCTTTTAGCCGGGTCATGCTGGCTGGCGCTTCCCACATCGAGATTGACAGCCAGGGAAGAGTTCTAATCCCCGATTATTTGCGAAAGTACGCTGGGATCACGGCGCGGGCGGTCATTGTCGGTCTCTATAATCGGGCCGAGATCTGGGATGAAGAGAAGTGGCAGCACTACCGTACAAACGTTGAACAAAAGACCGATGAGATCGCAGAACGACTGGGAGAAATCGGCGTCTAGGATAGGAGATGCTCACGCTCCGGTTCTCCTGTCGGAGGTCCTCCGTTATCTCAATCCGCTGCCGGGGCAACGCTACGTGGACGCTACGGCGGACGGTGGGGGGCACGCCGTCGCGATTCTCCAGGCCATTCAGCCCGATGGCAAACTCCTGGCCCTGGAGTGGGACGAAGAACTCTTGCGACGATTACGAATTCGACTTGAAAAAGAATGCTCGCGTTTCAGCAAAAATTACGAATTGCGGCTGGCGAATTTCGCCGACATCGCGAAGATCGTCCGCTCGCTCGCGTTCGGCCCGGTAGCGGGGGTGCTCTTCGATTTCGGGATGAGCTCCTTCCAGCTCGAGGCGTCCAGTCGCGGTTTCAGTTTCCAAAAGTCGGAACCCCTCGACATGCGTTACTCGATGGAGCTTCCGGAAACCGCAGCCGACATGTTGCACCGGCGGAGTCCGTCAGAACTTGAGCGTATGTTTTCCACTTTCGGTCAGGAGCGGTTCAGTCGGAGCATTGCGCGGGCGATCGCAGCCAGGCGCAAGCGACGTCGCATCCAGACGACCGATGAGCTGGTAGACGTTATCCGAGGTGCTACGCCCCACTGGTACCATCGCTCGCGCCTCCACTTCGCGACAAAGATTTTTCAGGCCATCCGGATCACCGTGAATCATGAACTGGAGAATATCGCGGCCGGCCTTCGCGGAGCAGTTGAAATCCTAGCTCCGGCCGGGAGAATCGTGGCGATCTCCTTTCATTCTCTGGAGGACCGAACCGTGAAAGATTGCTTCCGCAGCGATCTTCGCACCCAGTTCCGAATTTTGACTCCCGTTCCCGTCCGCCCGAGCCGTGAAGAGGTGCTCCTCAATCCCCGCGCGAGGTCAGCGCGGCTGCGCGCATTCGAGAAAATAGCATGATGCGAGATCTAGCCAGAACTCCCCCCATACCGTCGCCACTCGGCGCGACCGTGTTGGCTATGCCGCGGGCCGTATCGTTCCGATTCCCGCTTGACGCATCAATCCGCCGCACCATGGCTGTAACACTCATCGGCGTCGGCATTGCCGCCGTGGGCTTCTATATTGCGGCGGTCAATACCCTGCTACTGGATGGGAATGCGCTTCAGGATGTCGAGCGTAGGCGCGCATCGCTCGAACGTGAAGTGGCCCGCCTCCAGGAAGACGTTGCTGAACGTCAATCTCCGGCGTGGATTCAAGCGCGCTCGTACGAGTTCGGTATGGTAGCCATCACCGGCGTTCGGTATATTCGGACGGATCAGCCGGTGGCTGTCGCGCGCTAAGCATTCGTGGTTCACCTGCGGCTGCATCAGCTGTTCCACTGGCGGCTGGTCGCTCTTATCGCCTTTTTCTTCATCATCCTCGCCGCAGTGATCCTGCGCGTCTTTTCGTTAGCGATTCTTGAACACCGCCGCTTCGTCGCCGCCGCCAGTCGCCAGCACGAGTTCACTCGAGTGTTGCCCCCGCTGCGCGGAGGCATATACGCAAAGGATAAATCCGGAGCCGTCCAACCGCTCGCGATCCAAAAAACGTTCTTCACGATCATCGCCGTACCCAAGGAAATCAATGACGTTCCCGGGACTGCGGCCGCCCTGGCGAAGATCCTGCCGGCGCACGCGACTGATATAGCGGCCCGGCTTTCCAAGTCCGGTGACCCCTACGAGGTTTTGGCGCGTAAGCTCGACGAGGAGCATGCGCAGGCGATCCGGGAGCTTGGTCTCAAAGGGGTTTCACTCCTCGAGGAGTCACGGCGCATCTATCCTCAAGGATCGCTCGCCGCCGCCCTCATTGGCTTCGTCAACTACGAGGAGGGAGAGGAGCGGGGTGAATACGGCATCGAAAAAGTATACGACGGCGATCTCCGGGGAGATCGGGGGTTTTTCGAAGGCGAGAAAGATGCCGCTGGATACTGGGTGAGCGTAGGACGGCGCATCCTCCATCCACCGCTCAATGGCGCGGATGTTGTGTTAACTATTGATGCCACGGTCCAATTCAAGGTCGAAGAAGAACTGGTCGCCCTCCGGAAGAAATGGGAGGCCGAGTCGGCGCTCGCCATTGTGCTCGAGCCGAAAACCGGGCGGGTGCTCGCGCTGGCCTCGCAGCCAAGCTTTGATCCAAATAGCTACTCCACGGAAAAGGATTTCTCGGTATTCCGGGCCGCGGCCGTTGATTCACAGTTTGAACTTGGGTCGGTGTTCAAGCCCATTACCATGGCCTCGGGCATCAACGAGGGAGTGGTGAGCGCCTCCTCGACGTACCAAGATCCCGGCGTCCGGCGCTTCGGCAGCTTCACCGTTTCGAACTTCGACGGCCGTTCCCACGGCCGCCAGACCATGACCCAAGTGTTGGAGAAATCGCTGAATACCGGCGCAATGTTCGTCCAAGAACAAGTCGGGAAAGAGCGGTTTCTCGAGTACGTACGGCGCTTCGGCTTTGGAGAGCAGACGGGTATTGATTTTCCCGGTGAGGCCAGCGGAGACATCTCGAACCTTGCGACCAAGCGCGATGTTGATTATGCCACTGCCAGCTTTGGCCAGGGTATTGCGGTTACCCCGCTCCAACTGGCCGTGGCTATGGGCGCAATCGCCAACCGTGGTATGCTCGTGAAGCCGTATCTGGTCGAAAAGATTGTTGATGATGCTGGCGTCGAGGATATTCGACGTGGGGAGGAGCCCCGGCGCGTCATCAGCCCTGAAACCGCTGAAACCCTGAGCAAAATGTTGGTCTCGGCCGTTCGAAACGGCTTTGAGAACCGCGCCGGGGTCAAGGGATATTTCGTGGCCGGCAAGACCGGTACGGCCCAGATACCCAAGAAAGACGGCCGAGGGTATTCTGATGACGTCATCCATACTTTTGTCGGCTATGCGCCGGCTTTCAATCCCAAGTTTTTGATTCTGCTCCAACTCAATAAGCCGGTGGGGAACCGTTTTGCTGCTAATACATTGACCCCGGCCTTCCACAACCTCGCCGAGTTCATACTGAATTACTACGAGATACCGCCCGATGAACGGTGAAGCATGAAGCATGAAGTATGAAGCAAGATTACGATTGGTGTCATCGTATTCATGATTCATGCTTCCTGATTCTTGATTCATGAAGCATCTGCTGCAGAATATTATCGCCATCCTGGCTAAGGTTACCCTATGGCGATACTGCCCCATGGTTGTTGCTATTACCGGCTCGGTGGGCAAAACCTCCACCAAGGATGCGATTTTCACCGCTCTCAAGGCAAAGTATCGCGTGCGGCGCTCGGAGAAAAATTTCAATACCGAGATCGGCGTGCCCTTGACCATCCTCGGCCTCTCTCACTACGGCCGCAACATCTTCAAATGGCTTTTCGCGTTATTTCGTGCTGGGTTTCGCGTTCTACTTCGTGTACACGAGTACCCAGAGGTACTCGTGCTCGAGATGGGTGCAGACCGCCCCGGGGACATCGCCTATTTGACGAAATTGACCCGGCCTTTGGTTGGCGTGATTACGACCATCGGCGAGATTCCTGTGCACGTTGAGTTTTTCGATGATCCCATGGCTCTGGCCCGGGAGAAAGCCAAGCTCATCCAGGCCTTGCCGGTCTCCGGATACGCGGTATTGAACGCCGATGACCCGGCGGTTACGGAGATTGCCGGATCTTCTCGGGCCCACCGGATGTACTATGGCTTCGGGGAGGACGCGGACCTGCGAATCAAAAATTATGAGCTCGATATCAATGCTCGGCCTGACCAACGGGGCGCACGAGCCGGTATGCGCTTCCAAGTGGAGCATGGCGGCCGACTTATCCGCATTGAACTTGCCAATACCTTTGGCCAGCACCAGGCCTACGCAGCCGCGGCAGCGGTTGCGGTCGGGTTGGTGTTCAACATGAGCTTGATCGAGATGGCCGAAGCCCTGAAGCATTATGAATCGCCGCCCGGCCGCTTGAAGCTTCTCCAAGGAAATAAGGGCACGTGGATTCTTGACGACACCTATAACGCCTCACCGGTTTCCACCCGTGCGGCGCTCGATGTGCTCAAGGAGTTTCCGGCCAAGCGTCGGATTGCGGTCCTCGGCGACATGCTTGAGCTTGGAAAATACACCGAGGCCGCCCATCGCGTTATTGGCGATGAGGTTGCTGAGGTGTCTGATTTATTCTTTGCCGTTGGCGAGCGGATGAAGTTTGCGATGAACGAAGCCATGGCCGCCGGCATCGAAAACCGCCGGCAACTCAATGCCTCGCAGGCGTTTTGGTTTGCCACTTCCAAGGAAGTCGGCCCCAAGCTTGAAGCCATACTCCAGCCCGGCGACGTGGTTTTGATCAAGGGCTCGCAGAGTATGCGCATGGAACGAGTGGTCGAGGAGATAATGGCTGAACCCCAGAGAGCCAAAGAACTTCTTGTCCGGCAGACTGTGGATTGGCTGCGGCGATGATGATGCTAGAATGGGGGTAGCGACGCGGAAACGCTTCGCCGAGGGGGTGAGCGGATGGAGTACCTTGCCGAGCATCCGGTACACTCACAAGGCCTCCGGGTTTGGGGTAGGTGCTCCAGCTGCGGGCACTACACCGAACTCATGAGCGGCTACTATTGCCGGTGCGGCTATGACGGGTGGAGTGCCTGTCACTGTACGGCTGAAGTCGTCAAGCCGGTGCCTAAGTCAGCGGAGGTCCGCCCCTATCACCACTACATCGCCCAGGTTGCGTAGCCGCCCCTGGGCTTCTTTTTTCTCCGGCGTCTGGTATATTCCTACCATTGGCCCCGTCGTTCCCGATTTTCCCTTCGGCGAAGCCGGAGGCTGCGCCGCCTTCGTCTAGTGGCCCAGTCCCGATTTCTCCAAAATTCTGGCGCTGTGCCGCTATTGTCTAGAGGGTTGAAGCCAACTGCTTGGCTTCAACGGGCGATTTAGGCGAGCATCCCTGCGAGCCGTAAAAAAATCGCCCGGGCGACCGCCGAGGGGGCGGTCGAGGACGCGTGGTTCTCCCCGATTTTCTCAAAATTTTTCTGCGCGGCGCTTTCGTCTAGTGGCCCAGGACACGGCGTTCTCAACGCCGGAACACGGGTTCGATTCCCGTAAGCGCCACCAAAATCTGACTTTCTGCAACAACGCCAATTTTTTCCGTGGACGCGCGGAGC
>CAYIBD010000038.1:0-5862 GCA_964361655.1 uncultured Candidatus Saccharibacteria bacterium
GTCCGCTCCACCACCGAGACCAGCATGATGTTCATGATGCCGATGCCGCCGACCACCAGGGCAATAAAAGCAATCGAGGTCAGAAATACGGTGAGGATGGAGGTGATGTTGCCGAGGAGCGAAAGCGCGTCCTCCTGGGTGCGGATGGTGAAATCGTCTTTGGAGGGATCGGTAATGCGGTGGTTATGGCGGAGGAGGGAGACAACGCGGCCTTGGGCAAATTCCACGGTGTAGTCGGATGCGGCCTGGGCAGTGATGACATTATAGTGATCAATGCCCAGGAGCTGCTTTTGGGCAACGGTGATTGGGACCAAAACAAGATTATCCTGGTCCACGCCAAAGGGCCCGATCCCCTTTTCTTCCAAGACGCCGATGACCCGGAAGGTGGCGTCCTTCAAGCGAACCGTTTTGCCGACCGGATCGCGCTCGCCAAAAAGGGTTTTCGAAAGCTCCGAACCAAGCACGGCCACGCGATTGAAAGAATCAACATCCGAGTTTGAAAAGCTCCGGCCTCGGCTGATGCCGAAGTTGCGGATGTCAAAAAATTCCTCCGAGGTGCCATCGTAGGTGACGGTGGTGTCGTTATTCTCAAAAACAATTTTTGCCTGTCCCCGAACTTCGGGCGCGGCTTTGGCAATGGCCGGCTCGCGGTTGAGGGCCTCAAGATCGGCCTTGACCAAGGTCTTGATGACCACGCCCTGGACCGAGGGCGGAGAAGCAAAACGCGAGCCGCGCGTTGCGCCGGGCACGATAAAGATAAGGTTTGAGCCGATGCTCCGCACCTGATCCAGGATGAGGCGCTCGGCTGAGCGGCCAATGGACATCAAGAGAATCACCGAGGCAATGCCAATGACAATGCCAACCATGGTCAGGAGCGAACGCACCTTGGCGTGGATCAAGCCGCGGGACGCGGTTTTCATCGCGTCAACAACGTTCATGCCGCTATATCGGTGATGATGATTGTGTTACGTACCCCGTGTCTCGCGCCATCTCATCGGCCTCAATCCTGCCATCTTTAAGGTAGATCCGCCGCCGGGCATAGCCCGCGGTGTAGGTCTCGTGGGTTACGAGGACAATGGTGCGGCCGGCTTGGTTCAACCGCAGTAAAATCTCCATCACTTGGGTTCCGGCGGCCGAATCAAGGTTGCCGGTTGGCTCGTCGGCAAAGATCACCTCTGGATCGTTGACCAAGGCCCGGGCAATGGCTACGCGCTGTTTCTCGCCGCCCGAAAGCCGGCCGGCCTCTGTCGAGAGTTTTTCAGTCAGTCCCACTGAAGCCACCGCACGTTCAACAAGTGATTTGCGATTGGCGATTAGTGAACTCGCGTAGAGCAGCGGGAGCTCGACATTTTCAAAAACCGTGGATCGGCCGAGAAGGTTAAAGGCCTGAAAGACAAAGCCCATCTTGCGGTTCCGAATCTCGGCGAGTTCCCGATCCGAGAGCTCATCCATGCGGCGTCCGGAAAAGGTGTAGGAACCGGCGGTGGGGCGGTCAAGGAAGCTCAAAATATGGAGCAGGGTTGACTTGCCAGAACCGGACGGCCCCATGATGGCCACGAATTCACCATCAGCAATCTCAAACGATACGCCCCGCAGCGCCGGAGTTACCACGCCATCGTTCTTGAATTCTTTGACGAGTCCCTGGACAATAATCATTCCTGCTCGGCCCTGGCCGCGACATTCAAGACCTTGTCGCCCTCGGCAAGACCAGAGAGAATCTCCACTATGCCGTCGCGGCCGCGGATGCCGATTACAATTTCGACCTCGCGGGTCTCATTGCTCTCGAGCTTGCGCACCAATGCCCCCTGGTCGCGTTCAAGAATGGCCGATTGCGGCAGGATAAGAACGCCCGACTTTTTTTGGGTCTCAATGGCAAGATTTGCGGTGAGGCCGCTTTTCAGGCGCGGGTCCGGTTTCTCGAAGGCGACCCTGATTTCAAAATTTACGACACCCTCAATCACGGTCTCGGCCGGATCTACTGCCCTGACCCGGCCGCCAAACGTTTCACCCGGGAAGGCGTCTACGCTCATGCGAACAGGGTTCCCGACGAGGATATTCCCGACATCCACCTCGGGGACGTTGGCCTTGATTTCAAAGGCCACATCCGATATCAGCGAAACCACGGGGGCATTGGCAGCCACGACCTCGCCTACGTCAAATTCAATTTTGGTCACCAGGCCGCCTACCGGCGCGCGGATTACGGATTTGGCAAACTCGGCCCGGACAACATCAACCTTGGCTTTGGCCTCCTGGCTCAAGGCCTGCTGGGCTCGAATGGCCTCGGGGCTGGCTCCGGCGAGCTTGAGCTTGAGTTCCTCTTTTCCGATCAAGTAATCTGCCTCGGCCGCCGAAACATTGCCCATAGCCGTGTTTATGTTGGCTCTGGCGGTTGAGACATTTGACTTATAGGTATCAAGCGTGGCCTGGGGAAGCGATCCGCCGGCCAAAGCCAGATTCAGGGCGAGCGCCGCCTTGTCGAGGAATGACCGGAGCCGACCAAGATTGGTCTTGGCGGCATCGGCATGGGGCTCAAGATCGCTTGCAACAGTCAGGCCGCCAAGCTCGGCCGGCCAAGAGGTGAGGAGCGACTCCATGGCCAGGCGCTCGCTCTCAACGCTCGTCTCCAGGGCCACATCGGCAATGGTAAAGTTGAGTTGCGGATTTGCGGTCCGCGGGTTGGAGAAAAATTGATCCACTTTCGTCCTCACCGCATCATCCGCCTTGGTAAAGGCATCCTGCAGCGCGTCGAAAAGGGATTGCTGGGCATCACGGACTTTCGCCTCCTGGACGCTAATTTCTTCTCTCCGCGTTCCGCGCCTTAATTCGTCCAACTTGGCCTCTTCGGCTTTGAGCCGCGCCTCGGCTTCGGCAAGTTCAGCCAAGAGCGATGCGCTCTCGAGTTGGGCCAAGAGTGCACCGGCCGCCACGCGATCGCCAACCTTGATTGGCAACCGGCCGAGCCGCCCGCCTTTCTCAAAGGCAAGTTCCAGCCGGCTTGCCGGCTCCACCTGGCCGGTCACGTTCACCTCTTGCACTACGTCGCCCCGCCGGACCGTTATGAAATCATTGGAGGGCCGCTGGATGCGACCAAGCCAAAATCCGCCAATCAGCGCAGCGAGGGCAAGAATTGACCCCCCAAACCAAATAAGCTTGCGATGGTAAACCCACGGCATACCACTCCATTCGTGCATCGAATGGGGGGGGATTGCAACCAGCACCGCGTCTCGCGCTACGGACGCAGTTGCGCCACGGCTGCGAGTACGGTTTTAAATCCAGGCAAGAGTTTCAGCTTCGGTGCTTGGCGCACCGTGACCCACTGATGACGCTCGGCCTCCCAGTCGAGGCGGATCCGAGGCGCACGCACCTCGACGAGCACCGGGTGCACGATCCAGGTCTTGCGGTAGCGCGGCGCTTCCTGATGCAAGATCCTACCGAGCCGGACGTGTTTGATATCTTTCTCGCGGATACCAACCTCTTCCCGTAATTCATCCTTCACCTTCTCTACCAAGCTCCGCTTGTCATCCAGAAATCCAGAGATCCCGTTCCAGTAGCCGGGGTAGAAGTTCAGCTTCCGGCTCCGTTGGACAAGGAGAATCTTGCCGCCGTGGCGCACCACGCAATTCATCACCGGCGCCCACCGGGCGCGGGTGTAGTCAACTTGGCCGGGCTTGGGTTTGAATTTTTCCATCATCGATTCACCTGCGCAATTTGTAGACCTCATCCCGCCGGCCGATGGCGTGGACGGTAATCAATCTCTTTGCGTCTTCGATTTCATAGATAACTCGCCAATCCCCAACCCGCAATTTGAAAAAGCCCCGCCACGGTTCACCGAGTGGGAAAGGCGTGATCGAATCAAAATGTTCTACGAACCACGTGAGCTTCTCCACGACGCGACGCCGCACTGTACCATCAAGTCGATTCAGATCCGCCTCGGCCTCTCGCCTAACACTGAACCGCCACTCATCCATAGAAGATCACCGGCGGTACCTGGCGAGGATCTCACGGAGATCACGTACTTTTCCGTCTTGTTTTGATTGGATTGACCGCCTGAGGCGACGGGCGAACTCTGGACGCAACGAGAGACCGCGGTCGGGGTCGGCCATAAGTTCCCGAAAAACCCCGATGACCTGTCGCCGGGCTATCTCGGCGATCTTTTTTTCTTGTACGAACGCTTTTGCCATATCGCTATCCTACCACGTTCAGCCAACAAGCTCAACGATACCCCGTCGGGGTGCGTCGCTCCGCACGGCAGGAGCCGCGAGAGTCTGTGCTGTCCGTCATGCCTCTTCCCACCTATCCTCGGGTATGCCTGCCTGTCGCAAGATTTTCGCAACGAGCGCCTTTGAAATATCGCCGCGGTGCGGGTTTGGCATGCGTACCTTGAGTGGACCGCTCCTCATGTATAAATGACGGCCGCCGTGGTGCGGGCCGTCAAATCCGAATTGCCGGAACTTTCGTACCAACTTCCGTCACGAGATGCTCTTAGGCATGGAGAGCCATCCGCCGCCGCTGCACTTCTACCTTCAACCCCGGAATGGAATCACCGTCGCGGAGCTTCAAAAGCAGCCAGCCCTCCAGCGCCTCTCGCAGCTCTCTCCGGCAATTTTCGAGATGCTTGGCGTTGGCCCATACCCCCCGCAGGCCAGGGATTTCACCGTAGTACGTTTTATCCTCCAGAAGCTCGTAGCGAGCCCGGCCGAGCTGTTTTTCAATAAATTCACTTAACATAGTTCAATGCTACTACGCCCCACGCCCAATGGCAACGCTTGTATTTCTTGCGGCGTATTGACACACTAGTCATCCCTTGCTATATGAACCTTAGACGCTGGGTGTAGGCCGAGGGCCGAACAACGAGGCGTTTGTGGGACGCCTACAAGAGCGAAAGCTCGGAGACCCAGCACCTCCGGCCAGTATGTCGTAAGACATCTGGCCGTCTTTATTTTCCATGACACTTTTACTTCTTCAATAACCAACCGCATGGATTTTCTTTATTTTAAGCCTTTTTCTTGCTTCTGCGTCCACTAAATTAGCTGGATTATAGAAAATGTTATGGGCTTATTTGACTCCAGAAATGTGCTCGATAATTCCGAACTGGACACCAATGATCTCTACCTTATGAAATCCTGCTTCCGAAAATAACTTCGCAACTGAACCCTGCAAATTTTCACCAGTAAATGCGTGTTTTCTTACTGTTGCGCTTATCATTCGTCCCAGCCAATTTCCCGGTCTTCCCCAATCAGACACGAATACCCGTCCTGATGGTTTAAGCACTCGCCGAATTTCTTGCGCCGTTTTTCGTTTGGCATCGATAGGTAGATGGTGGAATGTCAGTGAGCTTGCTACTAGATCGAAAATATTATCTTTAAATTCTAGTTTCTCACCTACCCCAACACTAAACTGAATACCTGAGTTTCTACTCGCATTTTTCCCTTCTGCAATTCTTATCATATCCTCTGATGGATCAATACCGTACAGCTTAATATGATCGCCACATTTTTCACGCAGTAGAAATAGTACCGTGCCGGGACCGCATCCAACATCAAGTACTTTTTCCGTACAACTTAACTTCATTAAACCAACCATCCATCTGTGGACAAAGTGCGCTCCTCTCAAAGTTTGCAGGAATTCATACCATTTTGCTTTACGACCGCTGATTATTTTTCCTTCGGTTTTCATATTTTCCATCCTCACGCCCCGTGACACTTCTACTATTTTAACGATGTCCCACACGGATTTTTGTTATTTTAAGCCATTTTCTTACTTATGCTGCTCTCTGATCTGCCGAAATATAGAAAATGTCATGGGGATAAAAACTTGACATCCTTTATGTTTAGCGGTATAATTGCACCAGAACATGAAAGG
>CAYIBD010000039.1:0-5761 GCA_964361655.1 uncultured Candidatus Saccharibacteria bacterium
CACGGTCGCCATCGCTTTGAACAATTTCTGCACGACCGGCTTCGGCGTGCCGGCCGGCAGGTACATCCCCTGCCACGAGCCGACGGTCAGCTCGGGAAAGCCCGATTCGGCGAAGGTCGGAACGTCGGGGAGCTGCGGGACGCGGGTGGGCGCGACTGGCAAACAATTACTCAACCAAACCCATTATGTATTTCCGGCAAATTCTCCACGAAGAAAAGTCCTGCCTGTCCTACCTAATCGGCTGTGATACCGTCGGGGTGGCTGCGGCTATTGATCCGCAGGGTGATCCCAAACGATATATTGAGCTTGCCGCGCAAAAAGGCATAAAGATCGCAGCGGTCATAGAAACCCACCTCCAGGCCGATCACTACTCTAGCGCACGCGAGCTTACGGCCATGACCGGCGCCACCCACTATCTTGGGCCAGGGGCGGATGTGCGCTTCCCGTTCTCACCCTTGACCGATGGCCGGGTCTTCCGCCTGGGCAACCGCCGATTCCGAGTGTTCCATACGCCGGGGCACACGCCGGAGAGCGTCTCAATCTTGGTGAACGATTGGGCGCTTCTTACCGGCGATACGCTTTTCGTGGGTGATGTGGGCCGGGTTGATCTTCCGGCCGAGGCAGCAGGGGATACCTCGCTCACCGAGCAACAAGCTCGCGATCTCCATACCAGTCTCACGCGCCTGAAAACACTCCCGGATTGGACCGAAATTTACCCGGCCCACTACGGCGGATCGGTCTGCGGCCGCGGAATTGATTACAAGCCATCAAGCACCATTGGCCGCGAAAAAATTAAAAATCCGGCTCTTTCGCTCCCGGCGGACGAATTCATGAAGTTTCAGCTTGAAAACCCGCCGGCGCTTCCGCCGGAATTCGCTGCCATCAGCCGCGTAAATCGGGGTGAGATAACGCTTACCGTATGATGCCGCTCATCTGCGTTGACTGCGATGGGGTGCTATTCAATACGCGGCTGCTCTTTCGCGTGCCGGCCTTGGAGCGGATAGACCGGCCGGCGCGACATGCTCTCTTCGCCGAGTTTCGCGACACCGGGCTAGAATTTATGCCGCGGCCGTTTTTCGAGTTCGCTCTCGCCAAGGGCTACATCAATGCCGAGGAAAAGGATGAGCTCATCCGGCACTTCTGCGCCGCTACGGAAAATGCTGACCAACTCCTCTTCGAAGATGCGCTCCCGTTTCTCAAACAGTTTCCCAAGAGCATGCTCGCCCTGCTCACCCGGGCCGATCCGGAGTGGCAGCTCGCCAACATCCGGACCGCGAAAGTGGCCCGCCATGTGGGCCAGACATTCATTGTGCAGGGCGATCTCGGCAAGCAGGATGTCCTTATCGGCCTTGCCCTTCGCTTCCGCCCCGTTTTCTTCATTGACGACTCTCCGGAGGAGATAGAGCGGGCGCGGAGCGTGCCTGGAGTCGTTCCGCTGCACCTTGACCGTTCCCGAGCGAGCACGGACGAGAGCTACCCGGACCTCATAAGCGTGGCCGAGTACATCCGGCAGACGCTTGGCAGTGACGTTATCGGCGCAAAGGCGGCATGATGAAGACCTTCCGCAAGCTCATCCGCGATCGGATTCCCGAGATCATCGCCGCGAACGGCGAGAAAGCCGTCACGCGGGTTTTAAATGACGACGAGTTCTTAACGGCGCTGGAAAATAAACTCCTGGAGGAAGTCCAGGAGATGCGGCTCGGCCAAGATAAGAAAATGGAGATCGCCGACATCTACGAAGTGCTGGATGCGCTCATCAGGGTTTACGGATTTTCAAAGGAGGAGATTTTAAAGTTGCAGGAAGAGAAACGCAATACGCGCGGCGGGTTTGAGAAACACCTATTTCTCGAGAGCTTAGAATGAATTCGCCGAAGCCCGACACCTACCACGTGGCGCTCAAGGCCTTCGTCCGGAAGGGCGATGACGTCCTGCTCTGCCAAGACCGCTTGAGTGGCGAATGGGACCTGCCGGGCGGACGGATCGGGGTGGGAGAATTTGAGCGGCCTTTGGAGGACATCCTTCGCCGCGAAATTGTCGAAGAGATTGGCGCGGACGTTGGCTATCGAAACAACGGACCGGTGGCAATCTTTCGCCATCGCCGCCCAGAGTTCATCGAGGAAGGAAAAGAAATACAGATCCTCATGATTGGATTTGAACTCACGTACCTCGGTGGCGACATCAAGCTCTCCGATGAACATAGCAGTTATCGCTGGGTACCACTCGGGGAGAGCGCCTCACTCCTTCCCGGCGGACAGAGAGACGGAATGATGAAATACCTTGAATACCTGCGCGGCGGCAAAAAGATAGCCCAATACTAGGAGAAAACCGCGCCCGCCCCATAGGGGCGGGCGCGGCAAACATCAGCGCTTCCGCAATACCTTTTTCAGCGAACGCTTGCGTCGTTTCTTTAAGAGTGTCCCGAGCTGCCAAGCCAAGTGGCCGGCAAAGCGGCGGTGGTACTTCTTGGCAAGCGTGGCGATCTTGGTATCCGCGCGCTTTTTTCGAAGTCGGCCAGCCCGCTTGTTTCGAGGCCGCCAGCCCCGCATCTTGGGTGCGTCTTTTGCCATAGGCATATTCCGAAACCCCACATAGAGGTCATCTGAAAACTGGCTTCCCCGTCATTGCGAGCGACCGAAGGGAGCGTGGCAATCCCGTATTGAAGGCGTTTTCGCGGGATTGCTTCGGTCGTCCCGCTTTCAGCGGGACTCCTCGCAATGACTTTTCAGATGGCCTCATAATAACTTTTCTGACCATTTCCATTGTACCATAGGGTACATGGCTCAAGCGAAAATCAGGGTAGCGGTCCTCATGGGCGGGCCATCCTCGGAATACGAGATTTCGCTTGCCACCGGCCGGAAAATCATCTCGGCGCTCGATACGGAGAAATACCTTGTCCAGCCGGTGGTGGTGACGAAAGAGAGGAAATGGCTGATTCCGCCCCCATCAGCGCTCTTGAGATCGCCGGGGCAGGAGAACGGGCCCATGGCCGGTGCATTGGTCGTCCGAGATGAGGATCGCGCTCTTGACGAAATGCGCTCGGGCGGAGTGGACCTCGCCTTCATTGCCATGCACGGCGAATTTGGCGAGGACGGCACGGTACAGGGCCTGCTCGAAGCCATAGGCATCGCCTATACCGGATCCGGTGTGCTGGCAAGCGCCCTCGGCATGGATAAGCCAAAGTCACTGGCCGTTTTCCGAGATGCCGGACTTCGCGTTCCAGATTTCTCTGAGTCAGGGCGGCAAGAGTGGGAGAGGAGCGGCGAGGCAATCGGGCGCGGTGCTCTAGAAACGTTCGGATTGCCGCTCGTCATCAAGCCGGCCAACCGCGGCTCGAGCGTCGGCGTCTCCATCGTGTCCGGAGTTAGCGAGATTGAGCCAGCCGCGGCCAAGGCCCTGGCCCACTCTGAGCGGATCATGTTCCAGAAGTATATAGCCGGCGACGAGGTAACGTGCGGAGTGCTCGAAACTGAAACCGACGCCGTTCCGCTCCAGCCGACCCAAATCATTCCTAAAGAGGGAAGCTTCTTCGACTACCATTGCAAATACACGCCCGGTGCATCGGAAGAAATCACGCCGCCACGGCTAGCGGCCGAGACCATCCGCCGCATCCAGGAAACCGGCCTTCGCGCGCACCGCGCCATCGGCGCCTCCGGCATGTCGCGAACGGACATGATTCTTGCCGCAGACGGCACCCCCTACGTCCTTGAGATCAACACCATCCCCGGCATGACCGAGACGAGCTTATTGCCGCAGGCGGCGCAAGCGGTCGGGATCTCCTTCCCCGAACTTCTTGACACCATTATCCGGGCGGCTCTCCGTACCAAGCTCCAATAGCTCGTTCCCTCGTCAAAGCGGACGGCCTGACGAAGCAGCGCACGCCACCGCGAGATTTTGCTGCCACGGCTTATGCACAACGCCTAGGCGCTGCGTGTCTGACGCGGTATAATGGGATAAGGCCAAAACGGAGCGCAACCGGGCAGCTCGAGAGAGAACCGGACGGCCAAATGGCTCTTTGAAAGAATTTGAAAGAAAGTGAGGTGATACGCGTGAGGCACAGTGTCAGTCGCTGTATTGCTGTAATCTCCATAATCCTCATGACGGCCAGCGGCTGCGCGTTCTTCGCGCGGGGAGGATCGCCAGCAGTCCGGTGCAGTGAGACACCGCGGAGTGCCGTCGAAACCTTTCTCCAAGGCATGGCCGAGTTGAGCATCAGGCTGCTCAAGGCAGTCATCCTCCCCGGCATTCCCATCTTCGCCGTATTTGGCGATGGCGACTCGGAACGAGGCAAAGAGATCGTGCGCCAGCTGGTGAAACACCCGGAAGTGGGGGATAAGGGTGCGTCGAGTGTCTTTACCTTCGTCTCTATAGGAGACACGACGGATAGGCAAGAGAAGCGGGTTATCGTCGAACGCGAAGAGGAAGTGGGCGACGAGTTCCGCACCTATCAGCGGGCATTTCTCGTCAAATTTGAATCTGACGGGAACTGCATCAGCGCGGTTCGGCCCGAAGGTCCACAGTGGACCCGCGTGCCCTGACTGGCGGCAGGTCCTGGCTGCCAGTTTTCTCTTTCCGAGAAGTTCTTCAACATAGGGCAGAAGGGAGATGACGAATGAAACGGATGGCAAGGTGCGCGGCCCTGGTTTTGCTCTTGGTCGTATGCTCCGCAGCCGCGGGAGCGGCCGGCGAGTTTCCCGCCGGTCTCCGGTTCATCGAGAAACTGCCGGTGATCATGCGCGGCGAGTGCGTGGAGGAGGGGATCAAGGTGCTGCGATGGCTGCCCTGTGAGGTCAGGACGAACGACGCCGGGCGAGTCATCTACTTCATCTTCTACCATGAGGGGTCGGTCATAGGCGTGGAGGAGCTCCCCGTAGGCAGGAGCATCATGCGCCTCGGCGCGGCTACACCCCAAAAGTAGTATGGGCGGCTCCTTGTTACAGTTTTTATGAGCCGATGCGTAGATTTGACAAAGCGGCAATCAGCGCGGTATTGTACATGCAAGCTCTCCTACAATCGAAAGCCGGAAGGTCGTAAGAAGACGACCGGGCTCATCGCAAGAACCAAACAACGCTCCGACCAACAGGAGGAAGAGGCCAATGAAACGTCATCGGTCGCTCGTCGTACACGTGGGGCTACTCGTCCTCATCTGGTTTCTTTCCTCGGGGTACTATGGGGGGTGCACCTCGGTGCTGCGCATCGCCCACGAGGCGGTCCAACTGGGGTCCGCCACCGAGGCCCAGTTCGAGCGAACAGAGGTGAATGCAGCCGTCGCTCCGGGGGTGAAGCCGGAGCAGCTTCTGGCCATTAAGCGCCTCGCGGTCATTTTCGCGAACGCCGAGGCCGTCTCCGCGCCAGGAGGCCTTGCCGGCGTTGTCGCTGACAACGTCGCAATCGAGCTCATGAAGCTCGGCTATCACGTGGTGGACTACCGCCAGATCGTGAAGCTGAACGACGGTCATGGGTGGCCGGTACGGCCGAACCCCGTGGATACCGAGACGGCGCTCAAGTTTGGGGTTCACGCCATTGTCCATGGCTCGCTCAGCGTCGGCCGCGAATCCTACCAGACCCACCCCTACGCGCGGAATACCTCTGGCAGCGTCGTCAAGAGCGTCGGCCTCCAGATCACCACAGTCGAGATCCTATCTATCATACGAAGCACCTCGCCGTGCCAATCTCGTGTGAAATGGTTTAGATCAGATTGATTGTTTCTCGTGAACCACGATTATGAACGATGGATTGCTAGCTATCTCTATCATTGTTCCAT
>CAYIBD010000040.1:0-5323 GCA_964361655.1 uncultured Candidatus Saccharibacteria bacterium
GAACTGCTTCAGTTGTGGTTGCAGTTGGTGGCGGAGGTGGGGGCGGCGGCGGAGGCGGTGGGGGCGGCGGCGGAGGAGGTGGCGGCGGAGGTGCCGGCGGAGGAGGTGCGGTCACATGGAACGGCATGGCGTTAGAAATGCCGTTTGAGTTCACGACTTTAATCGGACAGGCCGCGCCGACATTACAAGCTGTACTGGCAGGTAGCGTAAAGGAGAGAGATTTTAAAGTAGGCGAAGGCAAACCAGTGAGGAGCGTTTTCCCATGCACCTCAATGTCATTCCCCTGCGCCGTAAATCCGCTGCCGGCAAGCGTGAGAACGCTGCCCAGCGGTCCCGATGCCGGGGTGATTGAATCAATTTTTGGCGGCTTCTGGCCCTGAATCGCACCGAGCAGATTCGATCCGGGAACGGTTGAAAGAGCGCCCACCATGACGACGCTCATTGCTGCCATGAAGCCAACGACAAAGGCAGCGATACTGGTCATAAACCCGTTTTGATTCATAGGTCGAGGTTTCTTCTACTTGGGCAAGATAAATCCCGCACCTTTCCGCAGGGTATTTACCCTGCGGAAAGAAGATTAAACATTGTCCCTTCGCCCCTGCGGCAAGACCGCAGGGTATTCGAGAAAGGTGCGGGATAAATGTAAAACGCCCGGCATTGCCGGGCGCTCCTATTCCTCCCGAGGTAGATTGATGGAGAAAGAAAAGCAAGGCAATATGCCGTTTTTCTTTCCCGAGGGCCGTCGCTAAGGCGTAGAGGCCCTCAGTGCAAGTTTAGACGCTGTATTGGGGTGGTCAAGCGGTCTTGTGGATAACTATTTTTGATGGCCAAATAGTGCGGTGGTATTGTTAAACCATCAATCCCTTATGAGGGGGAGGTCGTGCAAGAGAGGCACCTCTGCCTTTTGTGCGGCTCACACAGCTCCTTCCCGTCCTTCTTGGTTAGGAAAGCTCCTTCATCAACCAGCCATATCTTTCTTTCCCCACTAGAGCCCTCGTGGGGATTGTAGCGGTCAAAGCCGCACGTGGAATTTCTTTCCTCCCCATCCACGCGCTGGCGTGGCTGCGGGAGGTTTCCAGAACGAGACCTCTTTATTTGTTTATACTAGAAGACCCCGCAGCTTTGCTCTCGGTATGTCCGTTTCGGACGCGGTGCCGTTCATGCTTACCGCCGGACGAGCGTGTACGCTCCGTCCTGGTAGATCAGCGTAAACTGGTGGTCCTCGTCGTCCTCGAAGGGTGCGGAGCCGTTCCGCCGCGCCTGGTCGAAGAACACGCCGGCCTCGCTCGAGTCAAGATCGTCGCGGAGGTGCGCGATGCCTTCAGTGGCGTTCTCTTCATAGGCCACGGTGTAGCCGTGGACGGTTGTTTTACTGGCCATGCTGGAATTATAGCATACCCGGTAGTACAACTTCGAACGTAATACCTTCGGTTTTCCTCTAAAACAGCGGAAGGGGTTTTATACCGCTTGGTCAATCTTTGGTGCCCGAAGTTGCCATGAGCAGCCACAGGTTCGCGGAGTGAACCAATGGGACTACGAATACAGGAAACTGGTTTAACCCGGCTCTTTCTTATCGCTCCGTTCGAAGTTGTACTACCGGGCATAATCCGCCGCAGGTTCAGCCGATCACCTCCTGGGCCGCCTAGGCCCGGGAATGGGCCTGGAACGAAAAACGGACCACCATGCCATGGATGAGTGCTGACATCGCGACGCTGACTATTGCAACGACCAGCAAGAAGTTTCCAACTGGAATGAATATCGGGGCAGCACTGCCGGCCAGGAGCAGCACCAGACCCGCAAAATAGAAGAAGGCCTTCAGGCGATCAATCTCGAGCTTGCTCTGGCCGCTGATTTTTTTGGTGAAAGCAGTACCGAATGAGGCCGTCCGCATGGCGGCCAGGATTTGAAGTCCCTTCAGCGCGAGAATCACGAGCGAGCCAATCCCGAACCAGAGGAAGATGGTCCAGGAAAGCGTGCCCTGCCAAAGAAGCCCGACCGTGAGAACAATAAAAAGCAGGAAATCGCGGAAGCCGTCCAAGAATCCCCCGCTTTTTGTGACCCGGTTCGTCAGCCGGGCCAGCGACCCATCGAACATATCAGAAAGGGCCGCGCTGGCCGCGACCGCAAAAAGCCACGGCGTGGCGGCACCCCTGAAGAAGAGATAGCCGAGAAGCGCGGTGAGACCAATGCCAGCCAGCGAGATGGCGTTGGGGCTCACGCCCAGCGCCTGGAACAGGGGCGCGGTCGGGCGGAGCAGTCGGTCGCGGAGTCCAATCTCTGTGGCTTCCATGGCGTCGAGGAGTTTTTGGAAGCGCTCCGGCCCCAAGAATGCGGGCAGAATGAGAAAGCCAGCGCCAGCGATGGCAACGTAGGTAAGAACAATTGAAACCCAGGCAGCCGAGGATTCCATAGCGGTTACTGCATATTCTCACATTTCTAGCCGTTTTAGCCAGGGGCTGGCAGCTTCAAGGGCTGGCGGTGGCGGATGCGTCTTGCGCGATGCGGCTTCGATTAAAAAAGAGCGCAATGCCGGCCAATAGCACGACGGCCGCACCAGCGGCAATGGCCGCTGGCGGCCCGAAGCGCTCGGCAGCGGCGCCCATGGCGAAGTTTCCAAAGGGTGCTACGCCGAGGAAGGTGAGTACGAAAAGACTTGTCACTCGCCCGCGCATTGCCGGCTCGACCGCGTGCTGGATGGTGGTGCTGATCATGGGGAACGCGGAGGCGAATCCGAGTCCGATGAAGAATGAGGCCACCAGGCCGAGCTCAAAGCTCCGGACGAGTGCAAAGGCGGTGAGCGCCGCCCCGAGGGCAAGATTGCCGCCGACGATGAAGGTGGCTGCCCCAATCCGTTGCGAGAAGGCCGAAATAAAGATCGCCGCAACAACCGCCCCGATTCCGGATGCGGCATAGAGGTAGCCGAGCTCTGCTGCCCCGCGTCCGAAGACCTGTTCCACGACTGCGGGGAGGATCGCGGTGTAGGAGAAGCCGAAGAGCGATATTACCGCCGAGGTGATGAGGAGCATCCGGATCAGCGGATGCGAGAAGGCATAGGCGATACCGGCTCGGATGGCCTTAAGCGGGTGAGGGTGGTGCGCGGGCTCGTGACGGTAGCCGGTGATCATTGCCAAGGAGACAATGGCCGCGATGAAGCTTGCGGCGTTTACCAGGAACGTGCCGCCGGTGCCGATGAGCGAGATTAAGATTCCGGCCATGGCCGGACCCACGATCCGCGAGGCGTTGAACGTCGCCGATGCGAGGGCGATGGCCGAAGCCAGGTGCTCGCGGCGCACGATTTCAAACGTGAAGGCCTGACGCGCCGGCAAGTCTATGGCGTTTACGACTCCGGCCAGGAATGCGAGGAGCGCGATTGCAGCCAGGGTTGCGGCGTTGGCAATGGCCAGGAACCCGAGGATCGCGGCCAGGATCATTGAGATAATTTGCGCGGCAATGAGGATTTTCCGCTTGTCGTACCGATCCGCGACCACGCCCGCCGGCAGACCGAAGATGACCGTGGGCAGCATGCCGAGTGCTGCGATCGCTCCGACCCAGAAGGCCGAGTGGGTAAGCTCGAGCACCAGCCACCCCTGGGCCACGGTCTGGAGCCAGGTGCCGATCATCGAGATCAGCTGGCCGTTGAAGTACAGCCGGAAGTTCCGCTCGGAAAATGCCGGGAAGGCGCGGCCGAACCACCCAAACCAATCCGGCGCCTGGCCGAGGGTTAACTCTGGGCTCTCACTTGCGATCAACCGGCTTTCAACCTCGTTCTCGTTTGGCATGGAGTTTGATTGTACTCCGGAGGCCGCTTGGGTTTCCAGTTTGGCTCTTGGCCGAAAAGAAAAACCGCCCGGGCGTGCGCCGGGCGGCTTCTCGCGGTTTTTACTACGCCGCGACCAGTTTCTGTTCAATCTGGGCGTGGGCATCGGCCAGCGAAATCGTCGGTTCGCCGGGGTGCTTTTCGGCCAGGTGCTGATCAAGGGCCGCTTGGTTCCACGTCCCCTTCATCTTGCTAACCGCTTCCTCGCGGCTGTCGGCCTCAACGTCCATGGTATGGCCGCAGGAGCAAGTCATTGAGAATTTTTGCATGGCAATGTTCGGAGCGTTACTTCGTATGTCGTTCGACCTTTCACCCAGCGGAGTGTTCGTGTCTCTATCTTACTACACTATTCGCGTATCTTGCAACTCCCATATAAGAAAACCGCCCGAGCGAGTGTTCTGCTGGGCGAGGTTCGCCGGCAGAGGCGCGATGGGAGGATGAACTATTCCACCATTCGCGCGAATTAGACCATAGGAGAAAGATACCGCATCGTTCAGTCCCGTTGAAGCAAATACAGGATTTGTGGGCAAAATAGAAACCGCCCGCCCCATCGTGAGCACCTTGTGCTGTGTACCATATCTAGTCAAGAAAAACTGAAGCACTCTTGGCTGGCTGGTCAACTTGTCTACCCCGAGCTGTATCGAGGGGCATTGGCTGGTTGGTGAGAAAGAATCAGACCATCCAATGCAAAACAATCCTTTCGCAGTGCGAAGCCGCGAGGTTGCTGACGTTATCTTTTCTTCGGTTGCGCGATACTCAAATCTCGGCAAATCTTTCGCGCGAGGTATGTATGAATTTCGTTGTGGCGCGGAACTGCCGAGGTTCCCCTGCTTTTGGGGTTGAGAAAGATGGTGTGGCGACTACCTTCCCGAATCTCGATACACCCCGCGTTCAGCAGATGGCGAACCAAGTCAGTCCGCTTCATGTAAAGAGAAATTACCGTGCCACGTTGAGTTTCTCTCGAATCAGATTACTGCCGTAGTTTTCCGCGGCAGATATGGTGCGGTTTGTTTCTAAAATCAATTGAAGCGCCTCTCGCAGATTTTCTTTGGCCTCCTTCAGTGTTCGCCCCTGCGTATTGACGCCTGGTATTTCCTCCACCCATGCTAAATACCACTTCCCCGCCTTTCGGAATACCGCAGTAAATTGTCTTTCGATTTTTTGCATACTCAAAGAGTAGCGAATATTCCCTCCAAAATCAAGCTAGGCTCGTATCATCCAATTTGGCTCGGCCTGCGGGACGATTTTCGAACCTCTTGTGGCGAGCCGCGTCGAACCATCAATTGGGCCGAAGTGTTTCCGTTTCCGTCAGTCGCATTGAAGCAAATACAGGAGTTATTGGCAAAATAAAAGACCGCACGGTGGGACTCAACCGTGCGGCGTGTCTGGGCGACTTCCGACAACTGCTAGAGGCCGGTGTCGCCTATGGCGAACTGCTCGCCGGTCGCCATCGCTTCGCCAGCAGCGGTGCGGCCTCCGAAGCGAGGGATGAATCCTTCCTCGCTC
>CAYIBD010000041.1:0-5267 GCA_964361655.1 uncultured Candidatus Saccharibacteria bacterium
AAATTGCGTTAGCAATTTTGCATGAAATGGTTTCGAGCCGTACGGTAAAGATACATGAAAAATTTTGCCAGAAAATCGTGGACTCTCGATTTTGCAACTGCGGCTGCGCCGCAGGCAAAATCGGAGCAGCCATCAAACCGGGGTTCAATTCCCCGTCGGGGCGTTGCATCGGGCAAGAAAAACGTCCGCACTTCTTGCGGATGTTTTTGCTTGAAAATGTCGAGCCTCAAGGGTCGGCATTCCCACCTGATAACGCTGGAACAGATGGAAGATGGCTACCTCGTCGGGCTTCGTACGGATGGCAGCGAGATGGCCATCCGAAAAGAAGCAACAAGACGGTGTACCCTTGAAGTCACCGTCGCAATTCTCTGCTCCCAGGCGTCGCGCGATATCAACGTTCGTCATGCCGCTATCGCGGAGGCGGTAACGCCTCGTGGCCTCGTGCAAAGTCTCGAGTCCCATGATGTTCTTCTTTAGTTTGAGGTCGTGGACACGCACGCGGTTGACGTACCGCAGTTCGTGAGAAGAGGAACTCCGCAAGGAAATCCGCAGCATTTCTAGAGATTTTTGTCCAGGCTATTGACACGTCCTGCGATTCGACTATCATGGGTAAGACCAGGTAATATATAGTGAGGAATCTATGCGCACCAGAGCAACAATGACCGTGTCGCTCCCCCAACGAATGATCCAGGAAGTGGAGCGGATTCGCAAAACCGAGCACCGTACCCGCTCGGAGCTCGTCCGCGAGGCACTCCGCGTCTATATGAATCGCATGCGGGCGCTTAGCGTATATACCCCCGCCCAGAAGGAACTCCGAGAGATCGAGAAAGGTCGGGCTGAATTGAGACGCGGCGAATCGTACACACTCAATGAACTCTTCCCCGGCGTGGAGGGTCAGCGTCGCAAAACGAGCGCGAAAAGTCGTCGCGCGCGCTCCTCGACCTGAACAGGGACATCTCCAGGCCGCACTCATGGAGATGGAGTCGGACCCTTTCACGGGAGACATTGAGCGGCTGAAAAACGAACGCGCCGCGTTCCGTCGGCGAGTCGGCAACTGGCGGATCTTTTTTGATGTGCATCTGGAAGCGCGGATGGTCGCCGTATCCTACATCGAGCGGCGCACCACGACGACGTATCGCAGACGGTAACATCGTTGAGGGGGCGAGCTGAATGGACGGGGCTACTGTACTGTGTGCCACTCAAACGCGAAACGGCCTCTAGGAAATTACGCCGAAAGCCCTTATAATCCCTTACCTGGGCCAGTTATGGACCGAAGTGGCCCGAAATGAAATTTGGGCGGGCAGGGCCATAAAGCCTGGGTTTGATTCCCAGAGGCGTCGCCACGGTTTGTGATAAAGGTTCTATTGCCGCGATTCTTCGATCGGCCGACATTACGCGTCGCGCGAGAACTCCTCGGCAAATTTTTGGTGCGGCGGTTTCCGCGTAAATCTGCGTCAGGTCTGCGTAAATCTGCGAGCCGCGAAGCGGCTGCGATGATCACCGAGGTCGAGGCCTATGTTGGCTTCTGCGACAGGGCCTCGCATGCTTCGCGGGGCATGACGCCGCGGAATCGCGTGATGTTCGGGCCGCCAGGCCACTGGTACGTTTACTTCACCTACGGCATGCACTGGATGCTGAATATCGTGACCGAGCGAGAGGGCTACCCGGCGGCCATTCTCATCCGGGGCGTCCAAGGAATTTCCGGCCCTGGCCGGGTGACAAAGTTTTTCAAAATAGACAAACGCTTCGACGGCAAACCGGCTGCGAGGAGAGCCGGGCTGTGGATCGAAGATCGCGGCCTCAAGATTCCGCGCCGCGCCATCAAGCGTTCTCGGCGCATCGGCGTTGAGTACGCAGGGAGATGGAAAAACAAGCCATGGCGTCTCTCTCTACAGGATCGTTGAACCGTTTCAAGCGGTTTATGCTCGTTGCATTAGCCCTTGGTCTACTTGCTTTCGTCCTGTATATCAAATTCATCGCGACTACGGCCGAGCTCCGCTTCATCGGCGCGAATAACCTCGACAAAATCCCACACTTTGTAGGCGGCGCACTCCTCGCTCTCCTCTACGAGGGCGCGGTCGGGCGGAAGCGGCTCGCGGTGTTTCTTGGTCTTGTCGCGCTCGCCACCATTGGCTGGGAAGCTTTTGAGTTTTTATTCGACAGCGACACACAGTATTTCTATCGTCTCAACCCGGACCTTTGGCGCTTGGACGCCGCCGGAGACATCGCCGCCGCGTTCCTCGGCGGATATGGGTATTGGGTGTTCGCCATGCGTAGAAGCTGATTTGGCGAAGATAAGTACGCCAATAAGACGCTGAAGATTTCAGCGTAGATTCAGCGTACCCAATCAGCGTGTATCAGCTTCTACAGCAAGAGGAAGCCGATCTTTTGCTTGACCTCGGCGAGGGTGGTATTGGCGATGGCCGCGGCTTTTTCACTCCCTTCGCGGAGTATGTCCGCCACCCGCTCCCGATCCTTGTCGAGCTCACGGGATCGTCTCTGCAGCGGTTCAAGCCCGGCGATTACCGCCTCGGCTAGGTCGGCCTTGAATTCGGCATAACCCTTGGCGGCGTAGGCCCGCTCGAGCTCTTTGACCGGCCGAGCGGAAAACTCCGAAAAAATGACGAGCAAGTTAGAAATGGCTGGCTTTTTCTCGGGATCGTAGATGATATCCGTGCCGGAATCCGTTACCGCGGCTTTTATTTTTTCTCGGATGGCAGCCGGCGAGTCGGTAAGCAAAATGTAGCCGCGGTCGCTCTCGCCTGATTTTGACATTTTCTTCGTCGGATCGTCGAGCGACATGATGCGGGCGCTTTCTTTCTGGAGCATGACCTGCGGCACGGCAAACGTCTTGCCGTAGCGGTTGTTGAAGCGCTCGGCAAGCGAACGGGCAAGCTCGACGTGCTGCTTTTGATCCTCGCCCACTGGCACGGCATCGGTCTGATAGAGCAGGATGTCGGCGGCCATGAGCACGGGGTAGTTCAAGAGCCCGGCCATCGTGCCCTCCTTCTTTCCAACGGCACGGCTCTTTTCTTTGAATTGCGTCATGCGCTCAAGCTCTCCCAGTGGAGTCATCGTACCCAAAATCCAGGCCAGTTCCGCGTGGGCCGGCACCTGCGACTGCACCATGAGGATGACCTTTTTCGGGTCAAGGCCGGAGGCGAGGTAGATCATGGCCGTCTCAAGGGTGTTTTTGCGCAACTCTTCGGGATCATGCGGCGTGGTGATGGCGTGCTCGTCCATGATACCGGAAACAACTTCGTGCTCATCCTGGAGCCGGAGCCATTGTTTGATCGCACCCAAGTAGTTCCCGATATGGAGGTCGCCCGAAGGCCGGATGCCGCTGAAAACGCGCTTGCCAATTTTATTTGCGAGCATAGCGAGCAATTATAAAATTGAGCACCCGCCCAAGTTTTGCCTCCGCAGCATGGGGTCAACCCAAAACCGGAGTCGAGGGTGCGTTAGGCTTAGGGTTGGTACTATCATGGCAAAATTTGGGCGGGTGATGGTTTGGCAGCCCGCCTAAATTTTTTGCAACAAAAATTTAGGCGGGGCCAAGCCCATCACACCTCAATCACCACCGGCAGAACCATTGGTCGGCGTTCGGTCTTGGAGAACAAAAACTGCCCGATGCGATCGCGGAGGTTGTCGCGGATGTAGGTTGGGTTCATGGTCTCGGTGGGTGTGGCACTTTCGGCAACGATGTCACTGATTTTCTTGCGCACCTCTTTCAAAAGTTCCTGGTTTTCCCGCAAATATATGAATCCGCGGGAAATAATATCGGGCGATCCGCGCAATTTCCCGGTCTGGCTGTCCACGGTGGCAATGATGACGAACATTCCGTCTTGGGACAACTGCTCGCGATCCCGAAGCACCACCTCGCCGATGTCGCCCACACCGAGACCATCCACAAAGACGTAATTGGCCGGTACGCGCTCGTTGGTCAGGTTGCACATGCCGTCGCGGCATTCGATCACCTGGCCGTTATCGGCAATCAGGATCCGCTTGGGATCCATGCCGGCCTCGACCGCGGCTTTGCCATGCATCTTCAAAAACGAGTGGTTGCCCTCGATCGGCGCAAGGTAGCGCGGACGCACCCATTCCACCATCTGCTTCAGGTCTTCGCGCTTGGCGTGCCCGCCGGCGTGGATGTCGAGCATGCGATAGTTGATGACCTCGGCTCCTTCGCGGTAGAGCTTGTCCGTGAGGCGCTGGACCGTGCGCTCGTTCCCGGGAATGACCGATGAGGAAAAGACCACGGTGTCTCCGGGCTGGATTTGGAGCAGCCGGTGCTCGCGATTGGCAAGACGCATGAGCACGGCCCGATCCTCGCCTTGCGCCCCGGTGGCCAGGATCATAATGCGCTCGGGCGGGTAGCGGTTTACCTCTTGCGTCGGAATAATGATCTTCTGTGAAAAATTCATGTAGCCCAGGCGCTTGGCGATCTCGATGTTGATCTTCATGGAGTGGCCCTCGATGGCCACTTTTTTCTTGTATTTTTCGGCAAGGGCAATAATTTGATTCAGCCGGCCGAGGAGCGAGGAAAAGGTGCCGACAATGAGCCGGCCTTTGGCGTCCCGGATAATCTCTTCCAGCTCCACCTTGATGTCCTGCTCCGAGAACTGGTGGCCGGCCTCGCGGGCATTGGTGGAATCCGAGAGGAGCGCCAATACGTTCCTCCTGCCGAGGGCCTTGATTTTTTCCACCTCGGTCTTGCCGGCGATGTCGGATTTGAGGTCAATCTTGAAGTCGCCGGTGTGCACCACGATGCCGGCCGGTGTCCCGACGATCACGCCCACCGAGCCCGGGACATTGTGCGACACGCCGAAGAATTCAATGTTGAAGACGCCGAGCTTGATCTTAGTGTCGTTTCTGATTTCATTGAGGTTCAGCTTCGAGCCGTAGTGCTTGTAGTCCTCTTGGCGCCGCTGGATGATGGCGCAGGTGATGTCTGTGGCGTAGATTGGAATCTTCTCGCCCAGTTGCGGCATGAGGTGCGGAATTCCGCCGATGTGGTCGTAGTGGGCATGAGTGATGATAACCCCACGGATATTGGCGCGCTTGGGCAGGAGATAGCTGATGTTGGGGATGATGTAGTCAATCCCCGGCATATCTTCTTCCGGGAATTGCAGACCCATGTCAATGATCACGATGTCGTTTTGGTACTCCAAAACGGTCATATTCCGGCCGACTTCCTCACAGCCGCCGACGGGAATGACCCGCAAAACCGGCCCCTTTGAATTGAGGGAACGGAAAACCAGCGGCAG
>CAYIBD010000042.1:0-5241 GCA_964361655.1 uncultured Candidatus Saccharibacteria bacterium
GGCTGCCAACAATAGAACCCCGCTCCAATTTTGTCAAAGCTTGCCAGGGTTGCAATGGATTGAAAGGAACGCCGTTATCGCCCTGCGAAGCGCGTGTGCGAATAGCACATCCCCCGATAGGCGAAGCGCTTCGCCCCCGGATACCCCGCAAAATTGGTGCGGGGTCTTTTCCACCACTCCATTCCATGCTCATCCCCTCCAGGCGGAGAGGTGGTGGCATCGTTGATGAAAATTCATTGCGGAGGTGCTGGCGATAAAGAGCCGAGCGCGTGAGCAAAACCGAAAAAATTCACTTGTTCGAATCCCGAGCGCCGGCTATGCCGGCGCGAGGTTGAGTTTGAATTTTTCCGATCCGTTTTGCGAGACGCGTGAGGCGAATTTGTCAGCGCCGCAGCTGAATTTTCATCACGATGCCAACGCCTCCCTCATCTCATCACCATCTTCACCAACCTCTCCACGCTCACCACCCTGCCTTTTTCTTCACTCCTCTTTTTCACCTCAACGCCCTTTTTCTCCAAAGACCTCTCCGACACCACCACCCGCCAGGGTATGCCAACAAGGTCGGCGTCGGCAAACTTTTCCCCGGCGGTCTTGTCGCCGCGGTCATCGTAGAGCACTTCCACCTCCTTGGCAAGGAGCTTTTTATAGAGCGCCTCGGCGTGCTGCCGCACCCTCGGCTTATCACTCTTTATTTCAATAAGGTGAACTCGGTACGGGGCCGCAATCTCCGGCCAGCGGATCCCTTTCTCATCGTGATTCACCTCAACCAATGTGGCCACCAGGCGCCCCGGCCCAATGCCATAGGAGCCCATGACCACCGGCTGCTTTGCCCCGCGCTCGTCAGCATAGAAGAGGGAGAAGGCCTTGGCAAATTTGGTGCCGAGCTTGAAGATGTTACCAACCTCAATGGCCTTTCCAGCTTTAATCTCGCCCCTGCCGCACTTCGGGCACTTGGTGCCCATGCGCATCGCGGTAATCTCCTGATTCTGGGCGTAGCGGCAGTTCGGGCAGTAGAGAATGTGGTCTTCGCCGGCTTCGGAGAGCACCTGGTACTCGTGGGTGAACTCCTTGGTGAACGTGCCGCCCGAGGCCTCGGTAACAAAAAAATCAAGCCCCAGCCGCGTAAAAATTTTCCGATAGGCCTGATCTGCCTTTTGGTAGAACCGATCCAAATCCCGCTCGTCGCGGTGGAAGCTATAGAGGTCTTTCATCAAGAACTCCCGGCCGCGGATGAGGCCGGATTTGGCCCGCGGCTCATCGCGGTACTTAGTCTGAATCTGGTAGACAAAGAGGGGCAAATCCCGATAGGAAAAAATGGAACGCGTGGCGATCTCGGCGAGCGGCTCCTCGTGGGTTGCCGCAAGCCCTACCTCGCGATCAGAATGATCCTTAAACTGGTACATGATCTCGCCGAGGGTCTCCCAGCGGCCGGACTTAACCCACCGCTCCTTTGGTTGAAGAGCAGATAAAAGAAGCTCCTGCCCGCCAATGGCCTCCATTTCCTCGCGGATCACGGCATTCACGTTTTGGAGGACGCGCCATCCAAGCGGCAGGTAGTCGTAGGCCCCGGCCATGGTTTTATAGACAAACCCGCCCCGCTCCAGGAGCCGGGCATTGGCCGAGACCTCATCTTTAGGATCCTCGCGGAGCGTTTTACCGAAGAGTCTGCTTTGGCGCATAGCGCCTCCATTCTAACCGCAGAAGCCGAGAAAGCCAAGCTCCCACCTGCACGGTGCGTATAGGTCTAAGCCATGGAAGGTGAGATGGTCTCACCCACTGCAATCTAAAGTCATCGTACAATTGAAAGTCATCGTACAATCGAAAATTATAATTCACCATTTTGAGACGATCGTCACAAAATATTGAATCGATCTCCTGGGGCGTAATGGGCTTAACCTATCTTCCTCCGGAAAATAGCGCGTCTGAATCGTATCACATGGCCGGGAAGAAAAGCGATCTTAAATCTCGATCGGGCTGGATCGTCTCTGCAGTCACGATTCGGAAGTGTTGGCCCAGGCCAAGCTCGGATGTAATCTCGGATAATTCGTCGGGCAACGGGTAGGGCGTCACCCACACGCTCTTCTGGAGCTGATGGAATCCGAGGCCGTGGAGTTCTCGCCGCAGGAAGTTACGTCGGTCGCGGATCCGTTCCGGGACGTCGAAAATGGCCAGCCGCCACTTCCCATCCCAGCGTTTGTGCTTGGCGAAGGCTAACTTCAGCTTCAAGCGAAGAGCGAGCCGTTCTCCTTCCTCGGTGAGCGACCATTCCTCCCGTCTCCCTCTCCGACGTGCTCCCACCAGGTGCCGCCTCTCCAATCGGTGAAGCGCCGGGTAGAGGGAGCGGCGGTGCGAATGGGAGCAAAAGGCGTGGTAATAAGGGTGTGGATAGAAAGCGCTGATAGCCGCGGTTGCGACCTCATCGAGAATCAGAAGTGCAGTTTCGGCCAGACTGGGCTGGTAGGATATCAGACGGCGCATAGTAGACGTAAAATAGTAGGTAATGGTCCGGCGACTAAGGGACCACGGAGGAGGTCAAAAAAAGGCAGCCATCATTCACCATTTTGAGACGATCGTCACAAAATGTTGAATAGATTTTGTGCTCTCTCTTCGACGTCGGACTACCGACGAAGGTTAAAGTACAGCGGCGATCCGGCGCACGTGCTCAATGAGCGTTGCGCTGTAGCCAGCCTCGTTGTCGTACCAGGAGAAGACCTTGACCAGATCACCGTCTACTACCTTCGTGAACGAGAGATCCACAATCGCGCCATAGGGCTCGCCAATGATGTCGGTGGATACAATCGGCAGGTCTGTAACCTTCAGCACCTTCGCCCAGCGATGATCGCGAGCCGAGGCTGAAAAAAGCTCGTTGATGCTCTTGGCGTCGGCCGGCTTTCCGAGAAGCGCGGTCACGATGGAGAGCGAGCCGGTGATGGTCGGCACACGAATGGCCACGGCCTCGAACTTGCCCTTGAGCTCCGGGATGGCCTGAACCACCGCCTCGGCCGCTCCGGTGGTGGAAGGCACGATATTGACTGCCGCGGCTCTGCCCCGCCGAGGGTCACGAGCGTCCGGCCCATCCACCAATTTCTGCGTTGCAGTATATCCGTGCACCGTGGTCATGCCGGCTTTCCTGATACCGAGGCTTTCGAGCAAAATCTGGAGCACCGGGGCCACCGAATTCGTGGTGCAGGAGGCGTTGCAGGTGAGCGGGCCGGGGTTTTGAAAGCGATCATCATTTACGCCGACGAGGGCCGTGGTAACGTCGCCTGTTGCCGGAGCAGTAATGACCACGCGCTTGGCTCCGGCCTCGAGATGGGCCTTGGCACCGTCGGTAAAGAGGCCCGTGGATTCCACTACAATGTCTACGCCGAGCTTTCCCCACGGAAGTTTGGCCGGATCTTTCTCGGCCAGCACCGGAATCTCCTGATCATCAACCACAATGGCCTTCTCCGTAGAATTCACCATGCGGCCGAAGCGACCGTAGACCGAGTCGAACTTCAAAAGATAGCCAAGCGTCCAGGCATCGGTGAGGTCGTTGATAGCCAGGACCTCAAACTCCGGCATCCCGAAAACGGCACGGAAAAAAGATCGTCCGATACGACCGAAACCGTTGATTGCAATTTTGGCCGGTTTCATATACTACTAAGATAACACAAAACGGACACGGTGCCCCACAATGAAAGGAGGCCACACCATGAGGATCCGCGCCTTCTTCCTGCCCGCCCTCGGCCAGGTACTACCCGTAGCCACGCTCTACTTTGCCCCAGAGTTCACCAGTTGGGCGCTCGTCGCTTCAGGCATCCTGTGGGGGCTCTTCGGCCTCCTCATCGTGAAGGTGATACGGCAAGCAAGCCGAATCACCATCATCACCGATGCCGAGGACAGGATCAAGAGCATCCACCCGCCGTCGGCCAAGCGGCGGACAGCATAACGTGCTGTCCGCTTTTTTATCCCGCACCTTCCCAGAATACCCCGCAGGAAGGTGCGGGATTTATACCCACCCCCGCAAATGCATGGCCTCGGCCACACGGCCGACCGCGATTCGGTAGCTCGCCTCGCGCCAGAAGCCGCCCAGCCCTTGGCTGGGCGAGCCTCGCCCCGATTTCGAACGGGGCTGGCCGCCTTGGGCGCGGGCCCTGGCAACTTCGGCAAAGGCCTTGACCATTATCTTTTCAATCTTACCCATAACCTCGCCCTCCTCCCAGTAGAAGCGCTGCAATCCCTGCACCCACTCAAAGTAGGAGCCAACCACGCCGCCGCTGTTGGCCAGAATATCGGGGATTATTTCAACGCCGCGCTTGATGAGCATTGCCTCGGCCCCCGGGGTTACCGGGCCATTGGCCATTTCTAAAATCACCTGGGCCTTGATGCGGCCGGCGTTCTCTTCGGTGATTACATTTTCGAGTGCTGCAGGAATCAAAATCTCCACGTCAGATTCCAAGAGCTCTTGATTCGAAATGGTCCGGCATTTCCCGCCCGAGGCCTCCTCGATGGAGCAGGGGCGGTTGTTCACTAGTCCCCGCTCCTCTTGCACTCGGACAATATCTTCCACGTCAATGCCGTCGGGATGATAAATCGCGCCGCGAGAATCCGAGAGCGCAACGATCTTAAAGCCGTCTTTGAAGAGCAAACGGGCAATGGCAGCGCCAACCGCGCCAAAGCCCTGGACCGCCACGCTCTTGCTTCTTGCTTCTTGCTTCGTGCTTCTTAAAAACTCACGCAGCACCACTGCTCCTCCAAATCCGGTTGCCGTATCCCGCCCAAACGAACCTCCAATTTCAACCGGCTTGCCAGTGAATGCCGTTGGCTCGAAATGGCCGACCAGCCTGGAATACTCATCCACCATCCAGGCCATAATTTGCGGCGTGGTGCCCACATCCGGCGCAGGAATATCTTTTTTGGGGCCGATAACGTCCACCAGCCGCCGCACATAGCTCCGGCTCACGGCCTCTAACTCTTTAGCTGATAGCTCCCTGGGGTTCACCGTGATCGCACCCTTGGCTCCGCCATAGGGAATACCAACGAGCGCAGTTTTCCAAGTCATCAAAGAAGCCAGGGCCGTGACCTCATCGAGGTTTGAATCCGGATGAAAGCGGATGCCGCCCTTATAAGGGCCTCGGGCATCATTATGCTGCACCCGCCAGGCCTTGAAGATTCTGGTCTCCCCTTTTTCGAGCGGCAGAGGAATATCAAAGGCAATCACGCTTTTCGGCTTTTGTAGGGCTGCCAAAACATCGGCGC
>CAYIBD010000043.1:0-4618 GCA_964361655.1 uncultured Candidatus Saccharibacteria bacterium
CGTGCGGCTCCGCCGCCTTTCCGAATTTTCGCGGGGGGACTTCCTCGCCCGCGACGACAGTCGGGGCAAAATGCGTTCGAACTAATTCAAGAATACTGCACAAAGATTTTATTTGAGCGGAGCGAAGCGATAAAATCTTTGCCCGCCTCCGGCGGGTTACCTATGTGGTACGTGTATGTACTGCGCAGTAAGTGCGATGGGATGCGGTACACCGGGTACACCGAAGATCTACCCCGCCGACTCCGCGAACATACAAATGGTCACGTTAGGTCTACTGCGAAGCGTAGGCCGCTCGTCTTGCTTAGACGCGAATTGTACCGTACAAAGGAGGAAGCCCAACGACGAGAGAAATTCTTGAAGAGTGGACAAGGGCGGAAGCAGCTTAAAATGTTGCTCGCCCGAGGCGAGCGCTGAATTTTGCAGCTACTCGTAAAGCTCGCAGGCAAAATTCGCGGCCATGGTTTAGTGGCAGAACGCGTCCTTGCCAAGGACGAGACGCGGTTTCGATTACCGCTGGCCGCACCGCACGCACGAGATTTCGCGTCTATGACGGCTCCTTTCGGAGCTGGCGCGGTTTTTCTATGATGGGAGGGAACCCCGTTACAACCCGGCCTAGTGGGGCGTCCGGGTTTTGCGGGGTGAATAATGAGAAAGCATCGCCGTCGATTTCGTTTTCCATCATGGATTCTCCCTGCCGTGTTCGTGGTGGGCCTTGCGCTCGCTACGTTCCTTTGGCTATCAGGGCGGCACAATGACACCCGCGGCTACCTCGCCGCCTTTTTCTTTCCGGAGCGCATCACCCCGGAACGGCTCCAGCAGCGCTACCAGCAAAACGCGCTTACGGTTTTGGTCGTGCCCGGCCATGACCGCAAGTCCTGGGGCACGAGCTTTGGCGATCTTAAAGAGGTTGATCTCACCGTGGCCTTGGCCGGATATCTCCATGACTTCCTGAAAGCCGACAGTCATTTCCGCGTGTTTCTTACCCAGGATGAGAACGGCTACGCCTCATGGGTGACAAGCCGCTTAACGGCCCAAGCCGGTGTCATTCAATCATTCCGTGATCGCTTGAAGCAGGCGATGGCCAGTGCCATCCAGAGCGGCTTTGAGCAAAAGACCTTGGTCTACCACCCCACGGCCGAGCCAGAAGTTGCCAACCGGCTCTACGGCTTGAACAAATGGGCCAATGAGAACAACGTTGACCTCGTCGTCCATGTCCACTTCAACGACTACTCCGGCCGCCGTCTCAATCGCGCCGGCAAGTATACCGGCCTTGCCGTCTACGTGCCGGAACGGCAGCTCCCGAATGCGCGCTCAAGTGTGGCCATGGCTCGGTCGGTGCTGGCAAGCTTGATCACCCTAGAGCCGGTGTCAAATCTGCCGCAGGAGGCCGACGGCATCATTGAAGATCAGGAGCTGATTGCGATCGGCGCCAATGCCTCGCTCGATGCCGCTGCCCTCTTGGTTGAATACGGCTACATCTACGAGCCGCAGTGGGCGAATGCCGGTGTCCGCGATTTGGCTCTCCGCGAGCTTGCGTACCGGACGTACGCTGGCGTAGCAAAGCATTTCGATCTTGACCGCACGCTTGCGCCTCATGACGCTGCTATTCTCCCCCACCGTTGGTCAAAGCCCCTCACGCCGGGCTTGCGGGGCAATCCGGATGTCCTTGCCCTTCAATTGGCACTTCGGAAAGAGGGGCTTTACCCGTCGTCGGGCGATCTCCGGAGCTGTCCGCTGTCCGGAAGTTACTTTGAGTGCACCGAAGCCGCGGTGGCACGCTTCCAAGCAAAATACCGCGATGATATTCTCAAGCCGGCTGGCCTTGTCCAGCCGAGCGGCACGGCCGGCAGCCGCACCATCGAGAAACTGAATGCGCTTTACGGCCCGAGGAGTGATTAGCCCTCCCTTAACTTAATTGTTTGCCCCCAGAATACCTCGCCCCGATAGCCATCGGGGCGAAATGCGCCGTGCCCTTCTGAAGCTTTAGCGAAGGAGGGCTCGAACTATTTTAAATATCCTGCATTACCGAGTGATAGGTTCGGAGTCCGAGAGAGTTCAAGAGCCGTCGGAAAGACGCTGCTCGCTCACCCGATATACTTTTTCTTCAAGCGGAAACTGGCGTAGCCGACGAAGATGAGTGTCAATCCGGCGATGATGAGCGAAAGCTCCCAGCCGAGGCTCTCATAGAAGTACTCGGCCGTGATTTTTACAATATAGCCCATGAGGTAGAGCGCGCCGAGCGACAAGAATGACGTTCTCCGGAGGTAGACGCTGGCGAATATGGTGCCGAGCGAAAGGAACGGAAAGGCCAGTTCCCAGAGTATATTTTGTTCGGGCTTCCATCCCCCGAGAGCAAAGGCCGCACCCAGGAAGGCGAGGACCCCGAGCGCATAGAGCCGACTCGCAAATGCTTGGCGCTGGCTCTGTTCGGCCGCGTAGCCGAGCGCAAGGTAGCCGACGCCAGCGAGGAGGACGAGGTATTCGTAGATTTTCATCGTATCGAAGATCGGAGTTTCACCGATGAGGTAGCTCGCAAAGCTGAAGTAAAACCACGTGCCGTAGAGGAACGAGAAAAGGAGGAAGAGGTCGCGCCGGAAGAGGAAGTAGGAGCCGCCGTAGAGCGCGAGCACGATTCCGGAAATGGTGCTCTGGGCTGCCCAGTCCGTGATATCAACGTCGCTCTCGTTGAGCGCCACCCCGATTCCGAGCGGCATGAGCAGGGCCGAAATCACGAAGAAGATCTGCCCCATCTTGGCGAAGTCCGCGTTTCGGTTCATGGCGGCACCAATTCCGTAGGCAGCGACAGCCGAGCCGAGGGTGACGAGGAGTCGCGTCAGTGTCGTGAATGTCTCCCAATTGCGCGCAACCAGGATGCCGATGCCGAGCACAACGAGAAGTCCGCCGACGACGTAGAGAACCTCTGCGATCCCGATACGGTGGCTAAGCAATTCCTCGCCCCTTCCGGATTCGACTGCTTGACTCACCGCAATGCCCTCGCCGGGCCTTATTGCAGCGACTGGTGATGGCGGCGGAGGCAAGCTGTCGAAGACCCCCAGCACGTCATCTCGCGTCAGCAATCCTTCCTGGGCCCAAATTTTTAGTTGCAAGAGAAGGGCATCCTTCTTGGATTGGTCCATGGGCTTTGCTACTTAAGTACCCAACCGAGGAACTGGGAATTGCCGTAGTAATAGTTGCCGCTCCAAATGAGGTTCAGCTTTTCGGCGTAGTTGCCCTTGCGGAGGTAGACGGCGTTATAATCCCGTCCGCCGAAAAAGAATGGAAATATGCCATCCGCTCCACCTCCCCGCCCGACCTCGAAGCCATCGGGCGAGCGGCTGGCGCGATCAAGGGTGAGCGCAAGCGCTTCTTCGAAGGAGATTTTGCGGCTCGTGTTTCTGGCGGTGTCGTGGCGGAAAAGCTCTGGCTCGGAGATGTGCTGCGCTGAAACCTGCGCCGAGACATCGACCTGGGTTCGCACCAGGCGGTTCCCCTCTACCGAGTACGTGTAGCGCCGGTAGCCGTAGTAGTGGGGGCCATCGTTGGTATGGAGAAAGTCGTATTGGGGTTTTGCCGTCAGCCGTGGGAAGTAGATGCTGCCTATGATGAAAAGAATCATGAGTACCGGGACACCGATACCCACGATGAGCGGCAGGTGCTTCTTTAGGCCCATGGCCAAACGATACTGCATGGGCGAGCTTCCGTCAATGAGCGGGCCTCGCAGCGCCTGGGGTGTGGGCGTGTGTTCCGGTGCGTCGCAAAATGATAGGATGGAGCCGTGCCGCTTAAGGAGTTGCAAAAACAATTCCTCGAGTACCTCGAGGTGGAGAAAAATCGCTCCACGAAGACCGTGGAGAACTACGACCGCTACTTGAAGCGGTTCTTAGCGTTATCCGGTGCCCGGGAACCCTCGAATATCACTGCAGAACTCGTTCGGAACTACCGCCTGAAACTGAACCGCATTCGGAATGCGCCGAGCCGTAAGGAATTAAAAAAGCAAACCCAACTCTACCATCTGATTGCGCTGCGGAGTTTCTTGAAATATCTGGCGAAGCGCGATATCAAATCGTTAGCGCCCGAGAAAGTTGAGCTTGGCAAGATGCCCTCGCGCGAGATCGAGTTTATGGAATCGGATGAGCTTTCGCGGCTGCTCGTCGCGCCCACAGGTAACTCCATTGAGAGACTCCGCGACCGCGCCATGCTCGAACTCCTGTTTTCGACGGGTCTTCGCGTCTCGGAGCTCGTGGCGCTCGACCGCGACTCCGTTGACGTGAAGAAAGATGGATTTTCGGTGCGCGGCAAAGGCGATAAGGTGCGGATGGTTTTCTTGTCCGGTGCGGCCAAGGACGCCACCCGGCGCTACCTTGCCAAGCGCGCCGATCCTGATCCCGCGCTCTTCATCCGGTTGAAAGGCGGCCAGGCCGAGCGCGATCAGGATTTACGGCTCACGGCCCGCTCCGTGGAACGGCTGGTGAAGAAATACGCGGCCAAGGCCGGTATCACGAAGAAAGTCACCCCGCACGGCTTGCGGCACGCCTTCGCTACCGATCTCCTCCAAGGCGGCGCGGATTTGCGATCCGTGCAGATGCTCCTCGGTCACGCCCAGATCACGACCACCCAA
>CAYIBD010000044.1:0-3312 GCA_964361655.1 uncultured Candidatus Saccharibacteria bacterium
GCGGCCTCCAGATCACCACAGTCGAGCACGGCGACGTGCTCATGTCGCTGACGCTGACCAACCGGCGCGGCCAGTCGCCGGAAGCGACGGCCAAGGAGATCGCGCGGGTCCTGCGTGATAAGCTCCAAGGCGTGGCCGATGCCGCCGGCCAGTCGCCAGCGGCCCCACCGATCGCTGCCGAAAAGAAGTAGGGCCGGGGAGGACCAGAGAGTCATCCCGCCGGGCATCATTCGCAGTAAGTCAGATGCGCCTGCCCGGCGTTTTTTTATCCCCGGAAACATGCTAGAGTGAAGCAATGGAGCGAATTTCAATCCTCGAGGCAGCAAAACGGGTAGGGGAGCATGCCCGGGTGGCGGGCTGGGTGTCGGTCCGCCGCGACCACGGCAAGCTTATTTTTATTGACCTCCGCGACGGAAGCGGCCTCGTACAGTGCGTATTCCGGCCGGATGACGTCGAGCTGCATTCAAAGGCCGATACGCTCCGGCCAGAGTGGGTGATTGCCGTTGAAGGCGAAGTCCGCGAGCGGCCCAAAGGCATGGAAAATCCCGACCTTGCCAGTGGCAAGGTCGAGCTTGCGGTAGAAAAGCTCGAGGTCATCTCTGAAGCCATGACCCCGCCGATCGCCGTTGACACCGATGGCAAAGAAATAGGGGAGGAACATCGCTTGAAATACCGCTACCTCGATCTCCGGCGCGAGCGACTGAAGCAAAACCTGATGCTGCGCGACCGCGCCGTTGCCTTCATCCGCGAGTTCCTGCGCGGCCGGGGCTTTGTAGAGATTGAGACGCCAATGTTGACAAAATCAACCCCAGAAGGCGCCCGGGACTACGTGGTGCCCTCGCGGCTCCATCCCGGACATTTCTACGCCCTGCCGCAGTCCCCGCAGCAGTATAAGCAGCTTTTGATGGTGGCTGGATTTGAGCGCTATTTTCAAATCGCGCGCTGCTTTCGCGACGAGGATACCAGAGGCGACCGCCAACCGGAGTTCACCCAACTCGACATCGAGATGGCGTTTGTGGAACGGGAGGACGTGCTTATGCTCATTGAGTCGCTCTTCACCGACCTCACCGAACGGGTTGCGGGGAAGAAGATTTTCAAGAAACCCTTCCCGCGACTCACCCATGCCGAAGCTGTCGAGCGCTTTAGTGAGGACAAATTTGACCTTCGCGAGCCAAAGGATCCAAAGGTCATGGCCTTTGCCTGGGTGGTTGATTTTCCCATCTTTGAGAAGACCGAAACGCAAGCCATCGCTCCATCCCACCACCCCTTTACCGCGCCGCAACCCGAGGATATCGCCCTCCTCGACTCTGATCCCTTCCGAGTGCGCTCCTGGCAGTATGACCTGGTGCTGAACGGCTACGAGATCGGCGGCGGCAGTATGCGCATCACCAACCCCGAACTGCAAAAGAAAATCTTCCGCATCCTTGGCTACTCCGATCCGGAAATTCAAGCCCAGTTCGGGCATCTTCTCGAGGCCTATAACTACGGCGCCCCGCCCCACGGCGGAATCGCGATCGGGATTGACCGCCTGATTGCGGTATTTCAAAACGAGTCAAGCGTGCGCGAGGTCATGGCCTTCCCCAAGACCGGGGACGGCCGGGACCTAATGATGGATGCACCCGCCGAGCTTGAACCCAGCCAGCTGAAAGAACTCGGCCTTGAAATCAAAAAGCCCAGGGCATAACGCCAATACGCGAATTCTACGCAAATGACGCTAATACAATCGGCACATTCGTGTCATTTGTGGATTTGCGTCCGATTCGCATTATGTTCGTCGTGAGACAACAAAAATTTGAGGGGCCGCTCGATCTCTTGCTCGAGCTCATCCAGGACCAAAAGCTCTCCATTAATGAAATCTCTCTTGCTAAGGTTACGGATGAATTCATCGCCCACTTTGATGCCCTCGAGACAACGGGGGGAGCCGATCCGGCTATGCTGGCCGAATTTCTGGTCATTGCCGCCACCCTCCTCTTGATCAAATCGCGGAGCTTGCTGCCGCAATACCAGGCCAACCCCGAGGAAGAGGCCTCAATCCATGAGCTTGAACAGCGTCTCGCCGAATACCAACGCGTAAAAGAACTCGCCCGCGGGCTCGGCGAACTCGCCCCGGAAGGCGCGAAATCCTTCTCCCGCGAGGCCTATGCGAGCCGCGACATCGCCTTTTATCCCCCAAAGAAGCTCCGCCTGACCATGCTCGAGAATGCCTTCCGTTCGCTCCTGGCCGCCATTCCGAAAGTAGAGAAAATCGCCGAAGAGAAGATCAAGAGAATCGTCTCACTCGAGGAGAAAATCCGCGACCTCCAGTCATTGCTGCAAGGGAAGGTCGAACGCGCTTTCTCAGAGCTCGTGGCGGGCGCAAAGCAAAAAGTAGACATCATCGTCGCCTTCCTTGCCATCCTGGAACTCGCCAAGCAGAAGCTCGTCGCTATTGAGCAATCGCAGCTCTTTGGAGAAATAAAAATTCGAAAAACAAACTAGCATGGACGATCGCGCCACCCGCATTCAAGCCATCAAGGACCGGATTGCAGAATTCGTACGCCGCCGGGACTGGGAGCGGTACCAAGACCCGAAAAGCTTAGCCCTCTCGATTCTCATCGAAGCCGCGGAACTCGCCGAGCACTTCCAGTGGGCCGAGCGTGAAGATATCCGACACTACCGCCGCGCCAAGTGGCGCGAGATCGAGGACGAGCTCACCGATGTCCTCATCTACTGCATTGGCTTTGCGAATGCGAACCGGATTGATCTTACCCGAGCCATCGGCCGGAAACTGCGCCGTAACCAGCGCAAGTACCCGCTCCGCCTCTTCAACCGGCGGACGTCGCGCAGCACCGTGGTGGTCAGGCGAGCCCACCAGCCGAAGCGTAGGAAACCGCGAAGATGAAGGTCACATCGGCCCTCGAGGCAATCCTGTTCCTCCACGGCGAGCCGCTATCAACCGCACGGCTCGCCAAGCTCGCCGGCGCCAAAAAAGCGGTGGTGGAAGCGGCTCTCCGGGGCCTCCAGAACGAATACCGCGAGCGGGGGATTACCCTCATCCATAACAGCGGCGAATGGCAGTTTGCCACGAGTCCAGGAGAACGATCAATAGTCGAGAAGCTTGCAACCAGTGACCTCCGCGACGAACTCTCCAAGGCCGGCCTCGAGGTCTTGGCTATTGTCGCCTACAAAGGCCCGGTGGGCCGGGCCGCGATTGATTACATCCGCGGCGTTGACTCGTCATTCTCCCTTCGGAACCTGCTCCTCCGCGGGCTCGTCAGCCGCGAGGAGAATCCGAAGGACCGCCGTTCCTACCTCTACCGAATTTCAACCGAA
>CAYIBD010000045.1:0-3120 GCA_964361655.1 uncultured Candidatus Saccharibacteria bacterium
CGTCCAGGCGCTCTGGTCAGTCCTCTTGGGATGGCGCGTCCTGAAGGAACCTTATGGCCCAGCGCGGCTCGCCGGCTCGGCTATCCTCATCCTCGGCGTACTCCTCCTCGCCTTCTAACCTCAGCGTTGGTTACGGGCGGCCGGCGGCAGTTGTTCTGCCGCCGTTTTTCATTTCTGCCGGACAAGCCCTCGACGGCACCTCTGCCTCAGACGACGCCAAGCTCCTCCAAACGCTTGGCGGCCTCGAGGAGATCTTCCGGTTCGTCTATGTCAATCGATTTCTTAGGATCGGTGATAATGCCGCGGATGTCCGGACCCCAAATTTTCCCTTGCCCGATGAACTTGGTGCGGCTGGCATCCACCAGGCCGTTTGACGAGTAGACGTTTTGGGGAAGAAGTTGGCGTGGCACGTCAATGCCCACGGTCTCGTAGTGTTCGGTCGGCAGGAGCGGATCAAGCTTAGCGCTCGCCAGATCCACCCGCCACATTTTGAAAGGGTTGGAACGGGGACGGGACACGGTCCGGACCGAGTCGCAGCCGGTCTCGAGCATCAGCTGGATCACCCGATCAATATCTTCGCCGCTGCGGAGCGGCCCGGTGGGCCGCAGGTTCACCAGGATCTCCGGCTCCCAGCCACGCTCGGCCTTAAGCCACTCCAGGGCATGGCGCATGAACTCGATGTCCGTGGAATCGTCGCGGGCAAACTCTTCCGGCCGCAAAAAGGGAACGTCGGCGTCAAAGGAACGGGCCACGGCGGCGATTTCTTCATCATCAGTTGAAACCAAGACGGCATCCAGGAGCTTCGACTGGCCGGCGGAGCGGATGGTGTAGTAAATCAACGGTTTCCCGGCAACGAGGGCGATATTCTTACGCGGAATTGATTTTGATCCCCCGCGCGCCGGGATGATGCCGAGAATCTTCACCGGTTTTTGAAATGCGCTGATCGACATGATGGGCTACGCCCGTTGTAAGATCCCTTCGGAGAGGAAGGGGTAGGCGGCTAGTTTGGCAAGCGCAATCCGAAACTGGCGATAGTCGTGGATGTGCCCCTGCCAGATCTCCGGCACCCAGCTCACCTCGATGTCCCGCGGCAGACACTCGGCCAGCACGGCAAAGGCCTCCGCGAACGGCACATCGCCCTCACCGATCTGGAGCCCCTCTTTATGTGAACCGCGACCATCGGCGATGTGGAGGTGCCGGGTGAGCGGCGCCACCGTACGGAGATAGTCGAGGTAATCAAGACCGTAATGCGTGCAGTGGAGCCAGGCGTGTGAGAGGTCAAGACACATGCCGTAGCCGAGGCGATCGCAAAATTCGACCATCTCCTCGGCCGCACCAAAGATGTTGCAACGCCACTGGCCGGAGAAAAACCAACCAAACGGCGGAAGATTCTCGGGCAAAATCTCCACCCCGCGGGTATCGAGCCGGCCGAAGGCCTTCTCGGCACGGGCCAGCAACCGGCGGTGATTCCTGACTGGTGTTATGCTCATACCGCCGACATGGATGATCACCTTGGGAGTTCCGGAGAAAGATTTGGCAATGGCACGGGTCTTATCAATAGTCCGCTGCATGACGGCAATCGAACGCTCCCACAATCCGTCGTCGAGCGCGGCCAGATCAATCACCTCGCGCCCGGCGTACTCCGGCGCATGGATGTAGAGCTCCTGGGGGTAGCGGGCCGAGGTATCGAAGGGGTAGTCGAGGTCCTGCTCCGACACGTGGAATTCAAAAAATTTCGGCTGGGGCTCGAAGCGAGACAGCGTGTCGAGTTCAAAAAACCTCGCCTTCAGCCCCCACTTTGAAGAGAGCGGCAGCAACCGGCGCGGCGGAGGAGCATGCGGCCGGAGGCCGCCCTCAGTGAATTGCTCATCAGCGCTGATAGGCCGCACCGCCACCTGACCCACGAGATCGTAGAGCCGCTGCGGCGAGAGTCCGGACCCGGGGCCTTTGGCCGTCACCATTGGCCTCGTAATCCTCGTTCCGGCCGGGATATCAACGGCAGCCACCAAGCTCTTGCGCAAGGCCAAGCGGTTGGCCACCTCGCCGCGGGATACGCGCCGGGTCGGAACGCCGCGGGCGACCTCAAACTCGCGGATGCGTCGGACGAGCTCGGCGAACTCGTTGGGCTCGAGCGATGCGGCATGATCCGGACCGGGGAGGGTGCGATCCGGGGTGATATGGCGCTCGATGACGCAGGCACCCATCGCCACGGCAGCCAGCGTGTGGTGGATGCCGAGCTCGTGCCCGGAGTAGCCCACCGGCACGCGGTAGCGACGGGAAAGCTCCGGAATCATAGCCAGGTTCAGGGTGTCGGGCGGCGCGGGGTAGGTTGACTGGCAGTGGAGCAGCACGTAGGAGACGCGAGCACGATCCAGGAAGGCCGCGGCTTGATCGAGCTCATCGAGCGTAGCCATGCCGGTGGAGACAATCAAGGGCACGCGCTCGCGGACCAGGCGTTCAAGGAGGGGCAGGTTCACGAGGTCGGCCGAGGCCACTTTGTAGAGCGGCGGATTGAACTTCGAGAGAAAGTCCACGCTCGGCTCGTCAAAGGCCGAGGCAAAGAAGATGAGGCCGCGCGACGCGGCATGCGCCGCAAGCTCGCGATAGGCAGTTTCATCAAACTCGAATTCTTTCAGGAGCGGCACGAGATACTGGAAGGCCTGCTCATGGCGCTCGGGATGATCCAGGACGTCGGCGCGATAGGTGGCGGGGAGGTGACGCTTCTGGAACTTGACGGCCTCTGCGCCAGCATCTTTAGCGGCATCCACGAGGCGCTTGGCCGTCGCCACGCTGCCGTTATGGTTGACCCCGATTTCGGCAATGACAAAAACCGGCCGGCCGGGGCCGATGGTCTGCCCACCGACCGAGATATATTCGGGATGGGGTGAGACCAGACGCCGCCAGTGGGAGAGCGCTCGCGAGCGAACCTTCCGCTTCAGGGTGGCCCGGTAATCCCGATCAGCGGCTATCTTCCTCGCAAACGCCAGGGTGACTCGACGCATCAGTATATGCTACCAAGCTTGAAACAACGCAGGTTTTTCGGATGAAAACGCATCCGACCTCGTGCGTGAAGCTCCACGGCCTTCCGGCCGTGGCATCTTGCTTTTTCGCCGGAGGCGA
>CAYIBD010000046.1:0-2943 GCA_964361655.1 uncultured Candidatus Saccharibacteria bacterium
TTGCCCCGATTAGAGGGGATTGCGGCGCGGATGGTCCGCGGCCGAGGACTGGGTGTATTAGGGGAGGGCTGAGCATAGCACCCACCAGCCCCAACGGGGCCAGACAGGAGTTGGCGATGAAAAACAGTGTTCAGGCGGAGACATTCAAGCAAGCGAAGCGCGTCTATGCCGAGGCCGGTCGAGTCTACGGCGAGGCCGGTCTCGTCTACCGCGAGGCTGAGCGCGTCTACAGCGCCGTCGCAACGGACGATGATCCCACCTGGCTCGAACCGGAAACGATGAGTACCCGACCAGGGCTGTGTCCGACCTGCGGCGCTCCAACTGAGCGATGAGCATAGCACCCACCGGCCCCCAACGGGACCAGACAGGAGAGGGAGATGACTCATTACCATGACTGCGCAGCTGTGCATAACGGCACAACGTGTCCCGGGTGCTCTGGCACCGGGGTCGCAGCGTGCGCAAAGACGCCGTGTGATCGTCCGCCCGTCACTGGGCGGCGCGATCACATGGCGGGGGCCATGTCCCTGATCCCGATCGGCATGCCGATTTGGGGACGGGCAGAGAGGATTGAGAAAGGATTCGGCCTCGGCGACGAGGCGGATCCGAAGGGGGCGCAGCGGTTCGTCCTGTCCTACGTGGACGGGCGGGCCTATACCGTAGGCTACGCGAGAGCGTAGCTTACGGTACCCCTTTAAACCCCGCGTCCGTGGGATTAAAACGGCAAGTGTAAGCCGACACACTTCGGGCGCCATGCATGGGAAGCCATGCGGGATGCCATCGGTGAGGGAACAGCAGATTCTCGTTCCCTCCCTTATCTGAATTTTTCAGCTATGAGCTGGAAAGTTCAGAGGAGGGTCATTCGACAAGTTTACCGTGAGCAGCGTCGAACGGCTCATGACAGGAAAGTAGGTTGAAAATTCATCTATAGACGTCCTTGCGATGGTCTATATCGAAGAGCACTGCCGCTTCTGGATCCCGGAAATAGAAGAACACCCGGTAGCGCCGGGTGATGCGGAAGGAAAGCGCGTAGGGCAGGTCCTTGATTTTCTTCACGTGGAGGCGCGGATCACGCCAGTCAGCACGAAAGCGATCCTCTTGAATGCCGTAGAGCCGCTGGATCTCCTTGGGGAGTTTCAGGAATGCGCGTTTAAAATCATCCGTCGGGATTATCTCCATGCGGCTGCGGGTGGGTAGCGCTTGAGCGCCTTCTGATAGGAGCGCTTGATGCGGCGAGGGTGCGCGTACTCGTCAAGATTTTCTTGCGGGAGCACGAGCGAAATCTCCTGCCGGAGGAGGCGGAGCTCATCGAGGATCGCCTTCAGCACCTTTGATTCTGTCCGGCTTTTCGTGGCTGTTCGAAGCATAGGGTTTGATAGTACCACAAACATACAGGCCACTTCAACTGGATCCTCAACCATTCGGCTAGATCAAGGTTGAGGGTTCTCGGAGGTGAGCACCTTTTTTCTCACTAGCCGCTATGGGGCTGTGGAGTCGGGCAAGGGGCTAGCGCATATCTCTCCTCTCCTTCGTTCATGCGAAGGCGCGCTATCCTCCACTTCGGCTCCCAGCCCCATGCCGGCTATCAAATCGAAAACCTTCCCGTAACCAGGGGAGGTTTTCATTTACGGGCGTTGGTGTATGGTGGGAGCGTAGGCCGACTCCGAAATCATGCCAACTCGCCGCTCAAAACCAGTCGCCGTGTTTGACATTGACGGCACCGTGTTCCGCTCCTCGCTTTTGGTCGAGCTTATTGAGGCCTTGATCTCGGCCGGCATTTTCCACAAGGCCGTGCGCAATCACTATGCCGACGCTTGGCGGAGATGGCAGGCGCGGCATGGCTCGGTCAAAACCGGCTTTTCATATTATGAATTCATCGAGAATGTCGTCTTCGCCTACCGAAAGCACATTGCCGGCGTGAGGCGGGCTGATGTCTGGAGAGTGGCCGAGCGCGTGGTCGCCTTTCACAAAATTCGGCTCTACCGCTTCACCCGTGATCTTTTGAAGAGGCTCAATCGCACGCATTTTCTCCTTGCCATCTCCCATTCACCCTATGAAGTCGTGGCACCTTTTGCCCGCTCGCTCGGCTTTGATAAGGTCTATGCCCAGGTCTATGAGGTGGACAAAAGCGTCCGTTTCACCGGCCGGGTGCTCTATCAAGACATTATTCTAAACAAGGCCAAGGTGGTTCGCCGAGCCGTCGAAAAGGAGCACCTGTCGCTCACGGGCTCGGTCGGAGTAGGGGACACCGAATCCGACATCCCGTTTCTAAAGCTCGTCTCGCGGCCCATTGTCTTCAATCCTTCCAAGAAGCTCTATGACTACGCCCGCAAACACGGCTGGGAAGTGGTGGTTGAGCGCAAGGACGTCATCTACCGTTTATCGTAAGCTCGGGCCGAAATCATATAATGTCAGGCAATCCATATTATACCCGCATATATCGAGGCAACTCATATTATATCCGCACATTCGCGCGAATGAGCGAATTGGAAAAGAATGGGCGAATTACAAAGGCGGCATTACAGGAAAATACGGAACGAATTAAAGATGGCCGAGGGCGGCAGGTAAGGTAGGCAGGTACGGAGGTCTTTTCGCGATCTGCCGGAACCATGGTATATTCGGGTCATGCGAAAGCTTGAGCGGGTCTTAAAGGGTTTGGCCAACCGGCGGCGCTTGGCGATTGTGAAGTTGCTCATGGGCGAGCGGGATCTTGCCGTGGGCGATATTGCCGCGGCCATCCGGCTCTCGGAAAAATCAACCTCCAAGCACCTGCGGATCCTTACGCATGTCGGAGCGCTGGAGCACGATCAGAAAAGCCGGTACATGTTCTACCGCATCGCGAACGGTCCGGATTCGACGCTGGCCAAACTTTTCGCCATCATCGCACATTCGCGCGAATGAGGGTAGGATCGAACTGGTGTGAGAGAGTGAAAGAGGGAAAGAGTG
>CAYIBD010000047.1:0-2822 GCA_964361655.1 uncultured Candidatus Saccharibacteria bacterium
CCCCGCATTCATCCACGGGCTTCCGCCCGTGGCTTTCTGCGACGGCGGGTAAAGCTTAGGGAGCCGCCAAAGGCGGCGACCATGGTTCTGCGCTTTACGCTTTACGCTTTGCATTTATCTATGGGAGAGCCCTTCGGCTGATAACGTTTCTCCTTTCTCGGCCCGCTTCTCGGCTTGCCCTTCCTCGTGGGCATGGAGCTCCTTCTCCTTTTTCTTCCGTGCCTTCTTGTCGAGCTTGGCCAAGACGTCAATCACCTGTCGACCCTTGTAATAACCGCAGTTGGGGCAGACCATATGCGGGAGGACCCCTTTGCCGCAGTGGGAGCATTTCGAAAAAACCGGCGCCTCAAGGCCGTGATGGGAGCGACGCTGCCGCGTCGCGGATCGGGTATGGCGCATGCGGACTACCATGTTTGTCGAAATTTACGAGCTTGTAGCGAAGTAAATTTCGCTACAAACATGAGTACCCCGCCCCAATTTTGCCGTGGCAGAAGCCTGATGTCCAGGTAACTTCAATGTGGTAATGAAGCAGTGCGAACCGCGGGGCCGAATAGGCCATCCCGCCATGCGCGAAGCGGTTCGCGCTGGAATTACACGCAAAATTGGGGCGCGGGGACCATGGGTAGGTCCTACGAATTACGAAAGGGGCACTACGAATTACGAATATTGGTCGAATTACGAATTTGGCAACACAGGCGCTGTCATCTTGAACGAAGTGAATGGTAGCAAGAAACGGAAGCGGGGGCAAGAAAAAGCCGCGACGCAACTGGTCGCGGCGTAAGGCAGGGGCGAGGTGGCATCCGATTATTAATCAATCATCTCGGTATGGATGCCGGCCTTTTCAGCTGCCAACATGAGCGCCCCATCAGGCACACCGTTCGGCGACTGCGCTATGTGGAAGCTGCCATCGCTAGAATCTGCGAGGATGGCTACTGTGTAAAGCGCTTCATCGGCATCAACCCAGAAGACGCTGGGGTAAGGACTCCACTCACCACCTTCGCAGACTTCAATCTTGCGCAACAGCCGTACAGTACGTGGGGTACTACTCGAGTAGCTTGGGTACACGCAGCCGCACTCCAGCTCTACCCAGTCATCCGGATCGAGTCTGAATTTTTTCTCTGAAGTACTGCCATCTCGATAGTCCTTGAAAAAGAACTCGCGAGCTTGCCCCATCTCTCAAACCTCCTCTTTTGGTCAGCACTTATCGTTTCGCCATAATGCTTCTCTTATATACACCTCAAGGTGCTCAAGCGCAATTCCGGTGCCCTTAGGCGTCGCGCTGCCTCCTTTGGTCGGCAGCGCTCCTCAGAAACCCTCGGTTTCTGTTCCAGGGCATCCTGCTGCGCTCGCCTTCGCTGCGCTTCGGCGTGCTCGCAATGCCCGTCAGCGCTGCGCTCGCTCGCGCTGACCCCCTCGGTCGCTCCGCTCCCTCGGTGGTTTCTCACCGCACCATCCCGAACGAAGTGAGGTTAGAGTGCGCGATCCCGCACTTCCGCGAAACTGCGCCTACGATAATTCCGAAGCATCAGTTCGGGAGGTACGGGATCCTCGCAACTTTAGCGCTCCCTTCGGTCGCGGAAGTTGCGGGACTACACGGGGAACTCCCGTTTCCCGACCCCCTCCCCGCGAAGGGTTCTTGATTCTAACGCTTGGCCATAATTGAGCGTTTATATACTTCCAGGTGTTCTAGTGCTATGCCAGTACCCTTCGCGACGCACAAAAGCGGGTCGTCGGCGATCTTGGCCGGCACACCGGTTTCCTGGTAAACCAGCTGGTCAATGTTTCTCAAGAGGGAAGTGCCGCCGGACATGGTAATCCCCCGCTCCATGATGTCGGCGGCAAGCTCGGGCGGAGTATCGTGGAGCACCTGTTTGATGGCCTGGATGATATCCATGAGCGTTTCGGCGATGGCCTCGGTAATCTCTGAAGAGTAGATGGCGATAGTTCGCGGCAGACCGGTCAGGAGGTCGCGCCCCTTGATCGTCATGGAGAGATCCTCTTCGAGCGGAGTCGCACTGCCGATCTTGATCTTGATATCCTCGGCAGTGCGGTCGCCGATAGCGAGGTTGTAGCGCTTCTTGATGTATTCGGCAATGGCCTGGTCGAGCTTGTTGCCGGCGACCTTCACCGAATTCGAAGCCACAATCCCGCCCAAGGATATCACGGCGATATCTGCGGTCCCACCGCCGATGTCCACCACCATGTGGCCGGCCGGCTCGTTGATGGGAATGTTTGCGCCGATCGCGGCCAGGACCGGCTCTTTCACCACGTAGGCGGCTTTGGCCCCGGCCTTGGTCGCGGCCTCGATCACCGCGCGCTTCTCCGTTGAGGTCACACTGGCTGGCACCGAGATCATGACCTCGGGCTTCACGAGCCGGATCCGACCCACGGTCTTATCGATGAAATAGCGGAGCATGGCCTCGGTGACGCGGTAGTCGGCAATGACGCCGTCCTTCAGGGGACGGTAGGCAATGATCGTCTCGGGGGTGCGGCCGATCATTTCGCGGGCTTCGTTGCCAACCGCAAGGATGCGGTTGTCGTCAGTCGATACCGCGACCACCGATGGTTCGTTCACCACCACGCCCCGTTGCGGCACAAAGACGAGGGTGTTGGCCGTGCCCAAATCAATGCCTATCTTCCTAACAAACATACACCGCGTATATATGCGAATTAGCTAAAACTTTTCGTATTTTCGCATTCGAAGCATGGATCATGAAGCACGAAGCATGGCAACGGTATTCCTGATTCTTGATTCATGCCCGCCCTCGGCCGAGCCCCCGGCCTCGCCCGAGGCGAGCCGAGGGCGGGCGAGGCGAGGCCGG